>JAJEAV010000028.1 GCA_022822625.1 Gammaproteobacteria bacterium | reverse complement strand
TTCATGTGGCCTTGTTCTCTCGGGGGCTGGTGAATTTGTTCACCCAATGGGTGAAGTGCGAAAAAACAGTATTCTACCATTAATACCCTGATTTAACAAGGCTTTTTACTTTTTTCTCGATTCCTATTTAAATATTAGGGCGGTCATAAAATCTTGCTATCACGACTGGAATCAGGTACTCTCGCCCCCTCGCCCAAGTCACAATGGCTACGTAGCTCAGCTGGTTAGAGCACATCACTCATAATGATGGGGTCCCCTGTTCGATCCAGGGCGTAGCCACCAGTTCTTTTGCCACGAATCAGCCGCTCCGACGATTGTAGTCGGGTTACTGCTGAATTCGGCCCAATGCACTGTCAATTGACCCGACAATCTGATCCAGGTCATCGCGGGTGCAAACTAGGGCCGGGCTAAGACAGATCGTATTGTTGTAGTGCTGGAAACTTCGGTTGGTACGGCCAATCATCACGCCCTGCTCCAGACAGTCGGCAACAACCCGGTTCATCACCGTCTCGTCAACCGGAGCCCGGGTTTTACGATCGACAACCAGCTCCGCACCTACAAACAAGCCCTTTCCACGCACATCACCGACAATCGGGTGCTTTTCCTTGAGTTCGTGAAGAAGACCCATGACATACTCCCCCATCTCCACGACATTATCCAGCAACTTCTCTTCCTCAATAATACGCATGTTCTCAAGGGCCGCTGCAGGTCCTCCTGCACATCCGCCAAAAGTACTGATATCGCGAAAATACTGCATCGTATCCGAAGGTTCTGCCAAAAACTTTGCAAACAATTCCTCGGTGGTAACCGTACATGCGATGGCCGCATAGCCACTGGCAACACCCTTGGCCATAACCACGATATCGGGATTGATATTGTAGTGCTGATAGCCGAACCACCTGCCTGTTCGACCCATGCCGCAAACCACTTCGTCCATGTGAATCAGGACGCCGTATTTGGTACAGATTTCCTGGATCGTGTCAAAATACCCTTCAGGAGGCGTAATCACGCCCCCACCAGCCGTGATGGGCTCCAGAATCACCGCCCCCACTGTATCGGGATCCTCCCTGAGAATCACTTTTTCCAGCTCGCGAGCTGCAATCACCCCGAAATCCGGATCATCGCCCCGCTCATGGTGGTACGCCAGACAATGGGGAAATTCAACAAATCCGGGCGTAAACGGCCCGTACTGATCCTTTCTTTGATGTTGGCCGCACGCAGAGAGGTTGGTAATCGTCGTGCCGTGATAGTCACGATCCCGATAAATGATCTTGTGCTTCCTGCCGTCATTTTCCCTGGCAGCAAGCTGACGAACCAGCTTAAAGCCCTTCTCATTTCCTTCGGAGCCCGAAGTCGAAAAATACACACGGTTCAATCCGGGCATCTTTTCAATCAGCCTGTCGGCAAATTTCGCGCCGGGGACATTACCGGCAGAGTTGGAAAAATAGCACATCTGTGCCAACTGATCCCTTACTGCGTTGGCAATGCTCTCGCGACCGTAACCAACGTTAACGGTCCAGACTCCTCCCGAGACTGCGTCGATATATTCCCTGCCATTGATATCGCGGACTCGAAGGCCTTCACCTTCTACGATAACCATTGGAGATCCCTCCTGCAGGGGCTTGTGCTGGACTAGGTGATGCCAGACATGGGATCGGTCCATGTCCACAACATGATTCAGGTTTTCATCTGGAAAGACTGGTTTGTTCATGATCAATCAGGGGTCAGTTTGAATTCGACAGAAGTGACAATATTGTAAAATACTTCCCTGCCATAATTGTGGAAAGAACCAGTTAGAAAGGATTCTACAGACCAGATGTCCCGCAACAACCCGATTAACCCTACCCGGTTATCGACCAATACCGCTATGGAAGAATCACCCATTATCACCCCTCTCAACGAAGAACAGCGCAAGGCTGTAACCACTCCACCAGGTCCGGTTCTGGTTCTCGCTGGTGCCGGTAGCGGCAAGACCCGTGCTCTGGTCCATCGTATTGCCTGGCTAATTCAGGAACACGGTACAGCCCCCTGGTCCATCATTGCCATGACCTTCACCAACAAGTCTGCGCGCGAGATGCAGAACCGAATTGAAGAATTGCTGATCGCACCAACCCGAGGACTGTGGATTGGCACTTTCCATGCACTAGGGCTCCGAATGCTGCGCCAGAACTGGCAAGCTGCCGGTCTGCCCGAACAATTCGAGGTCATCGACAATGCTGACCAACTCAGGCAAATCAAGAAATCCATGGAAGAACTGAAGCTTGACGAGAAATCCTTTCCTCCCAAACAGATCCTGTGGAGAATCAACGCCTGCAAGGATGATGGTCATCGAGCACACAACTTGCCCGGGGAACTGTCAAAAGACGAAATTTTCTCACTGGTCTACCAGAATTACCAAAAACGCTGTCAGCAACTCGGACTCGTCGATTTCGGAGAGTTGCTGCTTCGCACCTACGAACTGCTGAAAAACAACCAGATTGTCAGGGAACACTACCAGAACAAGTTCGAACATGTCCTGATTGATGAATTCCAGGATACCAACCATATCCAGTTTCAATGCGCACTGCTGTTAAGTTCCAGTCACCAGAATATTTTCGCAGTGGGCGATGACGACCAGTCGATCTATGGCTGGCGAGGTGCAAGAGTCGAGAACATGCTGGGTTTCAATCGTACCTTTCCATCTGCATCCACCTTTCGACTGGAACAAAACTACCGCTCTTCGGGATACATCCTGCAGGCGGCCAATGCAATCATCAGCAAGAATTCCGGGCGTCTTGGCAAGAGACTGTGGACCAACCAGGCTGACGGGGAACCCATCCAGATATATCGCAGCTACTCGGAGACTGAAGAAGCGCAATTTGTTGTCTCAATCATTCGGTCATCAGTCGCTAGCGGCAGTGCCCATAATGAACATGCCATTCTGTATCGCTCCAATGCACAGTCCCGAGCCTTTGAAGAACAGTTGATCGCACAGGGCATCCCCTACTCCGTGTATGGCGGGATGCGGTTTTTTGAACGAGCCGAAATCAAGAATGCACTGGCCTATCTTAAACTCGCGGTGAATCGCGATTCTGACCCGTCTTTCGACCGAGTGGTAAATATGCCTCCAAGGGGCATCGGAAAACAAACCATGGATTCCGTTCGCCTCACTGCTGCCAGACACAACACATCACTCTGGGAAGCGAGTCTCCTGGCGGTCGATGACCCTGAAACATCATCACGAAGCCGGGAATCATTAAAACGATTCAGGGCAATCATCGAGAGAATTGCATCCCTCTCAAAAGATCGACCCCTTGATGCCCTGGTGGAAACATCCCTTCATGAAAGTGGGCTGATTGACCATTACTCCAAAGATCGGGGGGAAACTGCCATCTCACGCATCGAAAACCTGAAGGAACTCGTAACAGCCGCCGAAAGCTATACTTCCGAACATTCGCAGGAAGGACCCAGCCAGCGTGAGGACGAACTCAACCTGTTTCTCAACCATACCGCTCTTGAACCGGGGCCGCGTGGCACAGAAGAAGCACATGACAGTGTACAGCTGATGAGTCTGCACTCTGCGAAAGGGCTGGAATTCAACACCGTATTTCTATGTGGCATGGAAGATGGCCTGTTTCCCCATCAATTGTCCATATCGGAAGGGAACCTTGAAGAAGAACGACGGCTTTGCTATGTCGGCATCACTCGCGCCATGCAAAAGCTGTACTTGTGTCATGCCTCGTCCAGAACCGTTTTCGGAAAGCCAATGCGTTGCATGCCATCGAGATTTCTGGCCGAATTGCCGGAGAATTTGTTCCCTGATGCAAGGCAGTCAAGCTTTCAGCGACAGAATCCAGAGATGAACCCCGGAAGCGGCGACGCAACAATGACCGATATCTTTGGAAACGCCCTGGAATTGGGATGCACGGTGCATCACGGCAAGTTCGGAGAAGGCACCGTGATCAACGCCGAGGGGACAGGAGCATCCGCAAGGGTTCAGATCAACTTTCCCGAAGTCGGTCAAAAATGGCTGGTACTGAACTATGCCCGGCTTAAACGGATATAAATGCTGCTCTGGGATTTCAGCCATGACAGATAACTACTCTCGCCCAAACGAGTCTGCCTTTCTGCATCCGGACTTCGGGATAACGAATCAATCACCGCCATCCAGTGAAGAGAGGGGTTGTCAACTTGATAGGGACATAACGGAGCAGTAATCCACTCGGGATGCTCATACAGCATCTCATCGGTAACCGGAATAAACACTTTACTACTCATGGCAATACCCAAAGTCCAATTAGTCTGTCAAACCTGGTATTAGACACTTTTGATATGGCAACCGATTTTGTAACTCATGGCAATTTGGTGGCAATAATCCGCTATTTTTCCAAGATTGATCAGCATGGGTTATACTTCCATAACACTGAATTGCGGACTTCCCAATGCCTCGTACCGTCGCCATTGTCGAGGATGACCTCTCCTATCTGGAAAACCTCTCAGAAGCGTTAACCCAGCAAGGGTATTTCGTTCGCACATATTCCGACAAGAATGAGGCTCTGGAGGGGTTTAATCGCTCTCTTCCGGATCTGGCAATTCTGGATATCATGCTCAAGGATGAATCCGAAGGCGGATTTGAACTCTGTAAAGTGCTACGTCAAATGAGTCCAAATCTACCCATTATCTTCTTGACCGCCCGCGACCGGGACGTGGACCGGATCTCCGGATTGCGCCTCGATGCCTGGGATTACATTACCAAACCTGCATCACTCCAGTATCTGATGGTTCGTGTGTCATCATTATTTCGCATTGCATCGACCACGCAGGAGAACGCCGGAGATGCAACCCGCCTAATACTTGGCAATCTGGAGTTGGACCAGAATAGCATGTCCGTTCGCTGGCAAGGCGAGCCTCTGCATCTGACCTTGACCGAATTCTGGCTGGTTGAAGCATTGGCAAGAAATCCCGGCCACGTCAAAACCTACGAAGTCCTGATTCAGACCACTCGTCAGCATTTCGTGGAACGCAATACCATCAATGGGTACGTGCGAAGAATCCGCAAGAAATTCAAGGAAATTGACCCGTCATTCTCAATGATCCAGACAGTGTTTGGGGTGGGTTATAGGTGGCACCACTAACCGATCGTCCATGTTCCGTGCCCGTAGTCCCGAGGCAATTCATGGAATGGAAATGCAAAGGGGATCATACCGTTAAATAGAGTTTGTTCAATGGATTGTCGAGCACTCTGGCTCTATCGTTAAATCGGTCAATGAAAAAGCCATGTTCTGGAAAAACACCAGTATTCGACTAAAGTTGATCGTGATCGGCATTATCCTGATGGCAATTCCCATCGCGATGAGCAATTTCTATATCAAGGAGATGGATCGATTTCTATGGCGCGGTCAGAAGGAGGCGTTATTGACTACCGCCAAGGGGATTGCCACAATCCTGAATAACCAGTCTAAATTTTTCAGCCAGAACACAGCAGTACCAGAGGTGCTGGGCAAACAAGGCGCACTCTATACCCAACGCATTGAAGGTCCCATTCAGTTGAATGGAGATACCGAAGACTGGGAGTCCATGCAAATCCTTTCCAATTACTTCACTGGCGAGGACACGCAGTTGTGTGACCTTGACTATGACCCCAGTTCCTTTTCGGTCAGGAATATCATCGGCTATAACGATACCTATCTGTACGGCCTGTTTGAAGTCAATGATTCGGAGCGTGTTTTTCGCGACCCGACCAGAGTTATTCTGAACTCCAGCGATCAGATCCGCATTCTGCTGGAACGGGGTAATGGAAACCTGGAGCGCTATCTGCTGCTCTCCAACGAACCGGGCAGAATGAGTGCATTCCTGATGGATGAGCAGTGGGAGTTGCCTCTTACCGGTGAAAATGTTGCTGAAGTCCAGAGCGAACTCGCCGAAACCGATTGGGGCTACGTAATCGAATTACGGATTCCCAGAAGCATCATCGGTTATCGATCAAAGATCGGTTTTTCGGTGGTCGATGTGGACAATCCGGAGAGTCGGGAAATCAGGCAGATTATCACTACCTCGCCACGAGAATCCGGAGAAGAGCCAACCCAGGTCATCGTCCGTTCCCCAGGACTAACCAAGATCCTGGAAGGGCTGGGTCTACTACGTTCAAGAATCTGGGTTCTTGATCGGCAACGACAGGTCCGATCGGTAGTCGGCAATCTCTGGAACTCGACCGAGCCCGGTTTTTCCGATATCGAAACCAATACCGAACCTGTTCAAGCCCAGTTCATTCCGATTCGAATGCTGCTGGATTTCGTAGACAGGCTTTTTCCAGAACCACCGCTTCAGTTCAAGGATTACTCCCCGTCTTCGACCAACCGACCGGATCAGATTGTAGTCAGCATTATCGAAACCGGAAACCCACGCGCCGATATCCGGATGTCTCTGGACAACAAGGCGGAGATTATTGTCGCGGGACACCCCATTTTTGCAGATGGGGAAATCATCGGAGCGGTGCTGGTTGAGCAAAGCAATTCCGAGGCATCCTCCCTGCATTATCAGTTTGTTAGATCCCTATCGGTGGTCACGGTTCTGGTTTTTTTCTCCGTACTGGTAGTTCTCGTTATTTTTGCCTGGCGATTGACCATGCGAATCCGAAAACTGCACAACATCACGGAACAGGCCATTACACCTGAAGGGCGTGTACGCATGAAACACATCCCAAAGCAGGATCCTTCAAACGATGAACTTGGAGCACTGAATCGAAGTTTTTCAGGCATGCTGTCTCGTTTATCGGGATACATGCGCTATCTTGAAGAGTTGCCCGATACACTTGCCCATGAAATGAACAATCCGCTGGGAGTAGTCAGCTCCTCGCTGGAAATGCTGGCAGGAGACATACCGCAGACCAAGGACAATCACCATATGCAGCGGGCAACTTATGGTATCCATAGACTGAAATCATTACTTTCCAGCCTGACTGAAGCGGCAAGCCTGGAAGAAGCGTTGCAAGATGAGGAGAAAGAGCCAATCAACCTGTCACAATTAATTTCCGATTTTGTTGCTGGCAATCAATATGTCTACAGCAATCACGAATTCAGGGTGGATAACCGGAATGCGGACTTGTTCATCGAAGGCAGCCCCGAGTATCTTGCCCAAATGCTGGACAAGCTGATTGATAACGCCACGGAATACAGCATCCCGGATACGCCAATCATTGTCCGGTCACGAAAAAACGGCCATTATGCTGAAATATCAGTATTGAATGAGGGACCGGAACTACCGGAAGATATCCTGGACAGGCTGTTTGACCCAATGGTATCTGGTTCCAACCATGATGCCCGAAAACCGCATCTCGGTCTGGGCCTTTATGTCGTGAAAGTGATTTCCGAATATCACGGTGGCAACCACCGTGCAAACAACCGGATGAACAAAAGAGGTGTGGAGTTTACGGTCTCGATTCCCTTGCTGGACCTCGGCACCAGCCCAGCGATTCATTGAAATGCATGAGACACCGGGTTCGGAACAGATTGCTGAAGCGGGCATTGTCTGGAGTTCATGAAGGACTCCACGGTCTTGACTGACGAATCTCAATCCCCGATGCTTGTTCAGACTACCAGGACCAGAGTCTCCACTGCCTGACGTTTTGCAAGTGCCCCAGTTCGGCCTCATCAGCATTCCAGAGGTTGTTTCTGGAATCGGTATTCTGATAGACCTCCCGAAGTCCATTTGGATGTTCAATCATAACTCTATCGAGATGCCCCCCAACCCAGTGGTAGATGATGGTTCTTTGATCGGATTCTTCTTCCGTCTGCCCGGAAGATGATGACTCTTTTAAGAGCAGTTCTTCCGTTTCTGCGGTTTTTGGAATCCCATGTGCGAACCCGGAAACCGGAATAACCAGAATGGCAAATGCAAGTATCACCGCCCCTCTGCCGAGTGCTTTTTCTACTGGCTCCGTTACTTTCAATTTACCCATGGTGATCCTGCTACTGACTGAAGTATATAGTACGATTGTAGCCCATAATCAATGTGGCCTTTTCAGAATCCCTGACTGTTTCTTCTGGTACTTACTGAAGGTGTGAACTGCCGGTTTTCAGGTCATACCACAGTAATTTTTCGAAACAACCTCTATTCACTCGAATTTCCGTGTTCAACAGTGTCATTGCAATGAACCAGCCAATCACAAATCCAAGCCAGCAAAAGCATGGTTTACAATACATGGTTCATGGATACAAGAACATCTCCATGTCAGGACTCGTTGAACAGTCAGCACGATATAGAGACTATGATGGTGGGAACGTTGCCTGATTCCTCTCAAAAGAAACTCGTCCTTGTGGATGGCTCCAATCTGCTCTATCGCGCTTATCATGCATCGGGCAGAGAGCCACTCACTACTTCTGACGGGCGAACAACCCAGGCCATATTCGGCATGATCAACATGCTGAAAAACCTGCTCAAGGATGATGGAACAAAGTATATGGCCGTGGTCATGGATGCCAAGGGAAAAACCTTCCGGCACGAGAAGTATCCACCCTACAAGGCAACTCGAGATGTAATGCCGGATGATCTCGTATATCAGAAAGAATATCTGGAACGCATCATCCCCGCTATGGGGCTCAAGATTCTTTCAGTTCCGGGTGTTGAAGCGGATGACGTAATCGGTACTCTGGCCATTCAGGGTCATCAGCAGGGCTTTTTCGTCGAAATTATCAGTAGTGACAAGGATCTGGCACAACTCGTAAAGGATGACATCCATATGATCGATACCAGGAACAGTACACGTATGGATGTATCCGGTGTCAAGAAAAAGTTCGGTATTCCGCCGGAACTAATTACCGACTATCTGGCTCTGGCCGGCGATCAATCCGACAACATTCCCGGAATACCCGGGGTTGGAGAGAAAACCGCCCTGAAATGGCTTGACCAATTTGGCAGTCTCAATGAAATCAGGACACAGGCCGGAACTATCGCCGGCAAGGTCGGACAAAGCCTACGTAGCAATCTTGAACAGCTGGACCTCTTTCTGGAACTTGTGACCATTGACTGTGATGTTGAACTATCGCTGCGACCCGAGGATCTAATGGTATGTGAACCAGAACAGGGCAATCTGAAAGAATACTTTGAGGATCTGGAATTTCGCACCTTGACTAGCGAAATCACTGGTGGACCCGGATCCAAAAATGAACTGGCTGACAAACAGGTCAAGGAATCGGATTATACGACCATACTCGATGAAAGGGATCTCGATCAATGGATTGCCCGACTTGACGCGAGTGACATTATTGCGCTTGACACGGAAACCACTTCACTTGATCCACATCAGGCTGAACTGGTTGGACTGTCATTTTCGATTGAACTCGGCAACGCTGCCTATCTTCCATTGGTTCATTCGTATATGGGTGCGCCTGACCAGCTCCCGATGAAGCCAACCTTGTCGAAACTGAAACAAGTCCTTGAAGATCCGGAGAAAGCGAAAACAGGACAAAATCTCAAATTCGATATAGAGGTCTTGCGTCGTTATGGCATTGCCGTCAAGGGTGTTACCCACGATACCATGCTGATGTCCTATGTGCTGGATGCCGGTAGTTCCCGACATGACCTTGACACGCTGGCCAAGAGACACCTTGACAAGGACACGGTGAAATTCAAGGACATTGCCGGCACCGGCAAGAACCAGTTGACCTTCGATCAAATACCACTGGATACTGCCAGCCATTATGCTGCCGAGGATGCCGACATTACCCTCCAGCTTCATCATCTTCTGAGTGAAAGAATACAGCAACATGAAGACCTCAATAAGGTCTTTACAAGTATTGAGATGCCGCTTGTGGACGTCCTGGTCAAAACCGAGTCGAAAGGCGTAAAAGTGGATGCCGACATGTTGCACAGCCAGTCACGGGAAATTGCCAATAAGCTGATCGAACTCGAAAGCCATGCCCATGACATGGTCGGAAAATCATTCAACATAAATTCTCCTTCCCAGATCCAGGAAATCTTGTTTACCGATCTGCAGCTTCCAGTCATCCGGAAAACTCCCAAGGGGCAGCCCTCAACCGCCGAATCGGTATTGCAGGATCTTGCCGCAAACTTTGAACTGCCCGAGATTATCCTGAAATATCGTGGGCTGGCCAAGCTGAAAAGCACCTATACCGATAAATTGCCAACCCTGATCAATCCGAAAACCGGACGTATTCATACGTCATATCATCAAGCAGTTGCCTCGACCGGTCGATTATCTTCCTCAGACCCCAACCTGCAAAATATACCGGTGCGTAGCAAGGAGGGTCGACGGATTCGGGAAGCATTCATTGCTGAACCGGATAATTTGATCCTGTCAGCGGACTATTCGCAAATCGAACTCAGGATAATGGCGCATCTATCTGGAGATCCGGGCCTGGTCTCTGCATTTCATGACGGGGCTGACGTGCATACGAGAACCGCAGCCGAGGTGTTTTCAGTCAGACCGGAGATGGTCGATGCCGAGCAGCGACGACGTGCCAAAGCCATTAACTTTGGCTTGATTTACGGCATGACCGCCTTTGGTCTCGCCCGACAACTGCGCATTAATCAAGGGATAGCCAAAAACTACATCGACATCTATTTTGAACGCTATCCCGGCGTTCTCGAGTACATGGAAAAGGCAAAAGAAGATGCCCGTAGCAAGGGGTATGTAGGCACACTGTTCGGGCGGCGGCTGAATCTTCCGGATATCCATGCAAAAAATTCATCGGTCAGACAGTATGCTGAACGAACCGCCATTAATGCTCCAATGCAGGGCACGGCTGCAGATTTAATCAAGTTGTCCATGATTGAAATTGACAAGTGGCTCGGTTCCCATCCCAACCTGAAAACCACGATGATCATGCAGGTCCATGATGAGCTGGTTTTTGAGGTTCCTCACCGTGAGGTGGACGAAGTCACCAATAAGGTCAGGGAAATCATGTGTCATATCGCCGAGTTGAACGTGCCGCTAGCGGTGGATGTGGGCGTGGGGCCTAACTGGAAAGAAGCGCATTGAACATCAATTCTGGATTCCCGGAAAAAATTTTATTATTATGCAGGCTATAGTCCAAAAGGTGAATTTGGTAACCATTGAGTCATTATGCCTGAATCGCTGACCAAGAACCCGGAAGCAAGCAAATCAAGACTGGAACATTTCGCCTTAAAGCGATTGATTCCCCTGCTTGAGGAGACGGATATCCAGATAAATGGCCCCAACCCATGGGACCCGCAGATCAACAATTCGGGGGTTTTCAAGCGAGGCCTCCTGCATGGCTCTCTAGGCTTTGGAGATAGCTATGTTGACGGCTGGTGGGAATGTCAGCAAATTGATGAACTGGTGAACCGCATACTTCGTTTGCCGTCAAGCAAAAGCAGGTGGTTTACTACACATCTGATATCAAGGTTGCGGGCTGCCCTGTTCAACCTGCAAAAAGAGTCGCGAGCCGCCCAGGTCGGCAAGCAACATTATGATATGGGCAATGAACTGTATCAGGGCATGCTGGATCAGAGAATGGTCTATACCTGTGGTTACTGGGCACACTCAGACAATCTGGATGATGCACAGCGGGACAAGCTGGATCTGGTGTGCAGGAAGATTTTTCTAAAACCCGGTATGCGGGTGCTGGATATTGGTTGCGGTTGGGGGAGTTTTGCAAAGTTCGCAGCCGAGAATTACGGCGCGAAAGTGGTTGGAGTTACGATCTCGGAAGAGCAGGTCAAACTGGGCATGGAAATGTGCAAGGGATTGCCGGTTGACTTGCGATTTCAGGATTACCGGAAAATCAATGAAAAGTTTGATGCAGTGATTTCACTCGGCATGTTCGAGCATGTGGGGCACAAAAACTACCGAACCTACATGCATGTTGCGAACAACTGTCTTCGTGAAGGAGGACTGTTTCTGCTGCACACGATCGGCAAGAATGACTCGTTGCCGGGAGTCGACCCCTGGGTTGGGAAGTATATTTTCCCGAATGGCGAAATGCCTTCCCTAAAACTGATTACAAAAGCTGTTGAATCGCTTTTCCTGATCGAGGATGTGCATAATTTCGGGCCTGATTATGACCGCACACTGATGTCCTGGCATGACAATTTCAAGCGATATTTCGTACCCCGCATGAACGGCTCTGCCGAACAGCGCTTCTATCGAATGTGGAGTTATTACCTGCAAGTCTGTGCCGGAGCTTTTCGAGCACGTGATTTGCAATTGTGGCAGATTGTGCTTTCCAAGGGCATGCCCCATGAAGCATATCGACGTCCCGAGTAATTTCGACTGCCTCACGTCCTGAATGAGCAGAAATATATTCCTGGGTCAGGGTGACAATATCCTGTCTGGGTCCAAATGATCATTCATTTGAACAGTTCGCAAAAATAAGGCCGGCGCGAATATCGTACTCGCGCCGGCCTGCTCTAGGCTCAATTCAGGATTTTATTCGAACCACCAGTTCTCGGCCATCCGCGCGTTATCCATCATCCAAGATTTTCCGATTACACCGTTATTGCCCAGCTTGGTGCTCGCAGCACCAACATAACTTGCAAACATCGGTACGATGACGCCGCCCTCGACATTCAGGATCATCTGCATTTCATGGTAGATTTCCCGGCGTTTGTCTGAATCGAGTTCAACACGGCCCGCATATAGCAGCTCCTGGAAACGCGGATGATCCCATTGCGAATCATTCCACGGAACGCCTGCCTCGTAAGCCGTTGAGAACATCCAGTCCTCGGTGGCACGACCAGACCAGTAAACCGATACAAATGGTTTCTTGAGCCAGACATTTGACCAATAGCCATCAGACGGTTCCTGGACGACGTTGAGATTGATGCCGCCAGCTTTCGCCGAAGCCTGATACAACTGGCCCGCATTGGTCGCACCCGGGAATCCGGCCTCTGAAACACTGATGTCAACATTCAACTCGCTCAAGCCAGATTTGGCCAGCAGGCTTTTTGCCCTTTCAGGATCATATTCCGTCTGCGCCAGATCAGCATAGTGATATTGATTGCCGGGCCCAATGGGATGATCATTGCCCACCTGACCATGGCCCTGCAGAATCTTGTCGACCATTTCTTGCCGATTGATTCCATACTTCAATGCCTGACGCACATTGATATCATCAAAAGGAGGTGTCTTGGTCAGCATTGCAAAGGTGTAGTGCTGGTTGCCCACGGCCTCGAAAATATCAATGCCGGGATTTGCCCGTAACAATGGTTCGGTATTGAAGTCCACCCGATTCACGGCATCAACCTGGCCAGTCATCAAGGCATTCATGCGCGCAGCGCTGTCATTGATGGCAATCACTTCGACCTCGTCAAAGTGTCCAAATTCACTACCCTTGTAATGATCCGCATAGCGGCTGGTTACCAGACGCACACCCGGGTCGAACGATTCAACCTTGTATAGTCCAGTACCAATACCATTAACCATTGCTTCGGGAATCTGACCCGCTGGAAAGATGCAGATGTGGTAATCCGACATCAGATACGGGAAGTCCGCATTCGCCTTTTCCAACGTGAACATCACCTGATGCTCGTTCATTTTCTTCATTTCGGCAACATTGGCCACGATCGGCTGGGCTGCTGACTTGGCTCCTTCAGCGACATGCAGTTGCATGGACTCGATTACATCATCGGCACCAAAAGACTTGCCGTTGTGGAATGTAGCACCCTTGCGCAGGTTGAATATCCAGGTCTTGGCATCATCCGATGACCAGTCAACCGCAAGTTCACCAACGAGTTGACCGTCAGAAGTCACCCGGGTAAGACAATCAAAAACCGTTCCGTGACCCGACAGGATCATGTAGATATCGGAATGAGTTCTGGAATCCCAGCTATCGGAGGTATTTGCACCATCCAAACCCAGTCTTAGTCTTCCCCCCTTCTTTGGCATTGCCCGTGTCGAGATGGCCGGCACCATGGTCAATGCAGTGGCTGCCGCCCCAGCTTTCAACACATCACGTCTAGTTATATTCATTTTGTTTGTTCCTCTTGTTTCTCAAAAAATTAATTAAACATTGCCTAATCTTAATCGATTTTTACTTTTTATGCTTGGTTCATGCGATCAATTGCCGCATCACCGATATTGTCTACGCCCCGCTGTTCCAACAGTTCAGTAAGCCAGTTCGGGTCCATCTCCGGCACTGAACTCAATAACAAACTGGTGTATTCATGGTGGGGAGGAGTAAACATCTCGGTCTTACCGCCAGCCTCCACAACTCGGCCGTCTTTCATCACCACTACCTCATCTGAAATAGCCCGAACCGTAGCCAGATCGTGGGTGATGAACATGTAGGCGAGGCCCAGCGAATCCTGAAGGCGAGCCAGCAATTTAAGAATACCTTCGGCGACCAACTGATCCAGGGCCGAAGTAACTTCATCACAGATGATGAACTTGGGGTCCGCGGCAAGTGCCCGGGCAATCCCGATTCTCTGTTTCTGCCCACCCGATAATTCCGAAGGCAGACGATCAATGAACTTGTCCGGGTCGAGTTCAATTTGGTCCAGAAGCTCTCTCACCCGCTCCTCCTTTTTCCTGCCTCTCAAGCCCAGATAAAACTCAACGGGGCGGCCAATAATTTCCCGAATCCTCTTGCGTGGATTCAATGCCGTATCGGCCATCTGATAAATCATTTGTGCCTGCTTCAACTGTTCGACAGTTCGTTGACGGTAATCAGCCGGTAATGGGACGCCATCAAACTCAATGGCCCCTTCGGATGGCTTCAGCAACCCGGTAATACACCGGGCTACTGTGGACTTGCCTGACCCTGACTCACCCACCACGGCTACCGTGCGGCTTGCATGAATATCAAACGAGACATTGTGTAGCACCGGAATTTTGGCATAGGCAGCAGTGACATTGCGCACCCGCACAACCGGCATTTCCTCTTTAGACGCCAGCGGCTTTTCTTCGCGGGTAAAACTTCGAACTGCCCATAGTGACTTGGTATAGTCCTTCTGCGGATTCTTGAGCATCGAATCCGTGTCCGATTCCTCGACTTCATCACCCTTCAGCAAAACCTTGATGCGGTCTGCCATTTGGGCAACCACCGCAAGATCATGCGTGATGTAGATGGCAGCCGTATTGAACTGCTTCACGATATCGCGGATTGCGGCCAATACTTCGATCTGGGTGGTTACATCCAGCGCGGTGGTCGGTTCGTCAAAGATAATCAAATCAGGCCTACAAGACATTGCCATGGCTGTCATGGCTCGTTGTAACTGTCCACCCGAGACCTGATGCGGATATCGAAATCCAATCTCGTCTGGAGTCGGCAAGCGCAAGCGGTGATAAAGTTCAATTGCATCTTTTTCCGATTCCGAACGACCGGATACCCCATGCTGAATCGGGGCTTCGGTATGTTGATTTATGATCTTATGTGCGGGGTTGAAACTTGCAGCGGCAGATTGGGCAACATAGGCAATCCGGCTACCCAGCAAGGAACGTTTGGTCTGGGCGTCTGCAGAAATCAGATCAATGCCATCAAACTTGACTGTACCACTGGAAATACGACAGCCATCACGCGCAAAACCCATCGCCGCCAGACCTAATGTAGATTTGCCGGCACCTGACTCACCAATCAGGCCCAGCACTTCACCACGATTCAGATGCAGGTCAACACTGTTTATGATCGGTAGCCATTGTTCATCCGAAACCCCCTGGATAACGATCTTTTCGATTTTGACCAGTAGTTGATCGTTGTTCATGAATCAGTCCTTGAGTCCGGATGATTTGTGAAGCATCCAGTCAACCACGAAGTTAACCGCTACGGTCAACAGGGCGATGGCACCCGCTGCCATAAGCGGCAAGGCTGCGGTATGAGGACTGAACTGTGCGAAATTGATGAACTGTGCCAGATCCCTCACCATGGTACCCCAGTCGGCGAGCGGGGGTTGGATACCAATCCCAAGAAACGACAAGGCAGCAATGGTCAGAAACACAAAACAGAATCGCAGACCAAATTCTGCAAGCAGGGGTGCATAGGCATTGGGGAGAATTTCACGAAAAATCAGGTAGGACAGATTCTCTCCCCTTAATTTGGCTGCCTCAATATAGTCCATGACAACGATATTGAATCCGACTGCACGCGCCAGACGAAACACTCGTGTACTATCCAGAACCGCAATAATCACGACCATGTAAACGGTGATCAACTCCTTGTTTGAACCAGCCCAGGCTGTTGCAATAGTGAGTAGCAAAAGCGCAAAAATCAGTTGAGGAATCGCCATCAAGGCATCAACAACCCGGGATACTGCCTGATCAAACCAGCCGCTCAAGGTTGCAGCCAGAAACCCGAACGTCGCCCCAATTAGAAACGCCAGAATGGTAGTGATAAAGGCAATACCGACTGTATTTTGCCCTCCATAAATCAGCCGCGAAAGCAGGTCTCTACCCAATTGATCGGTTCCCAAAGGGAATCTCGGGTCACCGCCAAGGGCCGGATCGCCTCCGGGCAAGACATTAATCTTTTCAAAGATCTCTTCCTGGCCATAAGGAGCGATAACTCCGGCAAAGACAGACAGGATGGCGTAGATAATGATAATCAGAATCCCGAAAGAGGCTGTCAGGGGCATTTGTCGGAAAACCTTACGGGTAGCTTGTGTACCAACATGCTTTCCAAGTGTAAGAAATAACCAGGATGCAATGGCAAAAATCAAAAACCCCTGAACAGCCCATCGGAAGAAAGTCGACTTGTCGATGAAATAATAGTGGAATACGACATACAGAATCACCAAGCCAAAAACGAACCCGATGCCAACCATGAGCGGCATGTCTCGAAAATATACATTCAGCCTGTCGGAAGGCCACTGGACTTTTCGACCAGTAAATCGAAATACCCATCCGAAGATGCCAATCGCAACCGCCCAGAATAAGTACCAGAGGAAGATGTCCATACCGCTACTTCGGATGCCTCAATCGTGGATTCGACAGAATCGAGAAAATATCCGCAGTGAGATTAAGCAGAATATAGGCCGCGGCAAACACCAGACAACAGGCCTGGACTACCGGTATATCCCTGATTTTTACGCTGTCGACAAACAACTGGCCAATCCCCGGATATACGAATACCACTTCCACTACCACAACTCCGGTCACCAGATAGGCGAGGTTCAATGCAATGACATTGATGATCGGGGCCAGGGCATTTGGCAGCGCATGAAAGATGATTACTCGAGCTGGCTTGAGCCCCTTCAGGCGAGCCATCTCAATATACGGGCTGGCCAGCAGGTTGATGATTGCCGCCCTGGTCATGCGCATCATGTGCGCCATGACCACCAGAGTTAGAGTCAGGGCCGGCAAGAGCGTCTTGTGCAGGCGATCAGGAAATGTCATCTCAGCATAGATGTTGGACAACGATGGAAGAATCGGATTCAGAACCGCCAGAAAAAGAATCAGGACGTAAGCCAGAAAAAACTCGGGTGATGAAATTGACGACAATGTGCTGATATTCACAAATCGGTCAAAAATGGAATTTCGATATAGCGCGGCCATGATGCCCAGAATCAGCGAAAGTGGAACCGCAATAATGGCAGCAACACCTGCCAGAAAAAGCGTATTCTTGAATCGGGGCTCGAGCTGGGCAGCTACCGAGCCGATTCCGCCTTTCGAGGTATCCTCGCCGGCAAAGGATGAAAAATTGGCCTGCGCGAAACTTACTCCAAAATCCCCCTTTAGGATTCCACCCAGCCAATCAGTGTAGCGAACGATAGCATTCTTGTTCAGGCCGAGGTCCTCACGGATAGCCTCGATAGCTTCTTCTGTTGCCCCCTGACCCAAAATGGCCTGTGCAAAATCGCCGGGCAACATGTTTACCGCAGCGAAAATCAGGACCGAGACTGCAAATAGGGTAACAACCCCCAGTGCCAATCGATTCAATATGATTAGGACAACTGCTTTCAAACCGGGAATAACTGCAGGTGATAATTGGTATTGGTTGGGTATGGCATTTTACTGTTGGTTGTGACTGTATGAAAACATTTACTAGGAAACTAATGCAGGGAACAAGGAGGTTTGTTTCAGCCCGCTATATAATGCTCCAGTTGCTCAATAGTATACCTGTATTCGCTGATCATGGCACGAACTAAGTCACCGATTGAAATCATGCCCACAACTTTACCATCTTCAACAATGGGCAGATGACGGAAATGTTTATCAGTCATCATTGACATGCACTCACTAATGGATTTGTCCCGGGTTGTTGTGAAGACATTGCGAGTCATGATTTCACCAACCCGCGCTTCCTTTGCTGAACGGCTCTCAAGCACAACTTTGCGAGCACAGTCTCGTTCGCTTAATATGCCAACAAGTTGCTCGTTTTCCATCACTAGCACAGCACCAATGCCTTGTTCAGACATCACCTTTATCGCATCATAAACAGAATGCTCCGAAGTCACGCTCCAGATCGTATCGGGTTTGCTGGTCAATATTTCAGAAATCTGACTCATCTCAACAATCCTAGTTCACGACATGTTCAACAGTACAGTGCCATTGTAGACCATGTTACACGAAATACATTCACTGCATTATATCGTAAATGATAGAATAATCGGATGATAGCGAAGACTCACTCAACCCGGAGCCCTGCCCAGAAAAACGGCAGTGATTCGACATGCCGATACAAGCGTACACTTGACCGGATTCGCGATCAAGTCCAGTGCTGCAAAAGGCCCGAAGGATCGGTCAGATTGATAGCAGTCAGCAAGCAGCATCCGGCCAAAGCGGTAGTTGAACTCGCCAGACTGGGTCAGACGGACTTTGGTGAAAACTATGTGCAGGAAAGCCTGGAAAAAATCCAGTCCATGAAAGCACTACGTGCCAGCGACCCCCTTCCGTTGCCTATTTGCTGGCACTTTATCGGCAATATACAAAGCAGAAAATGCCGGGACATTGCCGAAAACTTTGATTGGGTGCACACGATAGACAACCCGAAAATTGCCAAACGACTGAATTCATTTCGCGATCAGTCAGCATCCCTGCAATCCCTGATTCAGGTCAACCTGCAAAATGAACCCGGAAAAGCGGGGATTCAGGCTGACGAACTGACTGATCTGGCGGAATTGATCGATTCGCTACCCAATCTTGAATTCAGGGGTCTCATGATCATACCTCGCCCTGAAAGCAGCTTTGATCTGCAACGCAAGGTGTTTCGCGAATTACGTGAATTACTCGAGAGTCACCAATCACATTATCCGAACATGAATCAGCTATCCATGGGCATGACCAACGATATGGAGGCTGCGATCCATGAAGGTGCAACCATGGTACGTGTGGGAACATCGATATTTGGACCTCGAACACCTAAGAATCAATCAGGGATCCAATGATGAATCGCAAGCTCGCATTTGTGGGTGGAGGCAGCATGGCCCAAAGTATGATTGGAGGCTTGCTGGCTAACGATTATGATCCTGAACTGATTCGTGTCTCCGACCCTGATGCGCGGCAACGGGAAGCGCTGTCCAGGGATTTTCCGGTCATGATTACGGAAGATAATCTTGCATGTATTGATTCTGTCGATGTCATCACCACTGCTGTCAAGCCGCAGAACATGAAACAAGTCCTGATATCGCTTCACCAATACCTCAAGCCTTCATCGCAACTTCTGATCTCCATAGCTGCCGGCATTAGAACCAAGGACATGATGCGCTGGGTAGACTGTGATATTCCACTGATTCGTGTCATGCCAAACACCCCCGCCCTGATTGGTTACGGCGCTTCGGTTCTGTTTGCCAACCAGAATGTCCGGCTTTCTCAAAAGAACATGGCACAGAACATCATGCAGGCTGTGGGCGAAATAGCCTGGGTTGAAAATGAAGATCTTCTCGATGCGGTGACCGGCATTTCCGGAAGTGGGCCAGCCTACTTTTTTCGCTTTATCGAGATCATGATCAATGCTGCCCAAAAAAATGGACTGGATCCGGAGCTGTCAAAAAACCTGGTCTTGCAGACCGCTCTTGGAGCGGCTCAGCTTGCCAAGAACAGCAATCTATCTGCAGGTGAACTTCGGGAACAGGTGACTTCCAAAAGAGGAACTACTGAAGCTGCCCTGAACTTCATGGAAAATTCAAGGATTGAAGCAGTCCTTGAGGACGCCATCTCTGCAGCAATTGCCCGCTCCAAAGAACTAGCATCCGAACTCGGAGAGAAATAAGCAATGTCATATATCCAGAACTCTCTTGGCTATCTCATCGAAACGATCCTGGGCTTGTATGTGCTTGTCATATTACTGAGACTGGTTTTCCAGTACTGCAACGCAGACCACAGGAATCCTCTTTCCAGGATGATCATACGTTTCACCGAGGCACCACTTGGTGTATTTCGCAAGATCATTCCGCAAGTGTTTGGGATTGACATGGCCTGTTTTGTTTTTGCCCTGACGGTTTCCATGATTCAACTCTCTCTGGTAATAGGTGTTTCAGGCTATTCCCTTAACATTGCTGCAATTGCTCTTTTGGCATTGAGTGATATTCTGTCAACCCTGGTCTGGATTGTAATCATTGCAATTCTTGTGGCTGCAATCATGAGTTGGTTCATGAACTCCTATCATCCAATCTTGGCTCTGGCAATACAGGTCAGCCAACCGGTGTTGCACCCTATTCGCAATATCATGCCTGCTTTTGGTGGGCTTGACCTCTCACCGATTATTGCATTTTTTGTGCTAAACCTGATCTTGAGGCTGGTGGTTGCACCAATTGGTGATTTTGGCCGCCTTTTGATGTTCAGCTGAGATTGGACTGAATCGACATATCCTGAATTCACCCTGGCCCAATTCCCCCGGAAATCTTGCGCAAATTCCATTTTTTGAGAGTATCTCCAGTCAATTGTTCCATAGCATCGGCATTCACTATTCTGTTTCAGATTGCATTGGTATCGGGAATGCTTGAACCCCCGAATGGAAGTATTCCCGGCCTATTCTCCCGGATTTAGTAACTAGGCGGCATAACCTGCAATATGTCAGAATTGTCCCCGTAACTGATTTCAGTACTTTCCATTCCATTATTTCGTATTGGTCAAGACTTGTGCCTTACTGTAATAATACAGTATTATATGGTGTATTATTACAGTATAAAAATACAGTATTGGAAAATAACCATGATTACTCAAGCTGAACAACTGTTACAACGTGGTCACTGTGTTGCCAGTTCGCTGTTACCGGCGATTTTTGCTATTTTCAGGCAGTGGAGCCTAACTGGTCCTCAGCAGATGGTCTTGCTGGGTCTCAGCAACGAGAAGACACTCTACAACTGGAAGAACCAGCCGGAAAAAGCCAGACTAACACGGGATATGCTGGAGCGGGCGAGCTATGTTCTGGGGATATACAAATCCCTGCAAATCCTGTTACCTGATTCGGCATTAGCCGATCAGTGGCTGGCCACTCCCAATGACAACCCACTGTTTAATGGAATGGCGCCATTGGACCGGTTGCTGGCGGGGCAAGTGGTAGATATGGCCGTGGTCAGGAATTTCCTTGATGCAGAGCAAGGAGGCTGGTGATCAATATCGATACCCTACCCCTGAGCAAGGTAGATGGGTCGGTCTATCGAGTCATTCTTTCCCGCTATCCTCAGATCAACCTGTTCGAACGCGTTTCCAGCCCTCAGGATTGGGATATTCTCTATGCAATCGAGCATCTTACCAATCCTAGGTTGCGTGATGAAGTGGGTGATATTCGCCTGGTGCGGCCGGAAGACCGGGTATACGGCGATGGTGCATCCTGGATTATGGCAGCCTTTACCCACCCACCGGTCGACGGTCGAGGCGGTAGATTCAATCTGGATTTTGGTGTTTATTATTGCTCGTCTGATGAGGAAGTCGCCATTGCCGAGTCTTGGTATCACCGAGCACGGTTTCTACGAGAATCCAGAATAGATGACACTATTCAGGAAATGCGTGTTGTTCATGCGCAATTGGGGCCAACCACTTTGCATGACGTGCGACAACTGATTGGACACGCCATTTACCACCCGGATGATTACAGTGAAGCACAGCAACTCGGTCATACATTGCGGGATGCTGACAGCTTTGGAATTCACTATCAAAGCGTGAGATGCGATGGGGAGTGTTTTGGCATATTGCGTCCCAAAGTACTCTCGGATGCGATTCACTGGCGATATCTTCGGTACCACTATCACCAGGGATCAATCATTGAGGTGGACTCCCTGGATGGCAATGACAGGAGGTGACAGGAATGTACAGCAATCTGCCGTGGCCACCCACCTAACGACACCAGATTCTTCCTGGTTAAAGGTTACAGTAAAACCATTAACTCAAATGAGCATAGGGAGTAATTGTCGGTAGCAGATTCGCCACTCCGTGATACGGTTTTGGGAATCAATCCAGTCGGCACCGCCTCATCAGCCATCAAGGGTTGTCAATTGCAATCCAGAAATTTCAAGTTGGATCTGGCTGCCTCATAATCAGCCAGATCAGGACCAATACCGGCAACCCCAGGAATGCTGTAATGAGGAAGAAGCTCTCATAACCAATCGTGTCGACCATACTGCCTGAATACCCTCCAAGTATCTTGGGAAACATAAACATGAATGAGGTAAAAATCGCATATTGCATGGCCGAGAAACGCACGTTGGTTAACGACGAGAGAAAGGCAACAAAAGCTGCACTTGCCAAACCTGCACTTAGGTTATCCGCCATGATTACTGCATAGAGCATAAGTACGCTCTGCCCTGTCTTTGCCAGCAGGATGAACAACAGGTTGGTGGCTGCCGACAGTACAGCACCAAGAAACAGAATCTTCAACACCCCGGCTCGAACCGCCAGTAATCCACCGAGAAAGCCGCCTATCAGGGTCATCCACAAGCCAAAAAACTTGGAGGCATTGGCGATATCTGTTTTACTAAATCCCAGGTCCTGATAAAACACATTCGAAATGACCCCAAGTACAATATCCGAAATGCGGTAGCAGCCAATTAACGCCAGCAGGATTAATGCAAATCGAATTCCATAGCGTCTGAAAAAATCAGCGACGGGATCGAAGTACAATGATTCCATGATCTCCCGTGGTACGACTCGCAAGGAAATCAACAGCTTACCCATGAACAGTGCCCCTGCTGAAGCAATCAGTAAGCGCACAAAACCTATCATCAATCCGGCAAGCGCCGTATTGCCGGTCATACCCTTGAACCATGTTTTCATGGTTGTGGCTACTTCTGCTGTCAGCAAGTACGCTGCGATGAACGATGACACACAGATACCAAACAATACCAGGATCTGGACATGTTGTCGGGCCCCGTGCTGTTTTACTTTCTCCGATATCTCGGGCTCCTTGATTAGCAATGTCGTGGCAATACCAATTCCCATACAGGCCGCCATTACCTGATAAGTTGCGCTCCATGCGCCATAGGAGTAGTTTTCGGTGGTACTTCCCAAGGCACTTGCCAGATACAGGGACCCTGCACCGGTGACCAACATGCCTATTCGATATCCGACAATGTAGGATGATGACATCATCGCCTGTAATTCTGGTTTTGCGGATTCAATGCGGTAGGCGTCAATCACAATATCCTGGGTTGCTGAAGAGAACCCAAGCATTACAGCTGCAAGAGCAAGATAAACCAGATTGTGATTTCCACTTGCCGGATCGATAAGCGACATCAGCAAAATAGCGATTACCACCGAAATTTGTGCCAACAGGATCCAGGACCGGCGTCGACCTAATGTTATGGTCAGATAGGGCAAGGACAGACTGTCAGCAAGTGGAGCCCAAACGAATTTGAAAGAATAGCCAAGAGCGGCCCAACTGAAAAATGTGACCACAGAGCGCTCGATACCCGCCTCTCTGAGCCAAAGAGACAACGAGGAAAATATCAACATCAACGGCAGTCCAGCCGAAAAGCCCAGAAACAACATGGTGATGACTCTGGGATGCAGAAACGCCCGAACTGCTGAAGCCCAGTTGTCCATCGCACCACTTCCATGGGTATCACTGACGAAAGCCATAAATTAGTCCGGATTGATCGGAAGTATCGTCATGGATAAACATGACAGATTGAAGATTAGTTTGAGTGAAAGATACGCTTATTTCAAGCAGACTCTTGCCACTCGTATCTATTTCCTGTCAAAATAGCGAATCAGGATTTTATCCCCAGCATATACATTTCGGATATGTTGACAGCATTCAATGAACAGATTATTTCTTATTATAAGGTAGTGTGAGCCAGGCCCAGTCTCAATTCATCAAGCTTTGCATTGCAAACGAGATTCTAGTTTTTGGTGATTTCACCTTGAAATCGGGGCGCATCAGTCCCTATTTTTTCAATGCCGGAAAATTCTCGAATGGGTATTTGCTTGGTCAACTGGCATCACATCTCGGCTCGCTGATAATCAGGGAACTTGGCACTGATTTCATGCTGTATGGCCCCGCATACAAAGGTATCCCAATTGCTGCGGCCACTGCAATAAACATCTCGGAGCGCTCCGGAACAGAGATTAAGTATGCCTACAATCGAAAGGAAGCCAAGGATCATGGGGAAGGAGGAAATACGGTCGGAGCCCCCATTAGCGGTCATATCGTGATTCTTGATGACGTGGTCACTGCCGGAACTTCCGCATATGAGTCACTTGAAGTGATCGAGCAGGCCGGCGCGAGCTTATGCGCCATTGTCACGATTTTGGACCGACAGGAGAAAGCGGAAAATACCCCCCTGTCAACTGCTCAAATCCTACGAGACAGGCTGAATGTGCCAGTCTTGTCACTAATCAGGCTGGACGATCTGGTGGAGTATATTGAAACAGATCAATCCCTGAAGAGCCATCTTGAGGCCATGAACAGATACCGGGATCAATATGGAGTCTCTTGAATCTTAACCGCCCTTAAAGAGCCTGATCATCCAGTTCTCCGGTCCGGATGCGTACTGCAGTATCGAGATTGGATACGAAGATTTTTCCATCACCAAGATTTCCTGTGCGTGCCGCATCCGAGATCGCATCGATAGTCTCGTCAACCTGCCCCTCGGAAACGGCAATTTCAAGTTTGACTTTGGGAATAAAATCGATAGTGTACTCAGCACCACGATAAAGTTCGGTATTGCCTTTTTGTCGACCAAACCCCTTCACCTCGGTCACGGTCATTCCCTGGATATTGATGTCGGATAGTGCATCCCGTACATCATCTAACTTGAACGGCTTGATTATTGCAGTGATGATTTTCATGGGTTTCTGTGCTTCTGTTGCAGTTGAGATATCTCATGGTTAATCAATAGACCCTGAATTGTCTACCATAACAAATTCCGGGTATCTTGATTTCAGACTTGAAAATGCAATGTATCCGGTTAACCCATTTTATCCCAACCTTTGCGAAATATTCAAAAACCAGTTCGGGCTAACAACTGCCGAATTGTTGTACTTGGGAAAGTTTAACTGGTTCTGACGCATGGTCACTGAGTCTTCTATTGACACAGGCGGTAACATCCTTGACATGATTACGGTCATACTTATTCCCCATCGGACTTGCCAAAAGGCCCGATGGGGTATTTTTTTCACAGTATGCTTCATGAGTCAGCTCTCAACAGAAAAAGTTTGTTCACTGATTCGACGACTGCAACAATTCCTTCAACTTCGACCACCTCGAAAAGCGCGAGGAATTTTTCAGGGCAATTTCAATGGCCTGTTTCTGCCCTACCAGCACAACCAGCTGCTTGCCCCGGGTCACACCGGTGTACAGCAAATTGCGCCTCAACATCATGAAATGCTGCTTCAGCAATAATAAAATAACTGCAGGGTATTCGGACCCCTGGCTCTTGTGGATAGTCGTGGCATAAGCAGGCACCAGAAGATCCAGTTCTTTCTGCTCATACGGAACCAGCCGACCATCAAAATCGACAATCAGGCCCTTGCCCTGAGACGTCAGGCTCTCAATAATCCCTATATCCCCGTTGAAAATTTCCTTGTCATAATCGTTGATAACCTGCATCACCTTATCCCCGGGAGCGTATGTATTGCCCGATCGTTCGATTTTCGCGCCGGATGATGGATTTAATACTGACTGCAAATCAATATTCAGGGCCCGTGTTCCGGCCGGTCCATTATTCATTGGACATAGCACCTGAATATCACGAATCGGATCAAATCCAAATTTTTGCGGAATACGTCGACTCGCAAGTGCAATCACCCTTTCTACTGCCTGATTCGCATCTTCGACAGGAATAAAATAAAAATCCTCGTCGGTCTGAGGGTTTTCCAGCTCTGGCATGCTCCCCGCATTGATTCGATGTGCATTGATGATGATCCGGCTCTCGGCCATTTGCCGAAACACCTCGGTCAATTCACATATCCGGAGATAATCAGACCTGATGATATCAGCCAACACCTGACCGGGTCCGACTGAAGGTAATTGGTCGATATCACCGATAATTAATAATCCGCAGCGATCGGGAATGGCCTTCAATAGACTTCTCATGAGTGGCGTATCGATCATTGAACATTCATCAACAATCAAGAGGTCGCATTTCAGCGGATAATCTTCATTACGTACGAACAGACCATTTTTAGGATCGAACTCCAACATGCGGTGAATGGTCTTGGCTTCCATTCCGGTTGCCTCGCTCATACGCTTGGCTGCACGACCAGTGGGTGCACACAACAGTACAGACAGTTTCTTGGCGGTAACAATACGGACAATTGAGTCGACGATAGTGGTCTTTCCCACGCCGGGACCGCCAGTTATCACCATGGCCTTTGAGCGAATCGTCTGAGTGACTGCATCAATCTGGCTCTGTGACAACTTGAAGCCGATTTTTTTCTCGACCCAATCTATTGCCTTCTCGATATCAATTGATGGCCAGCGCTTGGGAGTGGTGTTAATGCGCCTGAGGTGATAGGCAATCGATCGCTCCGCATATAAGAGTTTGCTCAGAAATACGCAAGATGTCCCATCAACCGACACATTGACAAGGCTCTCGGACCTGATTTCCTTTTCCAGGGCTTCACGAATGAACTCCATCGGCACTTCAAGCAAATTCGAAGCCGCATCCAGCATCTCCTGTTGCGGTAGTCCGCAATGACCATCCTTGGTCGCTTCAGTCAGAACATGGGCGATTCCTGCGCCTACCCTGATCATGGCGGTTTTCTCTATGCCAAGGTTCTGGGAAATCTTGTCAGCACCGAGAAATCCGATACCATGCATATCCCGTGCTAACCGGTAAGGGTTTTCATTAAGAATCTTGATGGCATTGGCACCATAAGCCTTGTAGATACGGATAGCCTTGGCGGTTGCAATTCCATGCTGGTGCAGGTAGACCATAATCTCGCGGATTTTCTTCTGTTCCTTCCAGGCATCTATAATTTTCTCCAAGCGCGACTGACCTATTCCTTCCACCTCAAGCAGACGCATGGGATCATTGTCGATAACCTCAAACACATTTTCGCCAAAGTGTTCCACGAGACGTTTTGCATACACCTCACCGATACCCGGAATCATTCCCGAGGCCATGTATTTTTCGATGCCATCTAGTGACTTTGGTTCTGAAACAGTGATATAGCTTGCACGAAACTGCATACCGTGTTTGTCATCCTTGACAAATTTCCCAGAAGCATCAATCCATTGTCCGGAAGATATGTCAGGACAAGTACCAACAAGGGTTACAATCTTGCTATGACCCCGTGCATTCAGGCGCAATACAGTAAAGCCGTCTTCCTCACTGTGGAAGACAATATTACCTACCAAACCCGAGACCATTTCCTCCCCGGGTATGCGCTGCATCAGCTCAGGCATACGAGATCGATTCTCTGTTGACAATGATTTTTTACTGCTCATCGGGGAACCTGTTTGATGAGATGCATAATGGTCGGATGACCGGCTTTCCTGTTCCCTTGCTCTGCGACATATTGATCATTCTGGCATGCCTGACTGGTAGATCATTGATCAGTTTAATCGTAAAAAAGACTTCCAGTCACTCTGTAATTTTATGCAATATCTGTATCTACAGCGCACGAATATCTTCATCAATCGATTTCGAGATTTATTCACGACACTTTACCAAAAGGAGAAATCTGCAATCTCCATGTACACCATTCAGTTACTGTCTATCACTTCCCAGCGGCCCCTTTTCCTAGCTCCGACATGGCGAATACGCCCTGATTTTCTGAGACTGTCCAGATGATACTTTATGCCATCCGGAGTAATTCCGGTACTGGCCGCCAATGCCTTCCGAGTCAGACCAGGATGCTTTCGCAACAAAGCAAGAATTTTTTCTTGGGTAGTTTCTTGGGTAGTTTCTTGGGTAGTTTCTTGGGTAGTTTCTTGGGTAGTTTCTTGGGTAGTTTTCGTTGCACCCCCATTTTTCCCGTCATCTGCAACAGCATCGTTTGACGTTCCACCAGCCCGAATCCTCGCACTGTCAATATAGTCCTGGGAAAATACGAATTCGATTCCCATCTGTGGCTCTGTCTGTATGACGGGGTCAGGTATTCGAGCTTCCCGACAGGCTTCAAAAATACGTTGGATTCCTCGACCCCAGGATTCCACTTCACCCGCCCTGAAAAAGACATTCGCAATATCTGGATTAGAGGGCTGCGAAGGGTGCCGGCCTAGCAATTTCTCCAAAGACCAGTTTTCGGGCAACCTTCCTGGATTCCAAATTTTTAGCCGATCGGCATGAACCTGAATCTGTATGGGTGCCCCCACACTATAATCACGATGGATGACTGCATTCAGTACCGCCTCTCGAAGTGCACTTTCCGGTATCGGGAAGGTTTCAATGCGTTGAATACCTTCATAACTGATCATAGCCCTGAGGTACTTGGTCACCAAAAGGTCCATCGTCTTGCTGACCTGGATAAACAGGCCTCCGCTCACCTCATCGTGATAGCGCAGGTCTGTTTCGCTATCAAAGTAACCTATCTTTATTGAAACACCCGTGAAAAATCGCTCAGGGTCGCGATGAAACAGGAGAACTGCCGCACGTTTCAAATACTGATTATCTATCAATCTTAGCTTTTCAACTAAGGCATCATCCGTCTCTTTGAGTACGCTCATTTCCAGACGGCCGGCACGTGTTGCAAGCTCGCGGAAGTAATCCAAAGCAGCTCCATCTAGATGATCCAGCCTAACATCTGGTACAGGCACAGCATCCCAACACCTGCCCATCTTGGCCAAAAGAAATCGATCGAGGGCGGCTCCCTTGAGAACCTGCTTTGTTGAACCACTCCGGTAGTGGTACTCCCCTCTATAACTGATGGGTACCGGATATGGCTCCACTACAATACGCAAATATGGTCTTTGACTCTCATACAATAGTTCAATATCCGTAACGATTCCGAGAAGGTCACGAAACTTGTTAGGCAACTCTTCCATAAGCCGATCAGCATTTTCTATGCCTATCACTCGCCCGTCATCATTGCGCCCCACCTCCAGAACACCGCCCTGTGCATTGGCAAAACCGCACAGCCACTTCATGTATTCATCCTGCCAGGATGCTTTCCATTCTATATTCTGGTCTTCATTCATATGCCAAACTCAATCTGCCGCCTCATCTCTACAGTAAATTGCTTGGATTACCCTGAAAATGCCTTTCATCGTGTGGAGTTGTTCAAGAAATTCAATGACTACAATTTAGGATATAGGGACCGGCAAACCAAGCCCAGTCAATTCAGGCGGAAAAATATTTGATCAACACCCTATCAAAAGCAGAAACCGCTTGGCAAGGAGAGAAGGAATGTGGCGCGCCCGGAGAGATTCGAACTCCCGACCGCCTGGTTCGTAGCCAGGTACTCTATCCAACTGAGCTACGGGCGCAATGGTGGAGATTTCATGGATTCGAGGCACGAATTATACCCCCTATCGGCTCTCTTCAACAACCTCATGTCGTTGACACCCCAAACCACTAATAGTCATGTCAATCACATCACCAGACTTCAAATATTCCGGGGTCTGCATGCCAAGCGCGACTCCCGATGGGGTGCCGGTCGAAATAATGTCACCACTGTGCAGACTCATGAAGCGACTTATATAAGCAACCAGATAGGCAATATCAAAAATCATCGAGGCAGTAGCACCTTGTTGCCTTGTCTTTCCGTTGACCTCCAGCCTCATCTCAAGTGACTGCGGATCTCTAATCTCATCCCGGGTAACCAGCCAAGGACCAATAGGTCCAAAACTGTCGCACGACTTGCCCTTCACCCATTGGCCCTTTCGTTCAATCTGGTATTCCCGTTCAGAAACATCATTGACCATACAGTATCCCGCAACATGCTCCAAGGCTCTCGACCTGTCAATATATTTGCCACCCTTTCCAATCACAACAGCGAGTTCAATTTCCCAATCTGTCTTCACGGAATCCTGCGGCAACACTATTGGATCGTAAGGTCCGGATATGCTTGAGGTGGCCTTCATGAACAATACCGGTTCTTCAGGTGCCTTGACCCCTGCCTCATTCGCATGATCGTGATAATTAAGCCCCACACAGACGAATTTTCCGACCTGCCCGACACAAGGCCCGATTCGAGCAGGATCATCGATACGAGGCAGGGACATTGGATCGATACGTCTTACCTCGTCCAGCCCGCAGTCGAGCAGTATTTCTCCATGAATGCCCGAGATCAAACCTGACAGATCGCGTATGTCTCCGTTATCGTCCACCAGCCCAGGTCTTTCCCTACCTTTTATTCCATACTGCAACAACTTCATGAGACTATCCCGTTTTGTACAATGAGTAGTTTGGCGAGAGATGCTAGTAGACGGGTTCCCCCCGGGAATCGCAAATCAGGGCATCTACTTCGATTTCGACCATCATTCCCGGCATGATGAGCCTGGCCTCGACAGCCGTTGCGACCGGCCGGACATCACGGAATAATTCACCATGGGCACGGAGGTACTCCTCGGCACCACAGGCAATGTCGGCGAGATAGGCCCGGGTCCTGACAACATGTTCGATTCCAGCGCCCATCTCCTGCAACACCAAGCGGATACGCTCGAACACATGGACCGACTGCTCATACGTGCTCCCGGACGCATATACGGCCCCCTGCTCGTCAATCGCGGTCGTTCCGGCAATGAACACGAACGGCCCGACCCGTTTTGCTCGGCAGTAGTTGCCCAGCGTTTCGAATGGAGTCCCAGTCGATATTTCAGTCCCGCCCACTTCTGTTTCCCGTACTTAGTTTTCGTCCCTATTCCCACCAGAGTCCTGCAGGAGAATCGGAACCGGATTTCGATCATCGTCAATCGCCACATACGTGTAGGTGGCCTCGGTCACCTTCAGGTATTCGTGTCGCTGCTGGCGGCGCCTGACCCAGGTCTCGATGTGAACCGAAATCGAGGTCCTTCCAACCTTCCGGGTTTCGCAATAGCAACTGACCTGATCGCCGACAAACACCGGCAGATGAAACTTCATGGACTCAACTGCGACCGTTACAATACGACCGACCACTCGATAGCTTGCATGGATCGCACCGGCCAGATCCATCTGTGACATGATCCAGCCCCCAAAGATATCACCGCCTGGGTTGGCATCAGCAGGCATCGCGATGGTCCTCAGTGAGGGGACTCTGGCTCTGGATGGCGCCTCGTCAGCCATGCTCAAGCCATTAATCGACAGGGTTGAAGTAATGACGACCCGAGGAGATGTTTTCAACCCGCTCAACCAGCAAGTCAAAATGCGAATCCTTGGTTAACGTCAACGGATTATCGGCATTAATCACAATCAGTGCTGAATCATTATAGGTCATGTAGTACTGGACATAGCTTTCCGTTAACCGGGTCAACGTCTCTCGCTTCAGATTCCTCTCATAGAGTATTCCACGATTTCGTATACGCTTCATCAGCACATCAACCGGAGCCTGTAGATAAATGACCAGGTCAGGAGATGGAATCGATGCGGCCAGTTGAGTATACAGATAACCGTACAACTCCAGTTCATCCGGCTCCAGAGTCAGGTTGGCAAAAATGGAATCCTTGGCCAGCGTGAAATCAGTGATGCGAATTGAACTAAGCAAATCCTCCTGCCTCAGCTCTTTCAACCTTTTGGTTCTCTGAAACAGGAAGTACAATTGCGTCTGCAATGCAAAATTGTCGGGTTGATTGTAGAACCGTTGCAAGAATGGATTATCATCCGCATGCTCGTGAATCAGGTCACCGCCGAACTGCGCGGCAAGTCGAGTTGCCAGAGCAGACTTGCCGACACCCATCGGCCCATCAACAGCAATAAATTTTTTCTTTGGTAAAATATTCCACCCCACAGATTGTCATGCAGTTTTGCCAAGGGACCTAATATACCTGATTGTCACAATCAAGCATGGATGCCTTTCCCCTGCACCGGTTAATAAACGGCAGGTAATGTTTCGATATGGCATACAATCCATCACCCAACTCAACCTTGCTTACCTTGAGTGTTGACCTGGATATGAAACTCATGGGCCCCACATCGCCTTGTATATCATTAATTCGAGCAATCAGTCATTTCATTTCCCTTGCCATCACCGGGAAATTTTCCAGTTACATGATGCCAGCATCCCGAATCCAAATTTATTTGGATTCGGATAATTGATTCCATTTTTTCAAAGCATGAAACTCCTAATAGATTTTTTCCCTCTTCTGGTCTTCTTCGTTGCCTTCAAGCTATTCGATATTTATATGGCTACAGCCGCTGCAATCGTGGCCACCGTTATACAAATCAGCATGTTCTGGCTCAAGTATCGCCGCTTCGAAACCGTGCACTTGATTACCTTGGTCATCATTAGCATATTCGGGGGATTAACCATTTTTCTGCAGGATGACGTCTTCATCAAATGGAAGCCCACGATCGTAAACTGGACCTTTTTTGCCGTCATCATGACCATGCAGTTTACCAAAAAATCTGCACTTGAATATGTGATTGGCAACCAGATTTCCCTACCCGTCAAAGTCTGGCGAAATCTCAACCTTGCCTGGGCCCTGTTTTTCCTGTTACTCGGCAGTCTCAATATCTATGTTGCGTTTTTCCATAACCTGGCAGCAGACGCACAAACCCGTACCGAGTTCTGGGTAAACTTCAGAGTGTTCTGGTTGTTTGGCCTGACTGTGGTGTTTTCGATTGGCCAGTTTTTTTATCTCCTGCGCTACCTCAAGGAACAGCCAGAATAACGACACCCAGCGTTTGCCGTACGATGCTCATTCGGCCGGGTTTTGGCCGAGGTGCAATGCCGGTTGCGAAAATTGGTCCCAGACAATCTCACCGTCACCCTGCTTTTGCTGCCTCAGCATATCCAGCCACTTTTCATGAAGCTGCAAATCCTCATGGGCAACCTCGACACGAATCAAGGCATCGGAATCCTTGATCTGTTGGCGAGATTGTTTATGGCCATGTAGAGACGACGTCTCACCGTCCCGCTCACCAAGCAAAGTCGCTTGTCCACCTGTCATTTGCAGATAGACGGATGCCAGGAGTTCGGCATCCAATAGTGCGCCATGCAAGGTACGGTTTGAATTGTTCACCCCATACCGCTGACACAGGGAATCGAGATCATTGCGCTGACCGGGATGCTTGTTTCTTGCCAGTTCCAGAGTATCAATAATCTGATGGCGCGCCTGAAGTTCTTCGTTTACATGATTATCAATCAAGGCTAGCTCGTTGTTCAGAAACCCGACATCAAAGTTGGCATTGTGAATAATCAGGTCAGCATCATCGATAAACGCCAGAAATTCATCCGCAATATCCCGAAATATCGGAGAATCTGTCAATTTCTCGTTGGTAATCCCGTGAATTTGCGAGGCTTCTTTCGAAATTTCCCGCTCGGGATTGATGTATTTGTGGAATTTCCTATCGGTAATGTGACGATTGATCAATACAACTGCCCCGATCTCAACGATTCGATGCCCTTCTTCCACTTTCAGACCAGTTGTTTCGGTATCCAGTACGACTTGTCTCATGATAGTCTCTCCAGACCCTTTTTCAGGCCCTCTTTTGCCAGTTTGTCCGCCCGTTCATTGCCCACATTTCCATCATGACCCTTGACCCAGCACCAGCGAATGCAGTGCTGTAAGATCAAGCAATCCAGCAATTCCCATAAATCCCGGTTCTTCACCGGCTGGCGTTGTTTCGTACGCCAGTTGTTTTTTTTCCAGTCCGGCAACCATTTCTCGATTCCGTTCTTGAGATACTTGGAGTCCGTATACAGATCCACATCACTTTTCTTCTTGAGAGCCCTGAGGGCTTCGATACTGGCCATCATCTCCATTCGATTATTGGTGGTATATCGATCACCACCGATCAGTTCCTTCCTGTGCTTTCCCGAGATAAGTAGCGCCCCCCAACCACCCGGACCCGGATTTCCTCGACAGGCTCCGTCTGTATAAATAACCACTTTGGGCAATCCGGCGTCGGCCTCACTCATTACTGGCTAGTTCCATATTCATGGTCCGTGCCACTTTCTGTGGAACCGGTCGAACCACCGTCGGAAGGAATTTTGTCCAGGCTGTGGACAACTGGCGACGTTGAGTCAGCATGATTTCCCGTTTTTTGCCGACAATCACGTATACACCGCCCAATCCCGGCCACCAGCGATCGCCGGCGTTTTCCAGAAACTTCATTTTTTTCTGATATCGCTCAGAGTTAATTGGTGGGCGATAGACAAGCATGCGGGCACCGACCAGATCGTATCCCAACAGCAACAACCAGTCCTGGACTCGTCCTATGGAATAAAACTTGCCGTTCCAGGGCATCCTGCCGGTTTTTCTCATCAGAACATGTACACAACCAAATAGGCTAAAGATATTAAAACCGATGATTGCCAGACACCCTTCAGGCTCCAGAATTTCATTGACCTCCCTCAACACATTGTGAGGATTTTTGCAATGATCCATGGTATGTGGCAGAACAATCAGGTTCTGTGACCGTTCAGAAAACGGAAGCGCAAACGGGCTGGCAATCATGTAATGGCTTTTTTTATCCCGCTTCCTGTTTGCCCCATCATGCAATGCGCTGGATTGATTGCCCTCACCCACAATGTATCGCTCACGCGTTTCAATGCCATCCAGATAGGGGATTTCCGGAAGCCCGATCTGAAGAGACCTTGCATAAAACCCTGATGGCACCAGCTCGGCGAAGGCAGCGGTCTCCGCCTGAATGACTGAGCTGCCAACCGGTGAATCTAGCCATCTATCCATGTAGCATTTCCGATTTGTACCCTATGATCATCAAACCTGCAAGTTTACCATTATAATCCAAGCCTTCTTTTAACACTTGACAAATCGAGTTCTAGATGACGTCCCCTCCCGTTCAACTTGCATCGGAATTGATTCGTATCGAATCGGTAACACCCAACGACAATGGTTGCCAGCAACTGCTTGAGCAATGCCTTACTCCTATGGGGTTCAAATGTGAATACATGAATTTTGAAGACGTATCGAATCTATGGGCCCGGCATGGAACCGAAGACCCGCTTCTGGTATTCGCAGGACATACTGATGTCGTGCCAACGGGTCCACTGGAAAAATGGTCCCACCCGCCGTTTTCCGGACTCATTGAAGATGGCATGTTACATGGCCGCGGTGCTGCAGACATGAAGGGCGGGATCGCATGCTTTGCGATTGCCTGTGGAAACTTCATACGCAAGCACCCCGATTATGGGGGCTCAATTGCATTTCTGATTACCAGTGACGAGGAAGGCATAGCAAAATGGGGAACCCGGGCTGTGGTTGATGAATTGATCGCAAGAAATATCGGTATTGACTATTGTGTGGTGGGCGAGCCGACCAGCGAAAATAATTGTGGCGATACCGTCAAGGTCGGGCGCCGCGGGTCACTCAACCTGGCTCTGACTGTCAAGGGTCAACAAGGCCATATCGCCTATCCGCATCTCGCCAAAAACCCGATTCATGCCCTGGCACCGGTATTGCACGACCTGGTACAGGCAAAATGGGACTCGGGAAACCAGGATTTCCCTCCGACAAGCCTGCAAATCTCCAATCTGATGAGCGGAACCGGTGTTGCCAATGTAATACCCGGGGATGCCAGGGTGCTGTTCAATTTCCGATACTCGCCTGAAACCAGTGAACAGGAGATCAAGCAAAGAATTGATGAGATTCTGGGCAAACATGACCTTGAATACACTCTTGAATATCCAAGCAGTGCAGAACCCTACTACACCCGGGACCGCGACTTCATCGAGAAAACTTCTCAAGCTGTATCCGATATCACTGGAAAAACCCCGGGCATTACGACCAGCGGCGGAACGTCAGACGGCAGATTCATGGCCAGGATTTGCAATCATGTGGTCGAACTCGGCCCCGTCAATGCAACCATTCACCAGATTGATGAATGCGTCAGTACACGAGACCTTGATACGCTAACCAAAATCTATACGAGGCTGCTTGAACGGGTGTTTGTTGGCTCATGACCAATTCTTTCCATTTCATGCTACCGTTTCTCCATTCATACCATGTTCCAGAACCGTACCCAAGCCAACCATGAAGAGAGGCTTTTGCGTTGGAGAAAATTTCCGTGATGCCGGCTTGCAGACTGGATTTGATGCAGGATTTGCTTTCGAATTAGAATTGCTGACCCATGACTGCAACCTGATTATGACGCAATTTGTGCCTGTATAATTCAGTCTTGGAAATATACCGAATGCAATCCATTTTTATTTTTCTTTAGACCATGGACAACAATCTACCGGAACCGAACGAAAAGGCTGCATGGAAACAGAATGCCACCGAATCGGGACTACGCCTTTTATTCATTATTCTTTTCGGGGGCATCCTCTACATCGCAATAATCCTGGCTTTTGTGCTCGTAGTGTTCCAGCTGGGTCACAAATTCATCACCGGAAACCCGAATCCAAAGTTGCAGCATTTTGCCGGGGACCTAACCACGTTTATGCATAGGGTTCTGGATTATCTGACCTTCAATTCTGAACAGAAACCATTCCCATTCGACGAATGGCCCTCGGAAAATAAATGACCACCACTCGCTGGTCTTCCGACCCGGCTTGTCTGGCCCAGATTGAAACCGCTGACCTTCCATTATCTAGTGAGCAATAGACCCAAGCCTATCAATTTCATCCGACAGATTATTGATGATGATATCAAGGCTGGACGGCATCAGGAAATCGTGACGCGTTTTCCGCCTGAGCCCAATGGCTATCTGCATATCGGCCATTGCAAGGCCATTTGGCTAAATTTCGGCATCAAAGACGATTATGGGGGACGGTGTACACTCCGGTTTGATGACACCAACCCACTTAAAGAAAGTCAGAAATACGCCTCCAGGATTGAGGAAGATATTCGCTGGCTGGGATATGAATGGAGTTCCCTCGCCCATGCCTCGGACTATTTCGAGCAGTTCTATGAGTATGCTGTCCACCTAATCAAAAATGCCCTGGCTTATGTTGACAGTCAATCGGTGGATGAAATAAGGCAACAGCGCGGCACCTTGACCGAGCCGGGCATGAACAGCCCTTACCGCGATCGAAGTATTGAGGAGAATCTGGCCTTGTTTGAAGCAATGCGCGATGGCAAATTTGAAGATGGAGAACACGTGTTGCGTGCCAAGATCGACATGCATGCTTCAAACATCAATTTGCGGGATCCGGTCTTGTACCGGATTCGCCACTATACCCATCAAAGAACAGGGGATAAATGGTGCATATATCCCATGTACGACTTTGCCCACGGACAGGGCGATGCGATCGAGGGTGTCACACATTCCCTGTGCACGCTTGAGTTTGAAGATCACCGTGCCTTGTATGACTGGTTTATCGAACACCTTCCGGTTCCGTCGAGACCCCGGCAGGTCGAGTTCTCGCGACTGAACCTCAACTACACGGTGATGAGCAAGAGGTTGCTGACCCAACTGGTTGAACTTGGTCATGTCGCAGGCTGGGACGATCCGAGAATGCCCACGATCTCGGGACTGAGACGTCGCGGATATACGCCTGAGTCACTGAAGAATTTCATTGCATCGGTGGGAATTACCCGAAAACCGAATGTAATCGAGATAGGTTTGCTGGAGAAGTGTATTCGTGATGATCTGGACCCCAAAGTGCCACGTGCCATGGCGGTATTAAGACCACTCAAGGTGGTGATCGAAAATTATCCGGAATCGGCAACTGAATTGATTGAGGTTCCCAACCATCCGCAAAACCCGGAGATTGGACGACGCCAGCTGACATTCTCCAGAGAAATCTTCATTGAGCAAGGTGATTATGAAGACAACCCGCCAAAAGGCTATTTTCGCCTAGCCCCAGGCCAGGAAGTCAGATTACGACATGCCTATGTGATTCGCTGTAAAGAGGTGGTCCGCAATGTGCATGGTGAACCGATCGAAATTCGTTGCGATTATGACCCTGAAACAGCAGGTGGACAAAGACCAAATGGCAGAAAAATCAAGGGCATCATCCACTGGGTCAGTGCCCACCATGCGATCAACGCCGAAGTGCGATTGTATGACCGATTGTTTTCGGTTGCAGATCCGCTTGCTGATCGCAAGCATGATTATCTTGATACCTTGAACACCGACTCACTGGAATGTCTCCAGGGTTGCAAGCTCGAAATGAGCATTGGTCATGCAGACCCCTTGACCCGCTACCAATTCGAGCGGGTAGGTTATTTTTTCCAGGACATAACCAGTCGACAGGATGCGCTGGTGTTTAATCGAATTGTCTCATTGCGTGATACATGGACAAGAAAATCCTAACATTCTTCGAACTGACTACAGAAACATGATCGAATTTTTTGCACAGTATGGACTGTTTCTGGCGAAAGCCCTGACCGTTGTCGCAGGAATTGTGGTATCCGCAGGCCTCCTGTTTGCAATGACCATGAAACAGAAGGCTGCCGATGAACCCAAACTTGAGATTGCCCATCTGAACAAGCAGTACAGGGACATGTCCAGGGCCTTGACTGCCATCACCCTTTCTGAAGCGGCACAGAAAGCCGAACGAAAGGCAGAAAGAAAACGCATCAAGGCCGAAGCGAAAGGGGCCAGGAAAGTCGCCGCTTCGGAAAAAGTCAGCAAAAAGCGAATCTTTGTTCTGGATTTTGAGGGCGATATGCAGGCCAGTAGCGTCGCCAGGTTGCGTGAAGAAATCAGTGCAGTTTTATTGACCGCAGTCGAAGGCGATGAAGTGCTGCTTCGTCTGGAAAGCGCCGGTGGCACCGTGCATGGTTATGGGCTGGCAGCTTCACAACTGCAACGTCTTCGGGATCGAAACATTCCCTTGACGGTTGCGGTGGACAAGGTTGCAGCAAGTGGTGGGTACATGATGGCATGTGTCGGCAATACCGTCATTGCGGCCCCTTTCTCAATCATCGGTTCAATTGGGGTTCTCGCCCAGATTCCAAACTTTAATGAGCTTTTGAAGAAGCATGGGGTCGAGTTTGAACAGGTTTTTTCCGGCGAGTATAAGCGAACCCTGACCATGTTTGGTGAAAACAGCGACAAGGGACGCAAGAAACTGCAGCAGGACCTGCAGGAAACGCATCAGCTGTTCAAGGAATTCGTGCAGATTCTAAGGCCCAGTCTGGACATCGACAGGGTCTCAACCGGTGAGCATTGGCTGGGCTCCAGAGCATTGGAACTGGGTCTGGTTGACAAGTTGCAGACCAGCGATGATTTTCTGATTTCCTCGCTGGATGATGCCGAGCTTGTGAGCCTGAGTTATTTCAAGAAGAAAACGCTCATCGAAAAATTCAGCGACATGATGAGTATTCGCACATGGCGTGGTCAGCAGGTTCTTGAGCAAGACCATCCATCAATGCTGGTCTAGACAATGATTTACATTCTTGAAGACCGGCCACTCCCTGAGATAGCCGAGTCAAGCTATATTGCCGATTCAGCAGATATTATCGGATGGGTATCCGTTGGAGAAGAGTCCAGTGTCTGGTTCAACACGGTGTTGCGGGGAGACAACGATCTCATTCGAATTGGCAATCGCTCGAATGTTCAGGATTGCAGTGCAATGCATACTGACCCGGGGTTTCCTATTGAGATAGAAGACGATGTCACCGTAGGGCACAGTACCATGCTTCATGGTTGCAAGGTGGGGCGAGGAAGTCTAATCGGCATTGGATCCGTGATTTTGAATAATGCCGTGATCGGTCAGGATTGTCTGGTCGGAGCAAGATCCCTGATTACCGAGAACAAGAGTTTCCCGGACCGAACATTGATTCTAGGTTCTCCCGCCAAAGTTGTGCGAGAACTGGGAGAAGAGGAAATTCTTGAACTGAGGTACGCTTCGCAATCATACGTCAACAAGATACCCCGATATCGAAACGCAAAGACCCGAAGCTGAGACATGAACATTTGTACCATATCCAGCAAGGCATATTCATATCGAATGAGCGAAGTCGGTCTCCAGACAAGGCAATCTAGCGGTTACCTCCAACCTTGCTCAAACCCAGTTCAAGATCAGCCAAAATATCTTCAATATGTTCAAGACCAACTGACAGCCGGATCAGTGAATCGCTGATTCTGGCCCGATCACGTGCTTCCTGGGTTATGCGTGCGTGGGTGGTCGTTGCAGGATGGGTAATCGTAGTCTTTGCATCTCCGAGGTTGCCGGTGATTGAGAGCATTTCGGTAGCATCAATCATTGCCCAGGCATCGTACTTTCCACCCTGAACCTCAAAGGAGACAATTCCACCGAAACCCGAAAACAGTTGTTTTGCAAGATCGTGTTGAGGATGTGATTGCAAGCCGGGATAATGAACCCGCTTTACCAGAGAATGATTCTGCAACCATCGGGCTACGGCCAATGCATTACTGCAATGATGCCTCATCCTCAATGGGAGTGTCTCAAGACCCTTGATAAAGGTCCACGCATTGAATGGGCTCATGGACGGCCCGGTTGTGCGTAGCATGGTGAAAAGCTTCTCATGGATAGAAGCATCATCGGTAACAATTGCGCCACCGATACATCGACCCTGGCCATCAAGATATTTGGTAGCCGTGTGGACCACAATGTCAGCACCGATTTCGATGGGGCGTTGCAGGATTGGCGTCATGAATGCATTATCGATAACCAGTAATGCATCGATTTCATGAGCGATACTGGAAATTTGCTCGATATCGGCAATTTCACACAATGGGTTGCTCGGGGTCTCGAGAAAAAACAGCTTCGTATTGGGCCTGATTGCCAGCTTCCACTGTTTTGGGTCTGTCAGGCTGACAAAAGAGGTCTGAACTCCGAACTTTTCAAAGATGGTGGTCAATAGTGAAACTGTTGAGCCGAAAAGTGCGGACGAGGAAACAATATGGTCACCTGATTTCAGCAATGCCAGTAGAGTTCCAGTAATTGCCGCCATACCGGATGATACTGCAACGCAGTGGGAGGCGCTTTCGAGTTCTGCCAAACGACTTTCGAATCCAGCCACCGTTGGATTTGTAAATCTTGAGTAGACATTGCCTGACGACTGATTGCCAAACAGCTTGCCCGCCTGTTCGGCATTATCAAATACAAAGCTGGAAGTGGTGAAGATTGCCTCATTGTGTTCCCGCTCCATAGTACGATTTTGGCCATGTCTGACCGCTATCGTCTGACGATGGAGGGGCTTGGTGTCTTTTGTCATGGAATCTTCCCGAAAGACCCGTAAATGCTACAGATATAAAAAAACCGCCTTGTCAGCATTGCTAACGAGACGGAATATGGGTTAAGTGTGACGCCTGTCTCTTTAGCCGTATTTCTTCTGCGCCCGCAAGCTGATCTCAAATCGGCGCTTGCTGTATTGTCTTTCCTGAATCTCTTGATGTCAACATTTTTCCCGATTCCTATTTAAGGATTAGGAATATACCCTAATATTTAAATAGGAATCGAGAAAAAAGTAAAAAGCCTTGTTAAATCAGGGTATTAATGGTAGAATACTGTTTTTATCAACTTCACCCATTGGGTGAACAAATTCACCAACCCCCGAGAGAACAAGGCCACATGAACATCCTACACTACAAGACCGCAAAAAGCCATCACGATTTCACTTCCCGGGCCGGCCTCATGGCACCGGCAACGCTCCTCGAGCGACTGGGACTCGGCAACATCGTTGACCGGATGATGCCCGCTCCGGGCAGCAACCGGGGCTACCGGCAC
>JAJEAV010000007.1 GCA_022822625.1 Gammaproteobacteria bacterium | reverse complement strand
GGGTGGCGCCTGACACCGGAGTCTGGATCGGTAGCGGACCTTTCCTTCGGGGTGAGGGCGACGCGCAGGGAGGATCCGGACACGGTGCCCGAGAATATATTCGGGTTCGAGGTGTCGCTACGGTGGTGAGCCGGTTTGCCTCCCGGTGAGATCATGCTCCGGCATGACAATGCCGGGAATGCATCGGCAGATCGTGCAGTAGGGCCGTATCGCCATGCATCCCCGGGATGATGAAGATCCATTCCGTCATCCGCCTGCAAGCAGGCGGACGACGGAAGCAGCTGACGCAACAGCGGTTGCATTCGGACAGCATTTCGTCAGGAATCGGAATCCGCTTCGCTGGCGACGACAGGGGGTAGGAACTTGACTGCTGTTAAACTTGGGCTAGGCCTTATTAGTTTCGATCAGTCAGCCCCGACCATTTCTCTGCACGGTTGCAGAGCATTCCAACAACTGCTCTAATGGTTACGGTAAGTAAGCATAAGGCTATCAATGCAGCAAACATCAGGTCGATTTTGACGCGACCATTGGCCAATAGCATCAGATAACCCAAGCCATTTGATGCACCGACCCATTCGCCGATTACCGCTCCTATTGGTGCATAGACGGCAGCTAGTCGGATACCGGAGGTTAATGAGGGAACCGCTGCGGGAACCTGTATTTGCATCAAGGTGGAACGATTGGGGCTACGCATGGTACGGGCAAGATCCAGATAGTCCCTTGGTGTATTCGTCAATCCATCCAGGAAAGTTGAGGTGACCGGAAAGTACACGATCAAGATAGCCATGGCAATTTTCGAGGCTAGGCCATAGCCCAGCCACAGGGTCAGTAGGGGAGCCAGGGCGAATACGGGAATGGTCTGACTCATGACCAGGGCTGGCATAACGAGTTTGCGACCCCGCTCTGATATGGTGAGATGCAATGCAGTCAGAATACCGGCCGTCACACCCAATGCCAAACCTATCAGGACTTCTATGGCGGTGATCAATGTATGGTGCCAAATCAATGCAAACTGACTGACAAATGCCCTGAAAACTGCCAGTGGTCCAGGAAGAATGAAAGACTCCACTTGTGTGGCCCACACTACTGCCTGCCAGATCAGGATCATGAGCAGACCTGCAAACAGGATTTCCCAGACTCGAATTAAGGATGGACTGTCTGGCCTGGGTTTCATGCATTCAGTACTGAAAAGATTCGGGGTTGAATATCCATCATGACCGGATCATCAAGTTCACGAATTGACCGACAGGCAGGCAGGTCGAATTGTTCCAGCGTACCGTGGGACATTGCATAGATTCGACTGCCTAGCCTGAGTGCCTCGGCCAGGTCATGGGTAACCAGAAGAACTGTCCTGTCCTGTAGTGTGTATGAGGCCAAGGCCTGCATCTGTCTTCGGGTAACTGGATCAAGTGCCGAAAAAGGTTCATCAAGAAGAATCAGGGGAGCATTCTCCATCAGGGTTCGGGCCAGTGCACATCTTTGCCGCATACCCCCCGAAAGTTCTCCGGGTTTACTGGATGTATATTCTTCGAGTCCAACCTTACGGATCAAGTGATCAATTTTTGCATGGTCTTGTGGCTCTCTTCGCAAACTTGCGCCGAGGGAGACATTTTGGCGTACCGTCAACCAGGGTAGCAGCAAATCCGACTGGGCCATGTAGGCAACCCGACCATCCACGGGCAGGTTATCGCTTGCCGATATTGATCCTGAAAATGAGCCCCCGGTTTCCAATCCCGCAATCAGCCGAAGCAGGGTTGATTTGCCAATCCCGGAACTGCCCAACAGGCATGTCCAGGATCCTGGCAGTAATTCAAGCACCAAATCGCGGAACAGTGGCCGTTCGCTGTAGGAAAATTCCCCGGAAAGCCGAAGTCCGGGTATTTCATGATCAGGTTTGCTCATGGGAATCGACTGATACCCGTTACTATTTTCCCGTGATGTCGATGGCCAGGCGGTTAATCGGGTTGGGTTCGGAAATCAGGCCATATTCCAGAAAGAACATGTCCATATCCCGATATCGCCCAGCATCCAGAGCGGCAGGTCGAAGCGCGAAGCGGGGCAGGGTGTCGAACCAGGCCAGTCGGTTCAGGTCATCATTGAGTTCAGGTGATGTCGAGGAAAAAATTTCCCAACTTTTCTCCGGGTGGTTCACGATGTATTGCACACCCTGCTCTACTGCTTTCATGAATCGGCGGATTCTGGATTTGTCCATGGTGTTTGAGTTAGCAATAAAGATCAGTTCATCATAAGGCGGCAACCCCTCCTCCTCGAGATAGAAGCACTTCCCCTTAACGTTCTCGAGCTTCATCTGATTTAATTCGAAGTTTCGAAAAGCACCGATCACGGCATCGACCTGATTACTCATGAGTGCCGGAGATAATGACCAGTTGACATTGACCAGTTCGATGTCCTGCATCCCTAGTTCGTGCGGGCTCAATATGGCAGTCAGCAATGCTTCTTCCACGCCTGCGACCGAAAATCCGACCTTGCGCCCAGCCAGGTCTGCAATGGACTTGATCGGGCCATCTTCGAGTACCAGGAGGCAGTTTAATGGTGTTGCAACCAGCGTACCTACCCGGATCAACGGGAGGTTTTCCGCGACCTGTAGATGCAGTTGGGGCTGATAGGAAATAGCCAGATCTGCTTCGCCTGCTGCCACGATTTTCGGAGGTACCGATGGATCTGCCGGTGGCACGATCTCGACTTCAAGGTTCTGCTCGGCAAAATATCCGTTCTCTTCTGCAATCAGGATTGGGCCATGATCCGGATTGATGAACCAGTCCAGGATCAAGGAAACCTTGTCCATTGACCAGGTCGGGCTCGTACTAATGAGGGCAATAATGAAGATAAGTTTTTTCATGTTCGAGTTCCGGTGGGTAAAGATTTTCGATAAGGTTCGGTGATTTCAAGCCAGTGATTGACTTGCTGTTCCGGTTCGGGGTTGAGGGTAATATCGGTAACTACTGATATGCAGTCGGCACCGTGTTCCAGAGCGGCGATTCCCCGCTCTGGGTTCAGGCCTCCGATTGCAACGACCGGGACCGAGTCAACATGTGACTTCCATTCGGTAATCCGTTCCAGTCCCTGAGGTGCCCAGGACATTTTTTTGAGGATGGTTGGATAGATTGGCCCAAGTGCTACATAGTATGGGTTTGCTGACAGTGCTCGAACCAATTCCCGTTTTGAGTGTGTGCTTACTCCGAGACTGATACCGGCATCCGATATTTGCGAGAGGTCAGCCAGTTCCAGATCTTCCTGTCCCAGATGTACTGCATCGCAACCAAGTTCAATCGCCAGCTGCCAATGGTCATTGAGGAAAAGCCGGCAGTTGCTTTTCCGGCATATTTCCATGGAATCCAGGGCTTCTCTGCGAACCAGATCAAGATCGTTGCTTTTGATTCGAAGCTGTGCCTGGCGTATACCCAGGGGAACAAGACGCTTCATCCAGGCGCTACTGTCAAAGATTGGGTAGAAGGGGTCGAGAATCATTCTCGGAGGTCTGCCTTGTCAATCAGACTAGTTGATGTCTGTGGCATGTCTGAGGGTTGCATGGGTCCAGCCAGATAGGCATTGCGTCCGGCTCGGATCCCTTCGGCAAATGCCTCTGCCATCCTCGCCGGATCTTCGGCTCGTGCTACGGCAGTGTTCAGCAACACGGCATCAGAGCCGAGTTCCATGGCTCGAGCTGCATGGGAGGGGAGTCCGATGCCTGCATCAACAATTACCGGGGTAGTTTCAAAGCGGGACCGCAAGGCCCGAAGTCCATACTCATTGTTGAGTCCACGCGCTGTTCCGATTGGTGCCCCCCAGGGCATCAGGACTTCACACCCGGCATGCAACAGCTTTTCGGCTACTACCAGATCTTCCGTGGTATAGGGAAAGACCTTGAATTCTTCGGCATTCAGGATTCTGGCAGCCTCCATCAGGCCTGCGGTATCGGGGTGTAGTGACTCCGAATCTCCGATTACCTCCAGCTTGATCCAGTCTGTCTGAAACAATTCGCGAGCCATTTTGGCAGTGGTTATCGCCTCCCTTGCAGAGTAGCATCCTGCCGTGTTCGGTAGAACCGTGACATCGAGTGACTTGATCAAATTCCAGAATTTTTCACCGGCATGACTGCCTCCGGCCTCTCTTCTCAGGGATACCGTCACGATTTCGGTACCTGAAGCCTGAACGGCCTCGGCCAACCGGTCTGGAGAGGGATAGCGTGCGGTACCAAGGAGTATCCGGCTTTCGAATGATCGTCCATAGAGTTCAAGCATGGTCATGGCTTGATTCAGCCTCCGGCATTCGGGGTAACGACTTCTATCCGATCGCCCTGTACAACCCTGGTTGATTCCCTTTGATGCCTGTGAACAAATACTCCATTTAATGCAGTAGCGAAGCAAGTCTGCTGATAACCGCATTCAACCAGAATCTCGCTCAGCAGTTGATTGTTTACTTCCCGGGTTTTGCCATTGACGGTTACGCGCATTGTGGCAACTCCTCCCATTGGTTGGGGTTAATCACTGCATCAGCAGTCTGAATGGCAAGGTCTGGGCCGAGTAGAAACCCGTGTCTGTACAGGCCGTTGACAAAGACTACATTGTCTTTTCGCCAAAGCCTGGGAATATTGTCATCGAAGGCTGGGCGGATATCTACTCCATGCTCGATGATTTCAGCCTCGCCGAAGCTCGGGGACAGCAGTAATGCTGAACTCAGCAAGTCCAGCATTGACCGGACACTGAATCTCCCGCGTTCGTTGTTTTCGATCAGTGTCGCGCCCAGCATGAACTGGTGATCATCTCTGGGTACGATGTAGATGGGCTGTCGGGGGTGCAGAAGCCTTACTGGGCGAGTCAGGCTGATATCCCGTGTTCGCAGAATCATCATCTCGCCTTTGACTCCTCGAAGTCCGGGCAATACATCATGTGAATGGTAACCTCTACAGTCGAGAATGATTCTTGCATCAAGGTCTTCGAGTTTGACGGCTTGACCGAACTGAATCGAGACTTCCCGCTTTTTCAGGTAATTTGTCAAATCCTGCAATGCCTTGCGGGGGTCCAGGTGAGCTTCATCAGGAAACAGCAGGCCTAGCCCTGAAAAATCTGCCAGGTGAGGTTCGATTTCCGAGGTTTCTGCTTGATCGATCCACCGACATTGTTTGCCTAGGCGAGACAATCTTTCCAGTTCATTCCGGTCGCGGGGAAGAGCCAGCACGAGAGATCCCTTTTGTGTGACTTCGGTGACATGTTCCTGCCACCACCTGATCGCCAGCAAACCGCGTTGCATGACTTCATCCTCAGCGGTATCCCGTTCGCAGTAGGGAGCAAGCATGCCTCCTGCGAACCAGGAGCATGCCCCTTCTCCCAGTCTCTCGGCCTGTTCATGGATGCTGATATCAATACCCCGGTCTATCAGCTCGCATGCGCAGGTTAGTCCTGCAACACCTGCTCCGATTATGGCGACTTCACTCACTGCCAGATTCCGTGAAAATGATGCACCGGTCCATGACCGGAGCCGATACTGAGTTGATCGGCAGACTGAATGGCCCGGGCAAGATAACCATGTGCATGCATGACTGCATCTGCCAGTGATTCTGACTTGGCAAGCTGGGCCGCAATAGCCGCAGAATATGTGCAGCCGGTTCCATGTGTATTGGGTGTAGAGATTCGAGTTGAAGCAAGCTTGATCGGCGGTTGTTCACTTGTTATCAACCAGTCGGTACAGGTCGACCCCAATCCGTGCCCCCCCTTGATCAAGACAGCCTTTGCGCCGAGTTCCATGAGGGCATGGCCCTGGGTTAATGCATGATCGGTGTTGTTGGTCGGTTGGTTATTCGTTAATACGGCAACTTCGGGCAGGTTGGGGGTAATTAAATCTGCCCTGGGCAGAAGCAGTGTGCGGACAGAGTCCACTGCATCTTCATCAAGGAGCGAATCCCCGGACTTGGCAATCATGACAGGGTCCAGAACGACACGGCCTTGATAGTTGCTGATTGCTTCGGTGATTTCCCTGACTATATTCGCAGACAAGACCATGCCGATTTTGATTGCATCTACCGGGAGGTCCTCCAATACAGTCAGTATCTGCTGTTGGACCATGCCTTGTGGCAATGCTTCGACGCGTTCTACCTTGAGAGTGTTCTGGGCAGTAATGGCAGTAATCGCACTGGCCCCATAAACTCCAAGGGCACTGAAAGTCTTGAGGTCGGCCTGAATCCCTGCGCCTCCGGAACTGTCGGAACCGGCAATCGTCAATGCAACCGGGGTTCTTGATTCTGCGTCCAAGTGTCTTGTCTCTCTAGGCAGGCACAGAAACGGAATTTGCCGAGACTGATGGCAGGCAGTACCGTTTCCTTCGCCAGTATTATCTGGATCAGGTTCGATGGGTCGACAGCTTGTGTCTCTCAGCTCGTTCAGTAAGCTCCCCAACGGTATTTCAGACGATAACAGTCACAGCATTTTTTTGCAATGCCAATACTCTTCCATTTTGAACTGCAATATCAGTCCGAATCTGGAAAGTTGAGGCCACGGCAATTCTATCGGCCGTTCAGTGGCTTCGCTATAACGCAAGATTCAAAGGGGTGTTCAGTTACTGATTTCACTTTGTTCCTGATTCCAACAGCAAGGTTTTCTGTCATTCGAATTGGTTTTCAAGCCGGTCCTTTCAACTCATGTGATTTCTGTTCAAATGCTCGTTGACCGCTGCCAGAAAAGAGCTGGAGAAGTTTTTTAGTTTTACGGCACCTACCCCGTTTACAATGGAAAATTCTGCCATGTTACGCGGCTTGCGATTGACCATATCGATGAGTGTTCGATCTGAAAATATCACGTATGCAGGTACTCTGCGTTTGCGGGCAATCTCCAGTCGCAGTTTCTTGAGAGCGGCCAAAAGCTCCTCATCCTGTCCATTCGCAAGTGGTGCGGATTGATCATCGCCTATCTTTTTTCCTGACTTTCTTGACAGGTCGGATTGGAATACTGCGTCTTTTTTATACATGAATTCTCCATGTCCCTGCAATAGTTCTCGGCCCTGTTTCGTGATGTTCAGCGCACCATAGCCGGCAATATCGACTCTCATTGATCCAGCCGCCACTAGCTGGCGAATCATTGACTGCCAATCATTTGCACTCAGTTCTGCACCGGTTCCAAAAATCGACAGGAGCTGATGACTGAACTGCTGGACCTTTTTCGTCTGTCTGCCGCGTATTACGTCAATTACATGCGCCTTGCCGAACCGTTCTCCTGTTAGCTTGACAGCCGAGAGAATTTTCCGTGCCTCTTCAGTTGCATCAATGCATTCAGTTGGATTAAGGCAGATGTCGCAGTTGCCGCATGGGTTGATGTCTTCTCCGAAGTAATTGAGTAGCGCCATCCGTCGGCAGATTGGTGTTTCACAATAACCGAGAAGGGCATCGAGGCGTTTGTGTTCCCGGTTAAGCCGTTCGTCTCCAGCGTTCTCGTCGTTGATAAATTGGCGCCGCATCATGATATCGGGAAGTCCATACAGCATATGAGCTTCAGCGGGTTTGCCGTCGCGACCGGCCCTTCCGATTTCCTGGTAGTAGGCTTCAATACTTCCCGGAAGGTCAGTATGGAAAACAAAGCGCACATCGGCTTTGTCGATTCCCATCCCGAAGGCTATTGTGGCAACAATAACCACGCCATCATTGGTCATGAAGGCATTTTGGTGGGCCTTTCGTTCACTGATATCCATGCCTGCATGATAGGGTAGAGCATATATACCCTTTGTTTTGAGCAGGTCGGCTGTTTCTTCCGTTTTTCGTCTGGAGAGACAATACACGATACCACTGCATCCATAATGCTGTTCAATAAATCTTGCCAGTTGTTGTTTCCAGTTAAGCTTTGCTTCCACCGTTAACCGTATGTTCGGTCGGTCAAATCCCATTATTACCTGCTTGGCCGACCCATGGAAAAGCTTGTCCCTGATGTCCTTTCGGGTTTCTTCATCGGCAGTGGCGGTCAAGGCTGCGATTGGAACTTCCGGGAAGTGCTGAGGCAGCCGGCACAAGTCGGCATACTCAGGGCGAAAGGCCGGCCCCCACTGCGATATGCAGTGAGCTTCATCAATCGCAAACAATCGAATCCGGAGTCTTGCCAAGGCGCTGAGCATCCGTTCTGTCATCAATCTCTCTGGCGACATGTAGAGCAGGCGGGTCTCGCCGCTTTCTACACGACGCCATGCTGATACGTTATTGCTGTAGCTGTTGCCAGAATGGATGCCTTCCGCAGCGACGCCTGCAAGCTTGAGTGCAGAAACCTGATTCTGCATCAGGGCGACGAGCGGCGAGACAACTATGGTAAGTCCGTTCAGGACAAGTGCCGGAATTTGATAGCACAGTGACTTGCCTGAGCCGGTTGGCATGACGGAAAGAACGTTATGCCCATCGAACAGTGCCTGAATGACGGCCTCCTGGCCAGACCGAAATGTCGTGTATCCAAACACTGATTTGAGCACTTGATGTGCTTCTTCCATTGATGGTTGGCTCATGTGGCCTTCCTGTCGGAGCGATTAGAAAAATGGAGAGCAGGTATTTTTGGCATTTCGCAGGATTTTTCAACGGGCCTGATCAAAAAAACGATCATGTTTCAGCATTATTGGCAGCTTCAGGGTTGATATTCTGATTATTATACTGATCGGTATCGAAAATCACCGTGCGTTACCGCCGCCTGATTCCGGCATGTCCTTGCCGCATTGCAGCAGGGACGGAAGCAGCGTAGCACATGAATTCCCCGTCCAGGCAGCGAAAGGGGAGGATGGCTCCAGGATTCCGGACCCATCAGGCAGGGAGGGACTAAGATTCTCCCGTAGTCCCGGCCGGGTACGGGACGGGTCCGGCATCCAGGTCCTGTTGCGCCTGGACCGGTTCGACCCCTTTTGGTAAAGGCGAACCAGCCAACCGGAAAGGAATGCTGCACAGTGTCCGGTAACGGTATCGGGAACCATGCATGGCAGGAAATGAAGTGTTACTATTGATCCTCGAAACCAGAATGATTCCAGACGCTTCGAGACGCTGCACTTGACAGGTTATCGTCTGGCAGAAAAAACCTTATTACCACATGGTGATTGCAAAATATCGTTTATGATTCCGGGAGCGCAATAACACATATTCATATGAATCGTCTTGCTTGTCCACCTGACTGTCAATTCCTGGGAGGATAGATGGTTTGCACCTCCAATACCATATGACGAAAACAAACAGCCCCAACCCGGATTCGCTACTGAAGTTACAGGATATGACCCGATCATATCCAGGCTTGCTGGCCAATGATCAAGTCAACTTAACACTCAATAAGGGGGAAATTCATGCCCTGCTCGGCGAGAATGGAGCAGGAAAATCAACCCTTGTAAAGATGATATACGGTGTGCTGAAACCGGATTCGGGACAGATTTTCTGGCAAGGGAAGCGGATTGCCATCAATAGTCCCGCGGCAGCCAGGGAACTGGGTATCGCCATGGTATTCCAACACTTCTCCCTGTTTGATTCCCTGACCGTCCTTGAGAATATCGTTCTTGGACTCGAAGCCCATGAGGCTGGCAATAATCTGGAAGAAAGAATCATCGAAATTTCCGAAAAATACGGTCTGCCACTGGAACCGAGCCGCCTGGTATACAGCCTATCGGTCGGAGAAAGACAGAGGATCGAAATTATCCGTTGTCTCCTGCAAAATCCAGGACTATTGATCATGGATGAGCCAACCTCGGTACTGACCCCCCAGGAAGTAGAGACATTGTTTGAGACCTTGCGGCGCCTGTGCGACGAGGGAATGTCGATTCTATACATCAGCCACAAGCTTGATGAAATCAAGGCGCTATGCAGACAAGCTACCATTTTGCGCCATGGAAGAGTGGTTGCATCCGTTCGGGTACAGGACGAAACCACGAACAGTCTGGCCGCAAAGATGATCGGAGAAGATCTGGGCACCGTAAAGATGACCTCTGCACATCCACCGGGCGAACTTCGATTTGTCGTCAATAAACTCGATTATCCCGCAACAGATCAGCTCAGCGTCAGTCTCCGGCAAGTCAGCCTGGAAGTTCGTGGCGGAGAGATTCTTGGCATAGCCGGGGTGGCCGGCAATGGCCAGGATGAGCTATTGGGGGTCTTGAATGGCGAAGTTCAGACAAGACCATCTTCAGCAATCAGGATTGACAACAAGGACTGTGCCCATCAGGGACCGGATCAGCGTCGCAATCTGGGCCTGGCCTCGATTCCTTCAGAGAGGCTCGGGCATGGTGCAGTGCCGGGTTTAACCCTCAATGAGAACACTTTGCTGACCGCACATGAACGAATGGGTCTGGTACGCATGGGGTTGATTGATTTTCAAAAGTCGGAAGAATTTGGCTGCAAGATCATCCGCGATTTCGATGTTCGATGCCATGGTGTAGAGGCGGAAGCGGGGAGTCTCTCTGGAGGCAATCTCCAGAAATTCATTGTTGGGCGGGAAATCAACCAGAAGCCGTCAGTACTGGTGGTCTCGCAGCCGACCTGGGGGGTTGATGCCGGTGCTGCCCAGGCGATACGAGTTGCTCTCAGAGAACTCGCCGACTCGGGTACGGCGATTGTGGTAATTTCCCAGGATCTTGATGAATTGATTGAAATCAGTGATCGTCTTGCCGCAATATGCTCTGGAGTATTGTCGAGGGCCCTGCCCACAGCAGAGGTCACTCTGGAACAGATCGGGCTTATGATGTCCGGCGTGGAAACACTGGACAATGAGGCTTCCGAATGATTCCCTATCTTGAAAAAAGGGCTGAACATTCACGGACCATGGTCTATATCTCGCCGTTTATTGCTCTCGCTCTTACCCTGTTGGGTGGCATTATGCTTTTTTCACTGCTCGGTAAAAGCCCCGCCCAGGCAATGTATGCCTTCTTTGTTGCACCCCTTACCAGTCTGTATGGATGGGCTGAACTGGGAGTCAAGGCTTCCCCGCTGGTCCTAATTGGAGTAGCGTTATCGATTGGATTTCGAGCCGGAGTCTGGAATATTGGCGCCGAAGGCCAGCTGACTCTGGGTGCTATTTGTGGGAGCTGTGTGGCACTTTGGCTGTATCAGGTCGATTCGGTGTTCGTACTGCCGTTGATGATGGTCGGGGGGGTACTCGGTGGAATGTTCTGGGCTTCCATACCGGCATTTCTCAAGACGCGCTTCAATGCCAACGAAATCCTGACCAGTTTGATGCTGACGTATGTGGCCTTGCTATTGCTGAGTCTTTTGGTGCATGGCCCATTGCGCGATCCGGATGGATTCAACTTTCCGGAATCGCGAATCTTCCATGATGCGGCATCCTTGCCGATCATGGTAAATGGAACCAGACTGCATCTCGGTGCAGTATTTGCCCTCATCGCGGTGGGCGGTATCTGGTTATTGTTATCAAAGTCCCTGATTGGTTTTCAGATCAAGGTAATTGGTCAGGCACCGGCAGCGGGCCGACATGCCGGATTCAGTGTGAATCGAACGATCTGGTTTACCTTGCTCCTGGGAGGGGGCATGGCGGGATTGGCCGGCATGTTCGAGGTATCAGGGCCGATTGGACAGTTATTGCCGATCATCTCCCCGGGATACGGGTTCACTGCAATCATTGTTGCCTTTGTTGGACGGCTTCACCCTGTAGGTTCCCTGTTTGCTGGTTTGCTGATTGCCCTGTCCTATCTTGGAGGAGAAAACGCCCAGATAACCCTGAACCTGCCAATTGCGGTAACCGGGGTGTTTCAGGGGATGCTGCTGTTTTTTCTGCTGGCTTGTGATGTCCTGATCCGGTATCGGATTCGCTTTAAACCGGTTTCGAGGTTTCGGCATGGTTGATATTCTGATCCCTGCGATAATTACCATCATTACCGCATCCACACCCCTGGTGTATGCGGCATTGGGTGAAATGATTACTGAAAAATCGGGTGTGCTCAATCTTGGCGTGGAAGGCATGATGTTGATGGGTGCGGTCATCGGATTCATTGCCGTAACCCAAACCTCAAGCGTGATGCTGGGTATTCTCGCCGCCATGCTGGCGGGGGCCGGAATGTCGCTGATATTTGCGATGCTTGTGCTCGGATTGCAGGCAACTCAGGTGGCCACAGGTTTGGCGTTAACGATTTTTGGCATTGGCCTTAGCGCTCTTGTCGGCCAGGGTCTGGTTGGAGTGGCTTATGAAGGCATCCCAAAATTGCCGATTCCACTATTGTCCGATATTCCATTCATTGGGCCAATTCTGTTCAAGCATGACATTCTGGTATATGGTTCCTTTGTGATCACCGTGCTGGTTTCATGGTTCTTGCGCAAGACACGAGCAGGCTTGATTCTGCGGGCAGTTGGCGATTCCCATGATGCCGCACATGCCATTGGGTATCCAGTCATAAAGATACGCTGTCTGGCAATTCTCTTTGGCGGTGCCATGGCTGGGATTGCGGGAGGTTATTTGTCCCTGTCTTACTCGCCGCTCTGGATTGAGAACATGAGCGCAGGTCGGGGCTGGATTGCCCTGGCGCTGGTAGTGTTTGCAACCTGGCGTCCGGGTCGGGTGTTTTTTGGGGCGTATCTGTTTGGTGGCATCACCATTTTGCAACTGCATGCACAGGCCATGGGGGCCGGTGTGCCATCTCAAGTGATGTCGATGCTGCCCTATCTGGCAACGATTATGGTCTTGGTGCTGATTTCGAGAGACCAGAAGAAGATCAAAATGAATTCTCCTGCATGCATTGGCCAGCCATTTCACCCCTCGTCCTGATACGATGTGGCAGAAGTATGCTTTCGGGTTTTCTCATGGCATCAGGATATTCGCCAGTCAGCATTAGAATGGCTATAATACGGTCAAACCAGATAAACTTAGTACTTGAGCATGAAGCATACAAATCAATCTATTGAACAAACACTAGTTTTTGGAGGAAAGATGATCGGAAAAAAATTGAATTTACTTGCAGCTGTCACTCACAAGGTATCCACAATGCTGGTTGCCTTGCTGATCATGGTAACAGGTACAAGCGTCCATGCCGATGGCCATGGGATGAAGGTGGGATTCATTTATGTAGGCCCAACCGGTGACCATGGGTGGACTTATCGACATGATATTGGCCGTCAGTCTCTTGAATCGGAACTCGGGGTCGAGACAACTTATGTTGAGAGTGTTCCAGAGGGCGCTGATGCCGGGAGGGTTATCCGACAGTTGGCAACCAGTGGTCATAAATTAATCTTTACCACATCTTTTGGTTACATGAACCCAACCAACAATGTTGCCAAAGAGTTTCCTGATGTCAGGTTTGAGCATGCAACAGGTTACAAACGGGAATCCGATAATGTCAGCACCTATTCTGCACGGTTCTATGAAGGTCGGTCCGTAATCGGAACCATCGCCGGACATATGACCAGGACAGGAGTTGTCGGGTACATCGCTTCTTTCCCTATTCCGGAAGTCATTCGTGGAATTAACTCGTTTACGCTCGCGATGCGCAAGGTAAATCCTGATGCCGTGGTTCGGGTTGTGTGGGTAAATACCTGGTATGACCCTGGTAAAGAGGGTGATGCTGCCAAGGCATTGATTGATCAGGGTGCCGATATCATTGCCCAGCACACGGACTCACCGGCTGCACTGCAGGTTGCTGAAGACCGTGGGGTTTTTGCATTTGGCCAGGCTTCCGACATGAGCACATTTGCACCAAACGCACATCTGACCTCAATTGTGAATAACTGGGATCCGTACTATATTGAGCGAACGAAAGCGGTAATGGAAGGAACCTGGGAGTCGGTCGATACCTGGAATGGAATTAGTGAGGGGATGGTCAGCTTTGCACCCTATGGTGATGCGGTACCCGCAGATGTTCGAGCAGCAGCAGACGCTGTCAAGGATGGAATTGCAAGCGGGTCCATTCATCCGTTTGATGGCCCGTTCAACAATCAGGCCGGTGAGCAGGTGATCGGATCAGGAGAACATCTTGATGATGGGGACTTACTGGGCATGAATTACTATGTCGAAGGCGTTGAGGGTGACTTGCCCGGCTAGATGCCCTTGATTCAGGACACAGGAGCTGCCGCCTCATCATGAGGCGGCAGTCATTTGCTGCAGAGCGAAGACAACATTGTTGTCGAGACGATACCCTCTTGTGCAATTCATGAGGGGACAGGTGCAGGATCCTCCTGCTTTTTCGCCCTGCATGGGAATGGGCCCGGTTGATACTCATCGATGTCGAGTCCGAAGATTGTGACCCCAATTACAGGAATGCAGTCAATACAGTATTTCTGATTATTGCCTGTAACAATGAACAATGCTTGACAGTCATATACATGAATGGCTGAATCTGCTGATTCGATGGATTCACTTTATTGTCGGCATTGCCTGGATCGGTGCATCGTTCTATTTCAACTGGCTTGAAAACAACCTGAACCGAAAAAGCTCTCCCGGCGATTCGATTGCCGGCGACTTGTGGGCAGTCCATGGTGGCGGTTTTTACCACTTGAACAAGTTTGCCGCAGGCCCCGAACAGCTGCCCGGTGAACTTCACTGGTTCAAGTGGGAGGCCTATGTGACCTGGTTGACCGGCATGATGCTGTTGATCGTGGTCTACTACTTCAATGCGGAAATCTACATGATTGACCCATCGATACGGAACCTGTCCACAGTTCAGGCCATGTCGATTTCCCTGGTATCGATAGTTGGTTCCTGGCTTGTTTACGATGGAATCTGTCGCACTTCCCTGGCCAGACGTCCTCGAATATTGGTTGGGGTGGTATTTCTCTATCTCTCCTTGCTGGCATATTTGCTGTCTGTTGTCTTCAGTGGACGGGCGGCTTATATTCATGTTGGTGCGGTAATTGGAACGCTGATGGTGGGTAATGTTTTTTTTGTGATTATTCCTGCTCAAAAGGAAATGGTGCGGGCCATGACTGAAAGCCGGAATCCAGACCCTGCTCTAGGCGCCAAGGGGTTGCTACGATCACTTCATAATAATTACCTGACACTGCCGGTTCTGTTTGCCATGATCAGCGTGCATTTTCCCAGCACTTACGGGAATTCCGTGAACTGGTTGATTCTGATCCTGATTTCCATTGCCGGAGTGGTGGCGCGTCATTACTTCAATATCCGCAAGGCCAGTCGACCTGCATGGTGGTTGCTGGTTGCTGCATTCTGTATTCTTCTCGGAGCGATGTGGCTTTCCTATCCCAGGGCAACAGAGCATCAGCAGCGAACCGTTTGGTCAGTTGAGGTCATGGACATCATCACCGCCAGGTGCAGTAGCTGCCATGCCGGCAATCCTTCCTTTGCCGGAATATCCTCTCCACCGGGAGGCATGATTCTTGAAACAGTTCAGCAAATCGAGAATCATGCCGATGCCATTTACCGGAACTCGGTATTGACCAGTACCATGCCGCCCGGTAACCTCACCGGCATTACCGATTCCGAGAGACAGTTACTTGCAGCCTGGTATCAGTCATTGAAGGGTTCGAAATGAACGAGGGATATCCACGAGATCTGGTTGGCTATGGGTCTGATCCCCCAGGTCCCCAATGGCCGGGCAATGCCAGAATTGCCGTGCAGTTTGTACTGAACTATGAAGAGGGAGGAGAGAACTGTATTCTGCATGGTGACCATGGTTCCGAGGCGTTTCTCTCGGAAATTGTTGGCGCACAAAGCTATCAGGGCATGCGCCATATGAACATGGAATCGATTTATGAATACGGATCACGGTCCGGATTCTGGCGATTGCATCGCTTGTTTGTCGAGAGGGATATGCCGGTGACGGTATTCGGGGTGGCCATGGCACTGGAACGTAATCCCGAAGCGGTGCATGCCATGCTTGAAGCAGGCTGGGAGATAGCCAGCCATGGGTATCGCTGGATCGACTATCAGCATGTGGACGAAGCAGTAGAGATTGAGCATCTACAGGTAGCGATCAGAATTCATGAACAGGTCACCGGGCAACGCCCACTTGGTTTCTATCTGGGGCGTACCAGTCCCAACACCCTCCGCTTGACCGCTGAGCATGGCAACTTCATATACAGTGCGGATACTTACGCTGATGATCTGCCTTACTGGAATGACGATCATGACAGGCCATTGTTGATGATACCCTATACGCTTGATGTCAATGACATGCGCTTTGCAACCGCACAGGGCTTTAATTCGGGAGAGCAGTTTTTCGGTTATCTGAAAGATACTTTTGACTGTCTCTATGAGGAGGGGGAACGATTGCCGAAAATGATGTCGGTCGGACTACATTGTCGCCTGGTCGGACGTCCAGGCCGGGCCAGGGCCCTGGCAAGGTTTCTGGACTACATCCATGAGAAGGACCGGGTCTGGATTTCTCGTCGCATTGACATAGCCGAGCATTGGAGGAGCCATTTTCCCTATGGATGAATTCGAGCGCAGATGGGTGAATCTTGCATCGGCGAGGCTTGGTGCGCGGGCGATTGCCTGTAGCGACGACTTTTTTGCTCCCATGCACAGGATGCTCAAGGATGAGCCTCCCGTATTCATTGATGGCAAATACGATGATCATGGCAAATGGATGGACGGCTGGGAATCGAGAAGAAAGCGGGAGTTTGGTCACGACTGGTGTGTTGTCAAGCTGGCGAGACCCGGGGTGGTGCATGGTTTTGAAGTCAGTACCGAGCATTTCACGGGCAACTATCCGCCGGCGGCCTCGATTGGGGGGTGTTATTCCGAGAGCGATGATCTTGAAGACATGCAATGGAAGGAATTGCTGGCAATGACGGCACTGGAGGGCAACTCGCGATATTTTTCTCGCGTCAATGGTTCTGCTGTTTATACCCATGTTCGGCTCAATATATTCCCGGATGGTGGGATAGCCAGATTCCGGGTGTATGCAAAGCCGAGTATTGACTGGAGTCAATATGACCACGGGCAGTTAGTGGATATTGCCGCATCCTTGAATGGTGGAGTTGCGCTGGCCTGTAACGATGAGCATTTCGGGTCGATCCGAAACCTGTTGATGCCCGGAAGAGGTGTCAATATGGGAGATGGCTGGGAGACAAGGCGGCGCAGAGAGCCAGGTAACGACTGGGTCCTGATTTCACTGGCCAGGGCTGGAGAGATTCGGGAGGTGATCATCGATACTGCTCATTTCAAGGGCAATTATCCGGAGAGTTGCAGTATTCAGGGGGCAAGTTTCCCCAATGTTGCCATGGATACTCTGGAGACCGGTTCACGGGACTGGCCGGAATTATTGCCAAGAACGCAACTTGATGCAGATGCCGAACACCGGTTCTCGGAAGAGATTGTTGGGCTCGGTCCGGTTACGCATGTCCGGCTCAATATCTACCCGGACGGTGGAGTGAGCCGACTTCGTTTGCTGGCGGATGTTTGCGGTTCGTAGGAACCATGATGAAGTTGACTCCGAAAGTCCTGACGAAAGCTGCTTTCGCCGCCTATGGCCAGGTTGTGGAGACGCTCGATGCCCGATCGATGCCGATTAACCAGGGGTTGACGACCCGATATCACGATCTGTTTCGGATTGATGTGTCACGCAAAGGGGGGCATCCCATTGGCAGTGTTTTCAGAACCCGGCCGTTGCCATTGCCTCACAGGGTGACAATCATGGAACGACACCCGTTGGGTAGTCAGGCCTTTATTCCTCTTGACGAGAAACCATTTCTGGTATTGGTTGGAAGTGCAGGCGAGTCCTTGAAGGTCGAAGATCTTGAGTTGTTTCTGACTAATGGCAGACAGGGTGTCAATATCAATCGGAATACCTGGCATCACTTCAATATCGCGTTGGGGAAAACGCAGGATTTTCTGGTCATAGATCGGGCAGGCCCGGGAAGGAATCTCGACGAGGTCGAGATTCAGGGTGAGGCATGGATTGATTCCGTTCATGACCCTTGATCTTGACCACAAGGTGGTCTCGAGAATTCTTGATCGAGGAGGATCGTGCCCGGATTTCAACATTGACGTGTTTCTGGAACATGCCAGGCAAGGTCTCCATTCGAGAATCAGCGATTCATCCTGGCAAGGTGGCGAGGCGCTGGTGGTTGACTTTGCTGATCGTCAGTGGAACCTTGCTGGAGTCACAAGGTTGTCGAAGCAGAGTGCCCATGATTGCCTGAATCATGATCTGGACCTGTTTCATGGTTTGCCAGAGGAGAACTTTGACCTGATTGTTCTCAACCTGCTACCGGCCTGGTGCGATTTCCAGTTGCTGCTTGATCAAGCCGGTTCGAGGCTCAATAGTGGGGGTCTGTTCGTGTTCTCCAGCTTTGGTCCTGATACGATGAAGGAGGTTGTTAATGCCTGGGCGGTGGTGGATGATTATCCGCATGTTCACCGGTTCATTGACATGCATGATCTGGGAGATGCCATGTTGCGTTCAGGATTGTTCCGTTCGATCGTGGATGCAGAATGGATGAACTTCATCTATCCGGATTATCAGACTCTGGTGCGAGATTTGCGTGCGGGTGGTTTTTCCAATATTCATCATGGCCGGCGGAAATCATTGACCGGAAAAGCATCATTTGCGAGGTTCATGGAAAATTTTCACAAGCGTGTTTTGAAAAGTGGGGGGGCAGTCAGTTTTGAATACATATATGGGTCGGGATTTATTCAGGATCGATCATCAATCAAGGTGCGGCCTCCTCAACCATAATCAGGGTGATCGAGGGGTTTCCGATGAATCCATTGCCGTATAAAAGTTCCCTGTAATGGAATTCGGGATTGATTATGACTCTGCAAAAATTTCCTTGAACCTGTTTTCAAGCACCTGTATCTCTTCATCTGACAGGTTTCGGAATTCCTTGTTATGAGAGCGTTTTGAAAGCATTCCATCATTTTGACGCAGGAAAAGTGCCAACAGCTCTGCTGCATCGTCAGGCATGTCAACGTAAGCACTTGTAAAGGCCTTCATTTCATCGTACTGCTGAAGATACCTGATCTCGCTGGGGAGGGCAGCCTGGTGACGGTCTCATGCACACACTGCCAAGGAAATTCGGCCTGAGGGGTTGCGTCAAAATAGCGATAAAGGTTAATCGTTTCGTCTGATGTCTGCCTCAATGTAGACGCAGACTTCACTCTCAGGGTTTTTCGTGGGTGCACTGCCATACCAAAGTCTCTTATAATGTACTTGAGAATGAATTGGATGCGGTGAATAACTGGCGGTGACTGGCTTAATCGCTACATCTGGAATCAAACAGAACAACGGGGCTGAAAGATGAAGAAAATCCTATTACTACTGATGGCCATGGCGATGGCCATCGCTTCCGGCACGATCGCACATACTGCTGAAAGAGACCCGGTCAAAAAAGCGATTCAAGCCAGACATGCTGTAATGATATTGCGTTCATGGTATGCCGGTCCTTTATTCGGGATGGCCAAGGGAGATATTGAGTATGATGCTGATTGGGCAGGCGCTCTCGCAAACAGTCTGAAAGCCGAGCTGGATACCACTGATCGTGGCATGTGGCCTGAAGAATCAGACTATGAGGCTTATCCGGATTTTAGCAGGACACTTCCCGAATGGTGGCTTGATACCGATGGCGCAGAAGAGGCTGAAAAGGCGTATGCCAGTGCTGTCACCCAAATCGCTGAATCTGCCGGTGGTGGATTGAATGCGTTTCGATCGGCCATCGGTGACCTTGGCAAGAGTTGCAAGGGCTGTCACGACAGCTACCGTACCGAATAGCAATCGACAGGACATTATTGGAGAATCCTTGTTTTAGGCTGTTAGTGTCTGAAATGGTCGGCAACCGAAATTCTGACAGGGGTCGGCTTTTCCCGCTCGATTTTCTGAAGTACCCCTGCCCTTCATGGGAAGTCTTTCGAGAATCAACATGAATGTGGTGCCCGAGGGTTATACCCATGAGCATGTTTGGGGGATTCTGATCCGGGCTTGGCATTGGTTATTGGCTCTTTCGGTGATATCGGGCTGGCTATTGGGGGAATTTCGCACCTTTTCGGTTATGCAATGGCATTTTTATGCTGGATATTGCACTGGTGGACTGTTACTGATTCGAGTTATCCTTGGGTTCATGGGCCCGTATCCAGTCCGCTTTTCTGCTCTGGTATCGGGACCTCGAACAATGATTGGTTATCTTGGAGATCTGTTTGAAAGACGCCCGAGTGGCTGTTTTGGGCACTCTCCAATGGGTGGCTGGGCGACGATTGCCATTTTGCTCTGTTTGGCTTGGCAATTCACAACCGGTTTAATGTCTGTTGATGACGGATTGTTTTTTGAAGGTCCGTTAGCCACCTGGGTTTCATCCGAAACAAACCGCATGGCAACCCGGTTTCACAATTATGGTGCGAAAGCAGTTCTGGTGTTGTTTGTCATGCATATCAGCATCCTGTTTTTTTACAGGGTGTGGAAGCGCGAGAACCTTGTCATTGCAATGATTACCGGAAAGAAGCTGGTCAAGCGTGATTGATGACCACTTGTCGCCGCTTGTCAGTCTCTGGCTGTTGAAACAGAGGTTTTGATGGTTATGCGAAGTCCCCGGAGGGTAGGTTTTCGACATTGATCTGACCGCCATGAAGGTCGGCAATTGTTTTCGATAGGGCAAGTCTGATCCCATAGTGACCGGACGATGTATCCTTCGCCTTGTCGCCCTGAAAAATGGCTCGAAGATGCGTTCAATGTCGGTTTCGTGCAAATCCGGCCTGTTATCGGTAATGGAAACAACGGCCCATTTTCCGTGCAGCTCGCATTCGACTTTCCGATATCCTCCATCCGGCGTGTAGCGTAACCTGATGGAGATTCGTGTCGAGATGCCTGGAAGGCATGTCAGAGATGGTCAATCTTCCAAGAGTGTTGCATATAGGGTTCGCTCCTTGATTGGAAGACAGGTTTTCATCTCGGGGAGAGTGGGTTGCGCTTCGGGGCAGAACTCGGGTTTGCAGTATGCATAACTGATGTTCCCGTATACACGGCAAGAGGAACATTTCATCTTTTTGGATAGTTGTCGGATGCCAAACTGGATTCAACGAATTTCATGAGGGTAGAGACATCGTTTGGCAGGTTCCTGCATCGTTCCTCAAGAGTTAGAATTTCCGAAAGTTCATCTGGAAGAAATGGCTTGCGTCCCAAGGCTGACTCGATTGCATCAGGAAATTTGGCTGGATGAGCGGTCGCTAATACCACTATAGGTACTTCCTCAAACCCCTCTTTCCTGGCCGCTGATACACCTATGATGGAGTGTGGGTCAATGGTTTCGCCTGTGGCCTCATAAGTTGTCTTGATGTCTTTTCTGGTGTCTTCATCCGTTAAACGATAGGCGCTGAAGTCTTGTCGGGCACGATTTAGCATATCCCGACCGACATTAAACCTGCCTTCTTCCTGAAACTCCCGCATGAGTCCATGAAGTCGATCTGAATCATGATTGACCAGTTCGAACAGATACCGCTCGAAATTGCTGGAAATGCCAATATCCATGCTCGGTGAGAGAGTCGTTTGGACATCTCTCCTTTCCATGCTCCCCGATTCAAAAAATCGGGTAAGAATATCGTTCCGGTTTGAACCAATTATCAATTTCCTTATGGGCAAGCCCATTTGCTTGGCCACATAACCAGCCAATACATTGCCAAAATTGCCGGTTGGCACCGAAAAACTGATCTCTCGTTCTGGTGCTCCCAGAGCGATTGCGGCACGAAAGTAATAAACCACCTGTGCAGCAATCCGGGCCCAGTTGATTGAATTGACTGCTGAGAGTGCGTATTTGTTCTTGAAGTCAAGATCACTGAACAGTGACTTGACCATATTCTGACAATCATCGAATGTGCCATCGACAGCAATATTGTGAATATTGTCAGCAAGCACAGTCGTCATCTGGCGTCGTTGCACGTCCGAAACTCGATTGTGTGGATGCAGCATGAACAACTCGACTGACGACAGGCCTTTCAGGCCAGCAATGGCAGCAGAACCGGTATCCCCTGAAGTTGCCCCGATGATCGTGCAGGCATGCCCCCTTCTTGACAGAAAATACTGGAACAGTTGCCCCAGAATTTGCAGGGCATAATCCTTGAAGGCCAGAGTAGGTCCGTGAAACAGTTCCATCAGAAACAACTGATCGTCCAGTTGCTTGATCGGTGCTACTGCATCGTGTCGAAATCCAGCACATGCATCATGTACCAGCTCCTTCAGGGTGTCATCAGGGACACAATCGCAGGTGAAATGCTGGATGATTGAAAAAGCAAGCTCTGGGTAAGACTTGCCCTGCAATCCACGTATTTCGCCCTGACTGAGGGCGGGCCAGGAAGTGGGCAGATACAATCCACCATCATCGGCCAGTCCATTGAGTGTCGCCTGTTCAAAATTAAGTGTCGGAGCTTGTCCCCGTGTGCTGATGTATTCCAAATCAAGTACTGTTTGCTAAGGGTAGAAAATTATCCCTGGAGAAATGTCCATGTGGTCAATCGATATTTTAGTGTATAAATCCGTCTGTCTTGGATTTCATGAAATCCATGTACATGGTTCCAGGCACTTAACCATGTGTTCATCATGCAAAGGGCTGAAACAGCGATGGGCAAGTATGTGGAACAGGACATGCTCCGGATCGGACTGATATTTTCTGGGGACCATGTGGCAGACGAAGAACATGCTGTTTTTCGACTGGAGCGTGAACAGGGCTGTATATGTATATCACGACTGACCTGGCTTCCCCTGACTGGAATTGTCAACCATACATCTTTATTATGGTGTATATTCCGGGCTTCTTCCCACTTAACCGTTATTGAATAGATCGTGAATTGTCAGCATTTTGATTTGATCGAAGGAGGCGCACAGTCGTTTACTGTTGCCATGCCGAAATACACATTTGGTCGCGGTACGTTGAGGGAAGCAGGGGCCAGAGCCGAATCGAACGGCATGAAAACGGTTGCCTTGTTTACTGATCCACAACTGGAGAAAGGCCCCTATGTAGATACGGTACAGGAGTCTCTGAAATCCCGGGCAATTGGAATTACGGTCTTTTCGGATATTCGTATAGAACCAGATGAAGCAACGATCATGAGAGCGGCCAGATTTCTTCGTGGTGGTCGATTTGACGGAGTAGTTTCGGTTGGGGGAGGGTCAGTCATTGATACTGCCAAGGCAGCGATGGTTTACGCCTTGTATCCGGCCGGGTTCATGGATTATTTTGGTCCTCCAACTGGTGCAGGGAAACCGGTTCCCGGTCCATTGTTGCCTCACCTGGCTTGCCCAACCACATCAGGAACCGGTTCTGAGTGCACCAGTGTTAGTGTTATCAGGATCAATGGTCTCAATACAAAATTCGTTATAGGAAGTCCACATTTATTACCACAGGAAGCACTGGTGGACCCAACTGTATGTGATACTCTCCCTGGCAATGCAGTTGCATCTACTGGTTTTGACTTGCTGTGTCATGCTATTGAGTGCTACACGGCAAAAGCATATACACGGTGGCCGAATATTGATAACCCCATTGCCCGAACCATGCTTCAGGGATCGAATCCCTGGAGTGATATGGCTGCCAGAAAGGCTCTGGAAATTGCTGGAAAGTATCTTGTAAGGGGAGTGGCGGATGCGGATGACAAGGAAGCGCGTGATTCCTTGATGTTTGGAGCATCTCTCGCGGGAATGGGTTTTGGAAATTCCGGCACACATCTTCCCCATGCCATGTCCTACGGCATCACTCATCTTATGGATGATATTACTACAGATGGATATCGGGTTGACTCGCCATTCATTCCACATGGCATCAGTGTCGTAGTCAATGCGCCAGCTGTTTTCCGATATCTTGGCGGGGCGGCACCACAAAGACATATTGAGGCGGCAGGATTTCTCGGGGCAACACATCTGGATGCCGCTGGTGAAGATGCCGGTGAAGTCGTGTCCGGACGAATCATTGAACTCATGAAGGCAACTGGAATGCCGAACGGCATACGGGAACTTGGTTTCAATCAAGAATCCATAACAAGTCTTGCCGAGTCATCCATTCGGCAAGTCCGGGCTATCAACAATGCCCCAAGGGTTGCCAACAGGCAGGACATGGAAAGCATTTACCATGAAGCGTTGACCTATTGGTGATTTTCGCCAAGTTCTGGTCTTCTGATTACAGGCCAGTCATTACATCGAAGCAAAAATGATTCTACAGAACTATACCCACTGGATTTTCGACATGGATGGCACATTGACAATGCCCGTACATGATTTTGATGTGATACGGAAGAAACTGGGAATTAAAGAAGGGCATTCGATTCTGGAAGCTATAGCGAATATGAGCCATGGGCAGGCAATCGACACCAAACGCAAACTTGCCAAAATAGAAACCGATCTGGCCAATCAGGCATGCTCCCAGCCTGATATTGAAACCCTTCTCGGTAGATTGATCAATCGTGGTTGCAAAGTAGGGATATTGACCCGCAACGATGAACAGGTTGCCCATAAGACACTACAGGCATCTGGACTGGATGTTTTCTTTGAGAGCTGGGCCGTTATTGGGCGAGAAACCTGCAAGCCGAAGCCCGACCCTGCAGGCGTGTTGTACTTGATGGAGATGTGGGGTGCCAATGTCGAATCAACACTTGTTGTTGGAGATTATCTACATGATCTCAAGGCAGGATTTGATGCTGGGGTTACAACTGTACATTTTGACTCATCAGAGGTCTATCAGTGGCCCGAATACACACATCATCAGGTAGCCAGCATCAGCCAGTTACTGTCGATGATCTGATGGGAACGCATAAAGCCACTCTCGAATTCCCGGGGGATGAGATTTTCTGCTACCTCCAAATTTAATTGACGGATTGAGCGATGAATCCCCCTGACTGTCGTTGCCACAGTGTCGAATAAAGACCATTTGTGGCAAGCAACTCTCGGTGGTTGCCCTGTTCAACAATTTCTCCTCTGTCCATGATAATCAGGCGGTCCATTTGCATGATTGTCGATAACCGGTGGGCGATAGCGATTACAGTCTTGTTCTCCATGAGTTCATACAGGGATTCCTGGATTGCAGCTTCCACTTCCGAATCAAGCGCGCTGGTGGCTTCATCAAGTATCAGTATGGGGGCGTTTTTCAGGAGTACTCGGGCTATTGCAATTCGTTGACGTTGCCCTCCCGAGAGTTTGACCCCTCGCTCACCGACATGGGCTTCGTACCCTGTTCGACCCTGACTATCCTCGAGCTCCAGAATAAAGTCATGGGCGCGTGCTCTTTGTGCGGCAGTTACAACTGATTCGAAAGGAGTTTCTTCCTGCCCATAACGGATGTTTTCCAGCACCGAGCGATGCAGGAGCGAAGTGTCCTGAGTTACCATTCCGATATGTTGGCGAAGGTTTTCCTGATGGACATGACTGATGTCCTGGCCGTCTATACAGATGTTCCCTTCTCTCAGATCATAGAAGCGCAGCATCAGGTTAACCAGGGTGGATTTTCCTGCCCCCGAACGCCCGACAATTCCGATTTTTTCTCTACCGTGAATGTCAAGGTTCAGTTTTTCGACAACGCCACCGACAGCATCATCCCTGCCGTAATTGAAGCTTACGTTCCTGAATCGAATTGACCCAGACGTGACTATCAGTTCTTTACTATCAGGTATATTCGTGATTGATATGTCCCTGGAGATGGTTTCAATTCCATCCTGAACCACTCCAATGTTTTCAAAGAGCAGCCAGATCTCCCACATTATCCATTGAGACATTCCCTGGATACGTAGGACCAACCCGATGGCGAACGCGATCACTCCTGCACTGACTGCATCAATATACCAAAGCCAGACAGAGGTGGACCCGACACTGAAAATCAAGGCTGCATTCAGGAAGGTGACGGCAATCGACAGTGAACTGGACAGCCGCATCTGTTCATAGACGGGAACCAGAAAAATCTCCATGCCTTCACGGGCATACCTGTCTTCATGGTTCGCATGAGCAAACATCTTTACTGTGGTGATGTTGGTATAACTGTCAACCACCCGACCTGTGACCATTGAGCGAGCTTCTGCCTGTTCGTATGAGGCTATCCGCATCCGGCCCAGATAAATGTAGAGGAGCACGACGAATGAAACTACCCATATGAGCAGTGGCAGGGTCAATCGCAGGTCGCTTTGCGCGAACAGAATCACTGCCCCGCCAAAATACACCGCGATATAGAGCGAAACCTCGGTCAGGTTAACGACTGTATCCCTGACTCCCAGGGAAGTCTGCATCATTTTGGCGGCAATTCTGCCGGCGAAATCACTCTGAAAAAAGCCAACACTTTGCCTGAGGAGATAGCGGTGAATCTCCCAGCGGGTGCGCATTGCAAAATTTCCCAGAATTCCCTGATGCAGCAGTGACTCATAGATGATTTTGAGTAGAGGCAATAACACCATGATCAACAAGGAGATCAGGATCAGCCTAGTGCTGTGACTTTCCCAGAAAGTAGCCCGATCGGCAATGGTTAGCCAGTCGACAAGACTACCCATAAATGCAAACAGATAGACCTCTGTCAGCGCAATCACTGTCGAGAGAATCGATCCGGTCAGGATCAATGGCCAAAATGGCCGTGCGTAGTGAAAGATGAACCCGAGAAGTGTATGGGGAGGCTTCTCTGGAAGATCTTCTGGGAATGGGGTTCTAAATTGCTCAAACCAGCGGTAAAGCGGCTCAAAAATCTGCACGGTGATAATATTTTCGATTTGTTTTAATAAAAATGTCCAGTTAATTCTATACCGCGACAGATTCAATTACTGCATAAGGGCCATACTTCAGGACTGAATCAGGCATATACCGATAATGATGCAAAGAGCTTTACAATTACCATGCTGGGACAGTTTTTCTCAATGACTGATATCAGGAAAAATTGACAACTGCTCCTTGATAGTATTTCAGGGCTGCAAATTGCAGAACCAATGAGTTATATGTCAAAAAATCAATAACTTGACGTCCATATTTCGACATCCAATTCCATTGTCGATTGCCATATGTGCATTTCCTCATTTAATACATAAGCCAGGCCATGCTCTATCTTGATGAGTCGACTTTGCAGTCGCTTGATATAACAACGCAAAGCGTGATCGAGTATATGGAGCTCATGATTATTGGACAGACAGAAGGAGTCGTCTGGAGCAATCCAAAATCTCTTATTCAACCGGGCGATGGTCGCTATATGATGTCAACCCTGTCAGCGGCTGCCGATCCGCCTTACCTTGTTGCCAAGTCGATTGTGTTAAATCCTGAAAATCCACGGTACGGTTTTCCACAGATCAATGGGCTCATTGTATTGCTCGACAGTCGAACCGGAGTTCCTGTTGCGATATTGAACGGTAATTGGATAACGGCGGTCCGTACTGCTGGAGCCAGTGCCCTGGTTGCCCGTCGACTTGCCCGTCCAGAGAGTCGCACGATGGCCTTTATTGGAGCAGGAGTGCAGGCAAGGAGCCACCTCAGCCTGTTCGTGGATCTGTTTCCGCTTGAGCAAATATTTATTTACGGGCGAGGAAAGCCCAACAGACTGGCGTTGAGTAAGGCAGCTGAAATTCTGGGGCTTGGGGTGAAGGACTTCAGGCAACCCCAACCAGCCATATTGGATGCCGACATCATCATCAGTTCCCTTACACTGAACGATACGATCGATCCGTTTATCGACCCAGACTGGTTGAAGCCCGGCGTCTTCCTGTCATCAACCGATTGCGCCAAGCCTTTCAAGGCCAGTGACCTGGCAATATTTGACCGCATCATTATCGATGATGTCCAACAGGAAGTCGTCATGGCCAACCCCATGCTGCCCAAAAACCTGATCAGCGGCGACCTGTTTTCCCTTCTGTCCGGGAAGACTCCAGTCCGAAAACATCAGCAAGAGCGGTGTGCCTTCGTTTTCCGGTCTGTTGCAATTGGTGATTTGGCTCTTTCAGTCTTGGCATATGAAACTGCCAGCAGGCTAGGCGTTGGTTTGCAGTTGGATTGACAAATATGCCAATAATGAGGACGATATCACGCTCAATATCGGAGAATCGAGACACAATACATTTCCAAGGGGTTCACCGATGAATATGACTTTACTGATTGCTATTCTTCCAATCGGACTCATAGTACTCGCTATCCTGTTAATACCGGCAACCACTCGAAGTACAGTCGAGACAAGGTTTGATGCGCCAATCGATACTGTCTGGGAAATATACACGGATTTCGAGAATCAACCGAATTGGCGCTCGGATGTGGTCAGTGTGGAGATTTCGGAGGATGGGCAAAGCTGGACCGAAACACTGGAAAGGTCGAAAATGACAATCCGGTTTCGGCTCGTCGAACAATCACCTCCCAACAGATTGGTCTTGAAATCTACTTCCGATGGTCGATTTGAGGGTCGTTATGTTGCCGAATTCAGACAAGAGGGAGGCGAAACGATCGGTACTTTCACGGAAGAGGCAACCACGCTTGGGGTGATTCCCAAAGTGATGCGATTCCTGTTTTTCAATTCAAGAAGGTTTATCGAAGAACATGCTGCCGAGTCCAAGGCAGAGATCAGGAGACGGGCATCTTGACTGTATCCTTGTTGCTGGATTCAGCAACGCTGAATGATTGTCTGCCCAATAATGGCTTCACAAGGCGGTATGTCGACGCAGGAATAGGGAATTTTTGGGATTATATATTCAGGTAACATTTGTCATATACTGTTCGTCATCCTGTCCCTTCCCCGTGACAGGATGACGAACACTCGTATTAAGAAACAAATCGCTCAAAGGTATTCATGGAGCGGGACACATGAATATTCTCATTTGCAGGTAACTCTCTTCGAATCGAATTTGCCTCTGAAAAGCTCTCACACGGTAAAAATACCGAAGAGCCACTTCCATTAAGTCGAGGTTCTCCATACTGGCTCAGAATCGACAAGGCATCATCAACTGGCTTGAACAGCCCCCTTACCACCGGTTCCAATGTGTTCTGACAACAACCCTGTTCATAATCCTGATACGTGATCTTCGGGCTATCGCGATTTAGATCAGGGTGCCCAAAAATATCCTTTGTCGGCACAACGCAATCAGGAATCCAGATTACATGCCATTTCTCTGGCGGGGTGCAGGTAGAGAACATGTTTCCCATACCCTCGGCCCAACACGCATGTTCCCTGATGAAAACTGGCACATCCGCACCAAGTCGAGTAGCAAGGTCCAGCAAAACGAACTCATCCAGGTTCAGTTCCCAGAGATGATTGAGACCGACCAGAACCGAAGCCGCATTGGAGCTGCCGCCGCCCATGCCGGCACCACAGGGTATGGTCTTGCTGAGCGTAATTCGCACCCCTGGAGGATTGCCCGGTTTTCTGTATTGACCGATCAACCTTGCTGCCCGAACAGTCAGATCAATTTCTGGCAACTCAAAGTCATGCCGGTCAATCCGCTCAACCACGGCATTCTCGGTCAGTTCTATTTCGACAATATCGTGCAACTGCAAAAATTGAAATATTGTCTGTATGTCATGATATCCATCCGGACGCTTGCCCGTAATGCGCAAAAACAAGTTGATCTTGGCTGGCGAGAGGATTCGTAACGGCATGTTGCTGTTCGATCAGTTGTTCATCCTTCAACGATATCATTCCAGCGGCTGATAATTACGATGATTCGCAACTGATCGCCAATGTAGTTGCCTTTTCTATCATAGGTCTTGAGTTTGCCGGGTTCCGAGATGATTTCCAGCCGTTTTGGCAGCAGAAACGAATCCACTCTCGAGTACTCCAGATACTCGACTTCCCATATATCGTGCTGTAGACGTCTCAATAATCCATCTTCATCAATTTCAATTTCGGTCGAATCGACATCGGGAAGTCCTCTCGACCACTGGGCAAGTTCATCAAAGGGTACGTGCCACCCCAGACGCTCGTATAGTACTTCCTCTGCACTGGTTCCCTCGATAACCTGACCCTTGGAGTCTTTCAGTATTGCCTGACCCTGTTCAACATCCACAATCACTCGACCACCTCCTAGTGGCCCATAAAGCTGGATGTGTTGTGCAGTATCTGCATAAGACCACCGAAGGGTTGAAGCCCCACCCTTTGCCCCGGCCTTGACTGAAAGTTTTCCCTTGATCTGCCACTCGGAAATTGCCTGGTTGGCGTTTTTCTGTAATGCCCATCGCTCCTTCATGGTCAATCCTTCACGGTCTTCCAGATAAGGTGGAGCAGTGGTACAGCCATAAGGAATCAGCACCAGAACTAATGCTATCCAGCGGAATAAGTGCATGCTGGTTTTCAGGACAGATCAGGTGATAAGTCGTTGCGAATGGCTCATGTTCTGGACGTATTGTTCAATACAGATAGACATCACACCACTAATGGTTTCCCGTAAACGTTCAACCGTTTCATTGAGGACAGGATGATCAGGGAAATCCTCTAGCGCCCGATCCCAGAGATCATTTGCTTCTTCGCGTTGATCAGTGACCCATAGTACTTCACCAAGATGCGCGGCAATTTCAGCATCCCAGAGCAACTCGGAGGCTTCGGTCAGATATTGAATGGCAAGCTCATTGTTCCCCAGGCGGTAATATACCCAGCCAAGACTGTCGGTAATGTAGGGGTCATTGGGCCTCAATTTCATTGCATGGTTAATCAGATCGTACGCCTCTTCCAGACGATCCGTCTTGTCGGCAAGAACATAGCCAAGGGCATTGTAGGCATAGGCATTGTCCGGTTCCAGCTCAATCACCCTGAGCATGTCGATTTCATGGAGGTCCAGTAAATCCATGTTCGCAAACAGCAATCCCCGCCGATACAACAGCCTCGCGTTGTCGGGTTCTCTTGTCAATATGTCATCAAACAATGCCCGCGATTCTTCATAGTTCCCTACATCCTGATACATTCGATCCTTTTCCAACACAATACGCAGCAACTCGGACTGGTTCTGAATGGCTATTCCATCCAGATACTTGATACCTGCCCTGGTTCCATCCCTCTCCTCGTAAATTCTACCGATTCGTATTCTGGCCTCCAGATAAAATCGGTTGTTTGCGCCGATGCTGTAGAGTTGATTGAGGGCTTCCCTGTAGTCCTTGTCCTGCTTGGCTATTTCGGATAGATAGAAAACGGCCTGGGGGTCAATTCCGCCAAGCTCGATGTATTTCTGAAGTAGACCTCGGGATTCGTTGTTGTCCTTGTCAAACAGTAATGAGCCAGCCATGATCAGCGCATCCAGATAATCCGGATCATCCTCCAGTATCTGTTTTGCCTGAACCAGTGCCAAATCCTCAAAATCAATATTGATCAACAGGTCTGCATAGGTAATCCGAAACATCTTCTGTTCCGGAAATTCGGCCAGATGTTCCCTGGCATAAGTCAGCGCCGAATCGGAATCCTGTTCAATCATGACCGAGAGTTTCAATACAGCTGGCGCTTCCCAGCCAGGGATCAAACCGAGCGTCTTGTCAACTTGCCCTGAAAACCTCTCCCAGTCCTCGACTTGAAATGCGAGTTGTGCAGCTACCAGACTGATTCTTGCATCATCAGGGTACTGTCCCATGTGTGTCAAATAATCATCCAGCATGGTTTCCCCGGACTGGCTGGACAAGAACATGGCGGTTGACCTTAGCGTAAAATAATCGTCTTCAGACAATGCCAGAATACTCTCTCGGATAATCTCTAGTGCATCATCAGTATTGCCAAGCCGAAAATTCGCATTGGACAGCATGATGTAGCCTCTCGGATGGTCCGGTTCAATCTCTCGATACAGTTCCGCCAGCTCGATTGCCTGCTGATAATTCTCGGTTTCGATTGCAAGCCGGAAGGCTTGTAAAATGAGACGCCTGTCTCTTGAATTTGCGGCTGCTCTTGAGAGGAATTTCAGGGCATCGGCTTGCTGACTCTGCCCGATTGCAATCTCACCGGCAAGAATGTCTGTCAGCAACTTGTCCTGAAAAGAATACGGATAGTTGTCAAAATCAGTCTGGACAGCATTCGCGGATGATGGTGACTCCGGTTCTTCGCCGGACTCAGTGGGGAATATCTGACAGCCGGCGAGCAAGCCAAGCGAAAGAACAAGCGTCACAGCCCGGATATAGGTTCCGTGAATGGAAGACAGAAAAGTCATTGAGTGGTAGCGGATAAACCGTTGAGTGGCAAGATGGGCATTCAAAGTCGTCAAAACGATTATAATAGCAATGCGTTGTGAATACATGCATACAAGATCATGTATTCATGATCTTGGACACTCTGGCCCATATGGGCCTTGATCAATCTGATTCGAGCAATAATGCATCTCCTTGCCATCGGGCTGAACCACCAGACGGCACCGATCGAAATTCGGGAAAGGGCCGCTTTCGCCCCAGATTCAATTGAGGATGCTCTCAAGGACCTGAGGCAGACGGACAGTGTTTGCGAGGCCGCAATTCTCTCGACCTGCAATCGAACCGAAATCTACTGTGGACAGGAATCGAATGAGCCAATACCCGTCATGGAGTGGCTGAAAAGTCACAGTGGTCTCAAGTCAGCAGAGCTAGGCAGTATCCTGTACAACTTTCCCGATGATCAAGCAGTGCGGCACGCTTTTCGGGTTGCCTCGGGGCTGGATTCCATGGTAATGGGCGAGTCCCAGATACTGGGCCAGATGAAGAGTGCATTTCATACTGCAATCCGTCATGGCGCGACAGGCAAAGTCCTGAATCGACTGTTTCAGCATGCCTTTCATGTTGCCAAACAAGTCAGGACAGACACTACTATTGGAGAGAATGCGGTATCAGTGGCAAATATGGGTGTTAACCTGGCCAAGCAACTCTATTCCGATCTCGGTGAACAGAATGTTCTTCTGATCGGTGCCGGAGATACCATAGAACTGGTGGCACGCTATCTCAAGCAAAATCGCGTCAGGCATATCATTATCGCGAATCGTTCAGTGGGACGGGCAGAGGTCATTGCCGAGGAAATCGGTAGTGAGGCGATCAGTCTCTCCGAGGTTCCCAATCGCTTGTCCCAGGCCGATATCGTGGTTTCATCGACTGCCAGCACATTGCCAATACTTGGCAAGGGTGCAATCGAAAATGCCCTCAGGGAACGTCGTCGACGTCCAATGTTTCTTCTGGATTTGGCAGTGCCACGGGATATTGAACCTGAAGTCAGCCAATTGCCGGATGCCTACTTGTACACGATCGATGATCTGGAACATCTGGTCCGGGAAAATCGGGGGTTGCGCCAACAGGCCGCTGAACAGGCAGAAAACATCATCGATCTGCAAGTGGTCAAGTTCATGCGCTGGAAGCGCTCGCTACAGTCCGTTCCGGTGATTCGTTCCCTGCGAGAGGATCTGGACAAGATGATGGCCGAAGAACTGGAAAAGGCAAGGAAGAAGTTGAAGGCAGGATCTGATCCCGATGAAATACTGGAGCATATGGCTCGAGATCTAACCAATAAGTTTGCACATAAACCCAGCCAGACATTACGCCACCTCGAAGAAGACGGCGATCACATCACCGCCGGCCATGCCAGGCGGTTGTTCAAGCTCTAACCCCAATAGCCTAATTGTCCTGTCATGAAGGCGTCGACACGTCAAAAACTTGTCCAGATTACGGATCGGTATCAGGAACTGAGTGCGTTGCTGGCTGACGCTGATGCCGATTTCGGTGGTGATTGGTATCGCAGGCACACCGTAGAACTGGCTCGAATCACCCCGATCGTCGAAGCCTTTGAAAATCATCGGGAGATTGAAGCCGAAAGGGCAGGGCTGGAAGAACTCATCGACGACAGCGATCTCGAGATCCAGAAGATAGTGCGCCAGGAATGCTCCGAAATCGATAGAAAACTCGAACAAAGTCTTGAAGCCATACAGGTTCTGCTACTTCCACAAGACCCCAATGATCAACGCAATCTACTCCTTGAAATTCGTGCCGGTACTGGTGGTGATGAGGCTGCACTGTTCTCGGGCGACTTGTTTCGCATGTACCATGCCTATGCTGAGAGCCAGAAATGGACACTGGAAGTTATCAGCAAAAGTGAAGGAGAGCATGGCGGGTACAAGGAAATCATCAGCAGGATCGCAGGGCAGGGAGCGTATTCAAAATTGAAATTCGAGTCCGGGGCTCACCGGGTTCAGCGTGTTCCTGAAACAGAATCACAAGGGCGCATCCATACCTCGGCATGCACTGTTGCGGTGATGCCGGAAGCAGAGGAGATCGATGAAATTGCCATCAGTAACGACGAATTGCGAATCGACAAGTTTCGAGCTTCAGGTGCAGGTGGTCAGCATGTCAACAAGACTGACTCGGCCATTCGCATCACTCATCTGCCTACAGGCATTGTTATCGAGTGTCAGGATGACCGGTCGCAACACAAGAATCTGGCAAAAGCCATGGGAGTGCTTCGCACCCGCTTGTTCCAGAACCAGCTCGACAAGCAGCACGAAGAACAGTCCAGTACTCGAAAATCCCTCATTGGCAGCGGCGATCGCTCGGAAAGAATCCGTACCTACAACTTTCCACAGGGGAGAGTCACAGACCACCGAATTAATCTCACGCTCTATAAACTTGACGAGGTCTTGACGGGACATCTTGACATGGTTATCGCCCCGCTCATCGTCGAGCACCGCGCTGAAATGCTGTCCATGATCGACCGGTCAGATCAACTTCATCAATACAAAGATTGAAGATCAGGGATCTGCTGCATTGGTCATCAAGGAGTTTGGTGAACTCATCGAGCCCCGATATCGATGCATGGGTGCTGTTCAAATTCGTGTTGCAGGTTGACGATGCCTGGTTGATCTCAAACGAGCAAACGCCAGTGGACCCTCAAGATGAGGCTCGTATCCGGGAACTGATCGAGTCTCGAAAGAGAGGTGTTCCGGTTGCCTACCTGACAAGCTCCCGGCAGTTCTGGTCGAAAGATTTCCATGTTGATTCACGGGTGCTGGTGCCTCGTCCCGAAACGGAAACACTTGTCGAGGTAGTCTTGCGTACTGCCCGGTCGTTTCGATCTCCGACTGTTCTCGAGCTTGGCACCGGTAGCGGGGTGATTGCGGCCGTATTATCGTCCAGCATGCCACATGCCAGGATTACTGCAACAGATCTGTCACAGGATGCGCTGGCAGTAGCCAAAATCAACCTGCAAAGGTATGATTGCACAAATGTAGATCTAGAAAAAGCGGACTGGTTCTCTGGTCTGGAGGGAAGAAGGTTTGACCTGATTTGCTCCAATCCCCCTTATATTGCCTGCAATGACCCGCATCTCGAAGCACCGGAATTGCAGCATGAGCCCCAATCAGCCCTAATTGCAGGCAAGGATGGCCTGGATGCCGTCAGGCAGATTGTATCAGCAGCCTTCGACTACCTGAACCCTATGGGGTGGTTGATACTTGAACATGCCTATGACCAGGCGATGGAAGTCCAGGCGATTATGAATGACGCCGGATTTGTTGACGTTCATTCAGAACAAGACCTTTTGGGTCATGACCGGGTAAGTCTCGGAAGAGGGCTGGAATAATCAGGTATACAAAAGTCGGCAGGAGAAAAGGTCCGATTCCGGGTTGTTGTTCAAGATGAATTGCCTACCGACCCAAAGTCCGCTGTGCTTCTGTCCAAATCTCTGCGACCAGCCTGGCTGGGCTGGAGGCCTGTGCCAGTCCCGCTGATTGCCCTGCCCAGGCCTGCATGCGACCAATATCTCCGGTGAGATTGGCATCATCCCGCATGGGCTGTGTGAGAGATCGTTGAATAGGGTAGGGTGCTGGATCCGGAGAATCGGGTTGATTCGCGAGTTCCGCATAAGTGGTTCGTAATGATCGACCATAACGTCCGGAAAAAGCACAGGTGCCAATCGTATCTTCGGGTCGGGCTTCCCCAATGGCATCGGCCCAGGCGGCCGGTATACCGGCTTCCGGGCAACGAAGAAACCCCGTTCCAATCTGAACTGCAGAGGCTCCCAGCGCCAATGCGGCGGCCATGCCACGGCCATCCGCGATCCCGCCCGCTGCGACTACCGGTACATCAACCGCATCAACGACTCCCGGGACCAGTGATGTCAGGCCGATCATCCGTTCAGATGCATTCTCGGCATCAAAAGCACCCCGGTGTCCTCCGGCCTCCATCCCCTGGGCGACCACCACATCTGCACCTGCTGCCACGGCTTCGATTGCTTCGCCAACCGTGGTGACTGTTGCGTACCATTTGATGTTCGCCTCCTTCATTCGTTTCACAAAGCCGGGTTTGAATAAACCCATAATCGAAGAGATTACATCAGGCCGGGTATTCAGCATGGCTTCACACTGCTCCTCAAAATCGGGCGGTTGTTTCCGTTCAATCCCATCTGGGATTTTGGGTCCGAGTTGTTCGAGAAAATTTCGGACAGCGGCCTCGCGTAATGGATCTGGTACCGGTACCGGATCAGGAATCCAGCTGTTCAACATGACCGCCCCCCTGCTTGCAGATCGAAATTCCCGCATCCATCGTTCGATTGCTTCCGGTTGCATTAGCAACGCTCCACACGCCCCCATTCCGCCTGCTTCACTGACTGCAATTGATAACGCTGGTGGGCAGGCTCCTGCCATGGGGGACAGGAGAATAGGGACCCTGAGATTGTTCCCCTGACAAAACCGGTCGGATCGTTCGAGGGGAAGAATGTCAGACCGCATGGAAAACTCTGAAAGGGGCGGGTCAGCCTCTTTTACGAACAAAAATCCCGGATCTCGGTTTGGGATCGAAATAGGTGGATTTTGGAGGCATTAGTTCGTTTGCATCGGCCACAGCCATCAATTGTTCAATGGATGCTGCGTGCATCACCAGAATCACTGGCCAGCCTTCGGCAATCTTGTTTCGTATGACATCAGCACCCCCCACATCGGGAACATAATCAAGCCGGGGGTCATTGCGGTTTTCCTTAATCCCGAACACTGGTTCAAGAATATGGTTCTGCAATATGGTCGCATCCAGCTGGTTAACCGGGTTGGGAAATTTGCTGATGTCATGCCTGAACTCAAGTTTGTGCCAGGCATCTTCAAGATATAAACCAAACTCACCGTGTTGAGAGGAGGTAAATTCATCCTGTTCAACACGGGTAACCGTAAAGTCCTTTTCCAGTTCTCCGAGAATCTTCTGGGCGGTCTTGCCGTTCAGGTCGCGAACGCTGCGGTGAAAGGGCAGTAGTCTTAGTTGATTGTCTGGAAACAGAACCACCAGCAGTTTTTGTGTTGATGCGGATGCCTGCCCGCCTGATTCGGCCTGCATGATCCTGCAATAGCGACTTGCCGATGCTGCCCGATGATGCCCGTCTGTCAGATAGGTTGTTTCTACATTCGAGAAGAGGTCAATCAATTGAGACTGGATATTCGGGTCCTGGATTTGCCAGATTCGCTGCTCTACACCGTCAAAGCCATGAAAGTCGAGGGCGGGTGGCGTGTCGCAGACTTGGGCAACCAGTCCGTCAATAGAGGGAGATTGGGGGTAGGCGAGGCAGATCGGACTTGATGAAACGCCAACCACCTTGAGGTAGCTGGTCAGCAGGGATTCCTTGTCTATCAGGGTCTCTTCATGTTTGCGTATGTTGCCGCTATGGTATTCATCGACTGATACTTCACAGACCACTCCGGTCTGTATATGCGTACCTGTATCCAGTTGATAAAGAAACAGGGATGGTTCGGGTTGATGCTCAAATGAGCCACTTTCCAGCAACCGGTCCAGTACTTGTTTGTTCAGATGTAATAACTCACTGCGTTCGGGGCGCTCATCGTCCCGGAAATCCTCCATGAGACGCATGGTGTTCAGAAAGTTGTCAGGATTCTCTCGTGCGAACTCCTGACGCTCTCTGGCCGAGACGGCATCATAGGCAGGGGAGACGGTCCCGGAGGCGTATTGCTGCCTGACCAGCCAGGAATCGAATGCCGAAATACGGGGCATGGATTATCCGTTACGGGTCGAAAAATCGTGCATGAAAGTGCTCAGGGCTTCAACGCTGGAGAATGGCATCGCGTTGTATATACTGGCACGACAGCCGCCAACGCTACGATGGCCTTTCAGGTTCATCAAGTCGAGTTCAGCCGCTTCCTTCAAAAACTGCTGTTCAAGATCATCATTGGGCAAGCGGAAAACCACATTCATGTGAGAGCGACACGCCACATCAACCGGACATCTGTAGTAACCTCCGCTTTGATCGATCGTTCCGTAGAGTAGTGCTGACTTCTCGGCAGCATTTTTCTGCATGGCACTTAACCCGCCTTCTTTCCTCATCCACTTGAGGACTTTGCCAAACATGTAAATCGCAAAGACCGGTGGCGTATTGAACATTGAGGATTTTGACTCATGGATGTCATATCGCAAGTATCTTCCGAGGTTCTTGTTGGTATTTTCAAGAATGGACTTGCGAACAAACACCACGCACAGACCGGCAGGACCGAGGTTTTTTTGTGCTCCGCCATAGATCAGGTCGAATTTATTCCAGTCCACAGGCCGGGACATGTATTCAGAAGACATGTCTCCGATTAGCGGCACATCAACATCCGGCCATGATGGAAACCGAATGCCTCCAATTGTTTCATTGGTGGTGATATGCAGATACCGGGTATTGTCCTGCAGACTGATTTCTTTGGTATTCGGCATTCTGGTGAAATTACAGGATTCGCCATCCCAGGCAACGTAGATATCGCCATATTGCCTGGCATCGGCAATTGCACCCCTGGCCCAGGAACCCGAGTTGACATAGGCAGCCCTGGTTTCCGGGGTGAGCAGGTTCATTGGAACCATCGAAAACTGGAGTATGGCCCCACCCTGTAAGAACAGTACGCTGAAGTCATCAGGCACTTCGAATACTTCCTTGCAGAGACTCTCGGCCTGTTCCGCGACTTCCATGAAATGCTTGCCCCGGTGACTCATTTCAATCAGGGACATTCCCGAGTTCCGGTAATTGACAAATTCCTGCTGAGCTTCTTCCAGACATTCCAGGGGTAGGGTGCAAGGGCCTGCACTAAAGTTATGCGCTCGCTTATTCATTTCGATGTTCTCATGTTTTTATGAATTCAGGATTGACAGTCATCAATTAACCCGGTTGATCAGTTTGCCGTTCTTGTAGGCTTCTACAATAGCCAGAACGCCATCCGCGACAGCCGTCTGGGCCTGTTCGGTCGATGCGCCAATGTGATGAGTGCCATATACCGAAGGGTGAGCGAAGATTTCAGACTTGAAGGTGTTGTCGCCAGCCGCTGGTTCCTTATCGTAAACGTCAAGACCTGCCCGGATGCCATGGTTATTCATGGCATCGATCAGTGCTTCCTCGTCAATCAGGTCTCCTCTTGATGTATTGATCAGTATCGCTCCCTGCTTCATTCTTGACAGGAATTCCCGATTGACCATGTGGCGGGTCGTTTCCGTCGCCGGCATATGGAGTGTGACGATGTTACAGGTTTCCAGGAGTTCATCCTGTGTATCAAGCTGGATGATGCCGGAAGAGGTAATCCTGGTTTCGGCATCTGGAGAACGCCCAGGCTTGCTTAGTGCATAGACATCCATTGCGAACCCCCTGGCCCGTTCAGCGACTGCAAACCCAATCGCGCCCATTCCCAGAATGCCGATCTTTTGTCCGGCAAGCCCTCGAGCAATCGAGTATTTCTTCTTGTTCCAGATTCCCTGTCGGGCATCCATGACATTATTCGGAATCTGCCGGTCAATCGATATGATTAATCCCATGACCAGTTCGGCGACTGCCCTGGAGTTGGCTCCCGGAACGTTGCAGACGCTGATATCCAGTGATGCTGCGCACTCCTTGTCGATTGTATTGGTGCCGGCACCGGCCCGGATTACCAGTTTGAGTGCCTCTGCCTGTTTCAGGAGATTTTCGTTAACACGGGTACTTCGTACGACGAGAATTTCATTGGCTTGGATTGCCTGCAGCAGTGAATCGGAATCCAGTTCCGGTTGTAGGGTGACCTCGTGTCCGGCATTGGTCATGGATTCGGAATGACTGGATGGGAAGCTGTCGGCAATAAGAATTTTCATGCGAATACTGGAATACTGGATAGGGTTTACGGTGTGATTCCGTAGAAATTGAAGTTTAGAACCATGGGTCATAATTCATTCGCTACCTGAACTGGATTCGATAGCGAACCAACCCGGAAATTCTACCAAAGGGAATTATATACAAAAGTAACGAAACCAACCGACAAGTACTGCCCCGAATCCGGCAACCAACTCTTATTTTCTTGGTGCGTACTTGACTCTTATTTTCTTGGTGCGTACTTGATATTGACTGGTTGAATGATTGTTGTTGCAAGATTCTCCATTTTCTCTTCAACTGTCTTGCCGGGAACATCGACCTTGATTTTTTCCCGTAGTTCGGACTTTGTCGTTTGGTAGCTTCGATCAGTGAGGGTTACCGTTCGTTTGGGCTTCATTACTCCTCCTCTTGATTATATATATCGAGGGTTTTCTCCATTCTGCGCTCTGTCTCAATTATGGTAATTCGATCTCTGACATTTCCAGGTTTGGAGTGAAATCGATACACTTGCGATGTTAGCCATCCTATCATTGATGGCAAAATCACTGATATTCCTATTCCAATACCTACCGCCCATTTTGATGTATTTTCTCTGGCATCGAGTCGTTTTTCTGAATCGGCCTCTCGTTTTACGTCTTCTAATGATTTGTCATCGGTTATAGACCTTAATCCTTAAATAGAGGTTTTTTGCCCGTTGCGGTCCGGGTTTGTCGAATGAACATGTTGGACCGATAATGAAATGTCAGCCCGATTTCCCCCCTGCTCTTATGAGTTATGGACTACGAACTGCGATTTCGGCAGATTTGTCACGCCAGGTCGGAAACAGAATCCTTCATGTCGCAAATGAACACGGATTCAGACCCCAACGCCTTACCCCCTTCAGAGTAGTGTTAAACATGGGCTTGGGTTTTCCCGGAAACACGGAATCTGTACAAGCTGTCTCGATGGGCTATCGGGTAATTCAGGCCTTTGGAATTGTCTAGGCAATCGCCCGGATTAATTTTTGAACAACCTGTTAATCCATGAAGTGAATCTGTTACAAAGAGGTCCGTCACAGCTCAGTTGTCCGGACCCGATGATAGGACCCATGAGTCCTGGCGTTTCTTGAGTGGACAGCCAAGCATAGACTTTCGCTTTCATTTCTTTACTTTCCCTGAACTTGCGATCTTTCTCCGGTATGTTATCGATATAGGAACAGGATTTCGGCCAGACAGGGTCATCAGGATCAATCATCTCTTGGACAAAGTGTTCCAACTCACCGCGAGATTCGTTATTGGGCATTAGCCAGACGCCAACTTTAGGCAGACTTCCGCTCGCTTCAATGATTGTCCCCTGTGAATCTGGTGTTTTCGGTACGACAATTCCGGCGTCACGTAATTTTTTGGAAACACTGCTCCAGCGCTCTATAAGGCTGTCATTGGCATCGACGACGATCCCAACAGCATTTCTACCAGAAACCTTTATTTCAAGGGCTATGGCATTGAGGAGTCTCTCCAAACCTTTTTTGTCTTCAATATCAAAGTCTACTATGCGCGGATTTTTTTTACGGATATGGCGGATGACATGTAAATCATTCGGCCCTTCGACTAGGAGGATTTTCGACATCTTGTCCGATTTCCCTTCCGCCATTGAATTCTCTCTTATCTGACTTCTATATTTTGTTCGGCTGCAATGACTAATTCACGCTCTGAATATTCGATGGCTTCATGATGACCACTCTGTCTTTCAAGGCGGATTAGTACACCTTCACTCTCTTTATCTTCTAAAGCTGCCTGCGCGAATCCTTTGATGCAGTCCCATCCATGAGTGGTTGCAAGCACTTGGATATTGTTTTCACGTGCTATCTTAAGAATGAACTTCCATAGGTCTTTTAGCACTGAAAGGTGAATTCCATTCTCCACCTCGTCGATAAAGAGAAAGCCGTCACGACAGTTGGCAAGTGCTAGTGTTATGCCGAAAAGCCTTATTGCCCCATCGCCAAGGCTTTTTAGGGGAACTGGCTTTTCATGGTTGGCAAGTTTGACAACCGCACGGCGGGTATTACTTGAGCGACGATCAGGGTTTCCCACCATGGTAACCCTCTCAACCGATTTGCCCGATCCGTTCAGGGCTAAGCGCAATGCTTTAATTACACGATTCTCCCATTCTGTCAATGCGACTTCGTCCCAATACTTGGCCAGCTGATGGTTTAGAGTCAATCCTGGACCCAGAGTTTCATGTCTCAACGTTTGAACAGGGAAGCGCGATTCGCCCCAGAATCTCATCCTGTGATGATGGACAAGAAAACCTGTTTGACTGGAGTGCCTAATAAGATATGGGAAGAAGAGTTTTTTCTTGTTGAAAATTGTTCTGATGAGCAGTACGTTTTCCCAGCTTAGTTCGATCGGATTATCTTCGATTAGTATGTCCACTTGTTTTTTATTGGGTTCTACCACTTCAACCTTGACCAAATCGGCTTGTCGATTTGAAGGACCGATCGCCACGGATGTATTTTTTGTGAGTTGTCGACCAAAAAAGATTCCGGACAAGTCAATATCGAATTCCCGCCTGTTTTCATTACCGCTAGAGACAATGTATTCCTCATGCTCCCGTCCCAAATCTGACAATACCATGGGGTGTCCGCGTTCGGCATAAACGCGACACGCTTCCAGTACCGAGGTCTTTCCTATCCCATTTTTACCAGCAAGAAGAGTTACGCGTCCCAGACGTGGAATATTTAAGGATTCGATCCCCCGAAAACCCTTGATGAATAGGCTCGGAAGGTGGAGAGTGGAATTTATATGGTGTTGGTTCATATATCTGTAAATCAGGATTTTGTTATGGACCAGAGATTGTGTTTCACAGGCTAATCAAATAATCAACTATTCTTTCATATCGAGCCGGATAAGGGAGTGGTAGGTGAATTCAAGATCAGGCTCTCCTTTAATAGAAAAATTATAGCACACCCGCACGAAGCACGGGCGAGAGGACCTGTTGCCGAGGCTTTTGCGTTGGAGCAAGTTTCCGGCGGTCGACATGATCATGCGGCGAGGTTTCTGACGATCGAGCGCAGGTGCTCACGGTATCCAGAGTCGATCGCGAAGTTCGCCGCCGCCAGCATGGTGGTCAGTGAGACCGTAACCCAAGTTTAACAGCAATCAAGTCACTGAAAGGGATTTTTGCGGTGGGTCCTCAACCAGAGTGTCCTAGCCTCGTCAACGAAAGCCACGATGTGAAAGTTCTTCAACAGTCCGGTAGCATTCTGGAAAACCAGCTGAGCAAGTTGCTTGGCATCTTGAGCACTACGGGATTGTCCTCCTATAGAAACGCCGGCAATCCCAATACCTCTTTCAGACAGTTCCTGATAGAGTTTTCTGCCAATATCCAGCAGGCCCCGGAACTTTCTGGCACCAGTCCCTGATATCTCCCTGGATAGTCTCTCACTTTCCGTATTGATCGCATTAACAGCCACCTTCACAACGCCAACAGATGACACAAGAGTCTCTGGCTTGATGTTGACGGCCACCCACGGGTCATCCGGTGTCGAATGCTGGCGAACCGCTTCCATGCACTCCAGCATCAGGGCTATCTTGCCTGCACCTGGTGCTCCCTGAAAAATCATCGTGCCGCCGCCGATATGTCCCTTCCGAGACTTGAAGCAGCATCGCGGAAAACCTTGTATTCCGAATCGTGCCCGCGGAAAAAGGTTCCCTGCCGACTTCAGCGCGGTCAGTAAGTTTGAGCTACTCCTTCAATGGCAATGGTTCAACAGGTGGTGCTTTTGGAAATAATTCTGGGCTCATCCAGGTTACCTTGCACTGTCAATGAAGCTAGTCACTATCTGATACCTTTCTAAATTCCCGCTGGTCTGCGGGGATTATCTTCGGATGCTATTGGTTGAGCATCCCGCTTGAGTTGTCTTTCAAATGCTGTCTAGTTACAGAAACCATCGGGTAAGAGGGTAGATAGGCGAGAAGACAGTTGTGTGTATCGAATATCAGGAACGCTCGGCCAAAATCCCAAGCATACGTCGCAAGGGTTCAGCGGCTCCCCATAGTAACTGGTCTCCGACCGTGAAAATAGTCATTATTTTGCTATTGAAGGCAGTTTTACGAATCTTTCCAACCGCGATATCCATAGAACCGCTGACCGCAACAGGGGTTAGGGATTGAAGTGTATTCTGCCTGTTGTTCGGTATAACCTTAACCCACTGGTTTGCCTGTTCTATGATGTCGGTAAGATCATCAACCCCCACATCCTGCGATAATGCAATGGTAAATGCCTGGCTGTGGCATCGAAATGTACCCACTCTCACACAGGTGCTTTCTATAGGAATCGGATTATCCTCTCTGCCCAGAATTTTGTTGGTTTCCGCGTGACCTTTCCATTCTTCTCGACTGGTTCCGTTGTCAAGGTCGATATCAATCCAGGGCAGAAGGTTATTCGCTAGTGGATAACCTATAGTACCTGTGGTTAAAGCATCTGAATTGAGATATTCGTTAATTCGACTATCAATGTCGAGAATCGAACTCTCCTGTAAGCGAAGCAGGGGAGTGGCATGTTCGTGAATTTCTCCCATCTGTATGAGTAACTCACGCATCTGTTGTGCGCCCCCACCTGAGATTGCCTGATAGGTCATTGCAGTTATCCATTCAACCAGATTTTCCTTGAACAGGCCATGAAGGGCCATTAACATCAGGCTTACAGTACAATTTCCACCAATGAAATCTCGCTGTCCATTCGCCAGATTTTCCTTGATTATGGATTGATTGAGAGGGTCCAGTATGATGGTCGAACTGTTGTTCATGCGCAATGTGGAGGCAGCATCAAGCCAGTATCCTTGCCAACCCATATCACGAAGAGGAGCGTAGACTTTTTGAGTGTAGTCTCCACCCTGACAGCTAATGATGACATCCAGAGTGCTTAAGGAGTCAAGGTCCATGGCATCGGCCAAGAGTGGCTGGGTGTTTGCCAATTCGGGGCCTGGTTGGCCAGCTTGTGATGTTGAATACAACACGAGTTCTTCAACATAATCCAAATCTCCCTCTTCCTGCATGCGCCCAAGAAGAACGGAGCCAACCATGCCTCGCCATCCAACAAATCCTAAACGTTTAACTTTTTTCATGATGGTATGAGTATCAATTTGCAAAGAGCGAGTTCACCCTTAAACTGAAGCTCTGAGCGATATTTTATCACCAGGGCAATATCGGGGTGAGGGATCAGGAGTACGAGAATGAACGTCCCAGGTGTTCATTTCGGCCGATGATGGTTCCAATCAAGCCAGACCGGAATAATACGAGGGGCCGATGGACAATGCAATACCAAGTGTTGTCCAGTGACAAATGAGCCTGAATGAAAAGCGGTATTCCACCGTGAAGTGAGCCTGTAGGGGTCGGATTTTCCATTTCGGTTCCGGAACATGGGATCATCAGGAGATGATTATCATGCTGCAAACGAAACGGTTAAC
>JAJEAV010000035.1 GCA_022822625.1 Gammaproteobacteria bacterium | reverse complement strand
CCAACGACTTTTCCCTGTTCCGGGAGAAGGTTCAGGCACTGTTTGCGGAGATTCCCCATTCCTGGCATGACAGTGGCGATCTCGGTCACTACGAGTCCTGGTATGCGAGCCTGCTGTACATGGGTTTCAAGACGACACGGGTTGAGGTCAAGGCAGAGGAGGCTTCAAGCCACGGCCGTTCGGACATGGTGCTGTTGCATGAAGGCCAGGTGTTCGTGCTGGAGTTCAAGATGGTGAAAGACAAGACAGAAACCGAACAAGGACTCGACAGTGCAATCCGGCAGATTCGGGAACGGGGATATGCAGAGAAGTATCGGGGCCGTGGAGGACCGGTTCACCTGATCGGCATGGTGTTTGACGATAGAACCCTGCTGGAGATGCGTGTCGAGGCACTTTGACGATATGCCAGAGACAGCCAACCGGCCCGGAGCTACATTTCGGAGTGGAGCCGGGGACTGAATTTCCCATGGAACAGCTGCATATACTGATTCCGAACGACAAGGATGCCTGTTGTGAAACCGAATCGGAAGGGGTCGAAGGCTACCACTCCAATCCTGACAGGCAAAAGCTGGCCTTGTGCCGAGCCTGTACAATCAATGGATAGTCGTTCGGAGTCAGTATGACTGTCAGTGAAACGGTCCCATGGGAAATGGAGTGCATCCCTTGGTCAGCAAGACCCTTCAATTCCTCTATGCAAGTGCACTTCATGGTAGAGGCAATATTTTCAGTTAACTCTCCGCTCGCCGATCTCCGAACATCCCAGCGTCAGCTGCAATTCTGCAGAATGCGACTTTCGTGAGGTCGGTCATTTCAAGGATTGATACCCGATCATGCACACTTGTAGTGCCACACCATTTTTTATTTCATTCAGAATCAATCTTTTAAAGCACTACATGTTAAACTTGGGGTAAGACAACAGGATACAGACAACAACCGGGAAATATTTTCCATAATTGGAATTGCTGGTGCGACGGTGCTTGCACTGCCGGTTATGTTTGGGGAAGTATATAATTCCCTCTGTAATCCGTCAGTAACCGCCGGGAAGATGGATGGATTGGCTTGTCTCCCACTCAGTCGACAGGTTCGCAAGTTTGCGTTGAACCCGGATTTGCCGACAGCTTCGCTATATCTCAAAACCCGTGTCCAGTTTTCTGGGCACGGGTTTATTTACTAGCTGGACGTAGTGTGGAATTCCGTTCCGGAATTCAGGATAATCTTCTCCCTCCATCAGTGGTGCAATATAATCGCGACAGGCTTGCGTGATTCCATATCCGCTCTCGTCAATAAAATGCCCTGGCAATTTTTTTTCGATATTGGCTACTTCCGTTAACGCAGCCTTGCCGATTTCCCATTGGTACGGATGGTTGCCTGTACGAACAATTGCCGGCATCACCGAGTTCTCCCCGTCTAGTGCCATCAGTACGGCGGATTCGCCGACCGCATAGGCCTGCTCGACGTCAGTTTTCGAAGCAATATGACGTGCCGACCGCTGTAGATAATCTGCAATGGCCCAATGGTATTTAAATCCTGTATCCTGATTGACGATGGATGCGATCATTGGTGCAACTCCTCCCAACTGCTGATTTCCAAAGGCATCGCTTCTGCCCTGATCGGTCAGGAATTGGCCGTCCTTGTCAGTAACTCCTTCCGATACGATAATCGAAACTTGACCATGTTCGGAGACGGAATTCTGAACACGCTGGATAAACTGTTCACGATCAAAAGCGATTTCGGGGAACAGGATAATCAGCGGTATCGGATAGCCTTGATTTGAGGCCATGCCGCCTGCGGCAGCAATCCATCCAGAATGACGGCCCATAACCTCAAGGATGAATACCTTGGTTGAGGTCAGGGACATGGCGGCAACATCAAGGCTCGCTTCAAGGACCGAGGTTGCGATATATTTGGCCACTGACCCGAACCCCGGGCTGTTATCGGTAACCGGCAGATCGTTATCCACGGTTTTGGGGACGTGAATGGCTTGTACTGGATATCCCATCTCTTTCGATATCTGGGCAATCTTGAGGCAGGTGTCTGCGGAGTCTCCACCCCCGTTATAAAAGAAATAGCCGATGTCATGGGTAGCGAAGACATCAACCAGCCTCTGGTATGCGTCACGACTTTCCTGAATACTCTTCAACTTGTACCGACAGGAGCCGAATGCGCCTGAGGGTGTGGTGCGAAGCCTTGCGATTGATTCTGGGGATTCTTCAGAGGTATCGATCAAATCTTCCTTGAGGATTCCAACAATTCCGTTGCGTCCGGCATAAACCTTGCCGATTTTTTTGGGGTATTTGCGCGCGGTTTCAATAATGGCGCTGGCGCTGGCGTTTATGACTGCCGTAACACCGCCGGATTGTGCATAGATCGCATTTTTGCTCATTATGTAAATGAATGAATGTTCTTCAAATAGGGGGCTTCCGGGAGTGCGATTCTACATGATTGCAAGGCAGAATTTCGAACCAATCATCTTTCGAACAATCAAGATCGCCTGATCAGGACTTCCTGGTTCCTGCTGGATTTGCCTGGCAGATAGGTCCGGGTACGGGTAATAACCATGATTCAGCATCTTGAAATTCTACGCTGAATCAGTAAAATTCACTTTCCTTTCCGGTCCAGACACTTGTCTTCAATTCAGCCATGAAACGTACATTTCAACCAAGCAATCTCAAACGCAAACGTACTCACGGATTCCGGCAGCGCATGCGAACCCGTTCGGGTCGTGCGGTAATCAATGCCCGTCGTGCCAGGGGAAGAGCTCGACTTAGTGCCTGATCTGACCGTTCAAGTTGGTAAATTCGGCGAGACTGGCTCGTTGTCAAAGAATCGTTGACAGCGCGTCATTCAGGACCCGGGGCCGACAGAAGATTTCTGTGCATGGACGCCATTTCAGAATCCATGTGACGGATAGCCAGTTCGGATACCCAAGGCTTGGATTGGTTGTCTCAAAAAAGGTCAGTAAAAAAGCAGTACAGAGAAATCGAATAAAACGCCGGATTCGTGAAGCATTCCGACATTCTCAGGGTCAGCTGACCGATATGGACTTTATCGTGATCGCAAACCCGGGTATCTCCGGCGAGGCCAGTGGTGTATTGAGTCGGGAGTTGATGCGTTTGTTAGAGATCAGTCAAAAAAAATGTCAAAGTCAAAAGTAGATTTTCCGCGTCGTTGTCTTCGTTTCTTGATTCGAGTCTATCAACTCGCTATCAGCCCATACCTCGGCAGTAACTGCAGGTACTATCCCTGCTGTTCACGTTATGCCCTTGAGGCGATTGATGAACATGGTGCATGCAGGGGTTCGCTATTGGCAGTCAGGCGAATTGCCCGATGTCACCCCTGGAATGCAGGTGGTTACGATCCGGTGCCCAGGGAATTGTCGGATCCTGAACAGACATAAAACCGGATTATCTGGCATGCAGTTTCAGCGAATTCTCCTTTTTGTCGCCCTTGGGTTGACGCTGGTCATGATCTGGACATCATGGCTGGATTTCAAGGCCAGTTATCAGACTGGAGACAGTATTGAGCTGGAGGAAGCTCCGGTTACACCGAGTGGGGTTAGTCTGGAAGAGGTGCCAGAGCCGCCAACAGTTGTTGTCGAGAATAGTCCAGGGGCTTCTGAAATTCCTGGAGTAGAACACTCTTCTGATTCTGAAGACCTGTCAGGCAGAATCGTTACAGTCAAAACCGATCTGGTGAATGTGGAGATTGATCTCCAGGGCGGTGACCTGATTCGTATTGAACTTATTGATCATCCTGTAAACGTGGATACCCCGGATGACCCATTCGTGCTGATGTTCAGGGAAAATCCCCGTTTGTTTGTTGCGCAGAGTGGCTTGATTGGAAGCGAGGGAGAGTACCCGAACCACAATGTTCTCTACAGTACTGATCAAGCCAGCTTCGATTTGGCCGACCGCGACAGTATGGAAGTAGTCCTTGACTGGACTTCACCACAAGGTATCCAGTATCAGAAGGTCTTCTTGTTCAGCAAGAACAGCTATCGGATTGAGACTGCTTTCAGGGTGATGAATTCTGGCGATACTCCCTGGATCGGTTTTGTGTATGGGCATCTGAAACAAACCGAAATCGACTCCGGGGGAACCATGGGCATACTGGGCGCATTACCAAGTTTTAGCGGGGCGGCTGTCTATACCGAGCAGGAGAAATACGAAAAAATCAGTTATGACAATATGCGTGATGAGACTCTGAATCTCAGAACTGATTCAGGGTGGATTGCCATGATGCAGCATTATTTTGTCGTAGCATGGCTGCCTATGGGATCTGACAACTACCAGTTCTACTCCGGTGTCAGTGATGACAGGGACCCCCAATATCGAATTGGTTACAAGACACTCCAACCGGTGACCATTCAGCCTGGCGAATCCGGACAGTTGGATACCATGCTGTACGCCGGTCCCAAGGAGCAGGTTCGACTGGATAAACAGGGAGCTCCCGGACTCAAACTGACTGTGGACTACGGATGGTTAACGCCCATTGCATCACCATTATTCTGGCTACTGCAGAAAATTCATGGGTTCACGAACAACTGGGGGTGGGCGATCATTTTTCTCACATTCCTGGTCAAGCTGGTGTTTTATCCGTTGTCGGCCACCAGCTACAAATCAATGGCCAGGATGAAGAAACTGCAGCCGCGCATGGTCACGCTCAAGGAGCGTTATGGCGATGACAAGCAACGTTTCCAGCAGGAAATGATGAAAATGTACAAGGAAGAGAAGGTCAACCCGGCAGGGGGATGCCTGCCGATTCTGATTCAGATTCCGGTGTTTATCGCCTTGTACTGGGTGTTGCTGGAAAGTGTAGAGCTACGACAGGCTGACTTTATGCTGTGGCTGAATGATCTTTCGGTACCGGATCCGTATTTTGTATTGCCGGTCGTCATGGGTGCATCAATGCTGATTCAACATTTCCTGAATCCTGCCCCGGTCGACCCTCTCCAGAAAAAGATCATGATGGCCTTGCCATTCGTGTTCACTATTTTCTTCTTGTGGTTTCCCGCAGGCCTGGTGTTGTACTGGGTAGTCAACAACATACTTTCCATCGCCCAGCAGTACTACAACACCCGAAAATACGCGGGCAACTGAACACCCGGACTTGGATTCCCGCGAAACCATTGTTGCTGTTGCCACGCCTCGTGGACAAGGCGGGATCGGGGTAGTCAGGGTATCGGGGCGCGAGGCTGGCCTGATCGCCAACAGGGCTCTTTCCGCCAACCCTGAACCGGGTCAGATCAAATACTGTTCCTTTCTGGATTCGAACTCCGAAACGATTGACCGTGGCATCGCCTTGCGTTTTCAGGCACCAAACAGTTATACCGGTGAAGATGTGCTGGAGTTTCAGGGACACGGCAGTCCGATTCTTCTGGACTTGATCGTCAGGCGATGCATGGAACTAGGAGCACGGCCAGCCGAGCCCGGTGAATTCAGCAAAAGGGCATTCTTGAATGGCCGCATTGACCTGACCCAGGCCGAAGCAATTGCAGACCTCATAAACAGCACTACTGAATCGGCAGCTCGATCAGCACTGCGCTCCATGAAGGGTGAATTATCCCATAAGGTTGAAGAACTTGTAGAACAGTTGACGGACCTCAGGATACTGATTGAAGCATCAATAGATTTCCCTGAAGAAGAGGTCGACTACTTGAGCGAATTGGGGGTATTACAAAGGTTGGAAGCATTGGCTGGTCAGTTCGACCATGTTCAGTCATGCATGCAACAGGGCCGGATTTTGCGTGATGGGATCAAGGTTGTATTGACTGGTTTGCCCAATGCGGGAAAGTCGAGTCTCCTGAATGTGCTGGCAGAGCAGGATCGAGCGATTGTCAGTAGTCTGCCCGGTACAACCCGGGATACTCTGGAACAGATTATCGATCTGGATGGCATACCCATGGAGATTGTAGATACAGCAGGTATCCGGGATACGCAGGATGAAATTGAGGCAGAGGGGGTACGGCGCGCCAAACGCGTTCAGGAAGATGCAGACATGATATTACTGGTGGTGGATGATGACACAACTGATCAATCGGAAGTCGAGCACTTGATGTCGAGTCATGCCAGGTTCCCAGTGCTTCTGGTTCGAAACAAGATTGATCTTTCAGGGCGAGACCAATCCGAAGACTTGATGGAAGTATGCATTTCGGCAAAGACCGGACAGGGTATCAGGAATCTGAAAGAAAAAATCAAGTCTGCAGTGGGCTATGCCGGGGAGCAGGAAGGAACCTTCATGGCCAGACAGCGCCACGTTGACGCATTGTCGCGGGCAAGAATATCGCTGGATGCGGGAATGGAGCAGTTACGCCTGAATCAGGCAGGTGAAATGCTCGCCGAAGACTTGTCTCTTTGCCATCGGGCCTTGGCGGAGATTACGGGTAAAATTACCAGCGACGAACTGCTTGGGATGATTTTCAGTTCATTCTGCATTGGGAAGTAAAGCGATTATTAAATTAAGGTTTGATCATTGTGGACGATTTTCAAGATGTTTGCCGACCGCCAGTGGAAAGGAAAGCCAATCTGCCTGCATTGTCGTTCGGACAATGTCCAGTCTGACTGCAAGCATTCCACCATGCCCTATCGCCACAAGCAAAAGGCTTGTGACAAGAAGTTTTCGGTCAAGGCCGGAAAGGCCATGCTGGGTAGCAAGTTGGGTTATCAGGCTTGGGCAGTCGGAAATTACAGGGTATCTTGCCCATCGATTGCATGATGGCTTGGTTCCCGGCGACAAGCCTTTTAGGAAGCACAGGAAGTAACCTATCCCCTTGTTGACCCCGTTTCAAGATTGGGATTTCGCTATTACCGTATATTAATTCTCATCGCATTGTATCGATAGTTCCGTCTGCTATCTGGACAGGCATCTGCCGGTTGACGATTCCCACGGGGAAACAAGTCGCACCAGTCACCGTTTTTCTAGTAATGGTTTGACTCGGGTTTCGGTATTGAAGAAGTTTAAGGGATATAATCAGTCCCGAGTTCAATATCCAAATCTGCTTGAGAGTCCAGTACTACTGGTTTGGCAGTCCTGACTGTACATTACCGCATGAATACGCAAAACCAAACACGCTCCATCCTGATCAGGATGCCCATTCTTCTTGCCTTGCTTATTGCAGTTTGCTATTGGCAACGGGATATCCTCTATCAAATCTATGTCGAAAACCAGGTCAATGCCGTGGGAATGGTGGTCAATGCAGGGATACTCATACTGTTTATAGGTGGCTTGCTGCAACTGGTTTTCCGATTTTTTGAGTACCATGCACAAGAGCAGGACCTTCAGTTATTGGAAGACAATGCCAGAGTGAACAAGGATGCCTTGATGGGTATTCGCAATGACGGCATGGTGGCTACCCGTTTCCGAATTCTCAACAAGGCTGTCCAGGACAGGGTGGAGATTGACCAGGGCGCCTTGGCTGCGACATTGCTTGCAGAACAATCAAGCCGCAACAGCTTTCTGAAGTTTGTCCACAATGTCCTGATCCTGACGGGTGTTTTCGGAACCATAATCTCGCTGTCCTTGTCCTTGATCGGGGCGTCTGAACTTCTCCAGATAGATAGCACGATCAGCGACGTGGTAGAACGCTCTGCCGCACAGGAGTCGAGTCTGGGTGTCATGATCTATGGCATGTCAACGGCGTTGTCGACAACCCTGACAGCAATCGTTGCCTACCTGTTTTTTGGGTACTTCTTCATCAAACTGACGGATATACAAACATACTTGATCAGTAAACTGGAACAAGCAACCGCGATCATCATGATCCCTCAGCTGATTTCCAGCAAGGTTCAACGATCTGAATTTATTGACGAGTCAGTGCTGATCAATGAACTGGGTGAATCCAGAAAACAACATCAGGATGCCACAAGCAAGCTGGACAAAACGGTGCAGGAGTTGTCCCAACGAATGATGGATTCCGAAATGAATCAAAAGCTACTGGATCAGCTGATGGCTATGCAAAAGCTCATTCAGATCAATAGCCATCATGTCGAACAGAACAGTGAACGGCTCGATAAGATGATCGATTTACTACAGGAGGGGTTCCGAATCGGGTCGCCTCATCGAAATTCGGATGACTGAACGTTCCGGTTTTCCAGATATCCGCATCGGACATACGACTCGCGGAATTGGAGATGAGGGTGTTTGGCCCTCGTTTACGGATATCATGGCAGTCATCGTCATGATTTTCCTGATGGCACTGGCCGTCATCATGGTGCAGAAGATTGATTTGTCCAGACAGTTGATTACTACCCAGTCCAGTCAACAGGAAGCCGAGAGATCTCGGGATACCTTCCAGATTCAATTTGAGCAGATGCGTGTTGAACGAGATCGCCAGGAACAGGAAATACGCCTACAGCAATCTCAACTGGAAGGACTCAAATCTGAAGTCGGCAATCTTCAATCCACACGTGATCAGCTGGAAAACACTCTCCAGAAAATTGCTCAGGAGAAGGCGCAAGTGGAACTTCGGGTCGCCAAGCTCCTTGAAATTGAACAAGAACTCAAGCTAGGCAACCTGGATGCAGAAAACAGAATCAGGGAGTTGCTTGCAGCCGAGAAACTATCCCAGGAGAAGGTTGAATCCCTGATCTTCAAAAACCAGAAATTATTGGGACAGGTAACCGGACTGGAGCAGCAGCTGTCGGATTTGGAACTGGCATCTGCTGAAAGTATTGAATCACTCACTCAACAGCGATCGAGCCTTGAAGAGAAACTCGATAACGTGACTTTGCAACTGGTTAGCGTACAGCAGTTATTGGACCAGTCCACACTGATAAATCAGGAGCTGGAATCTGAAATCAGCAGAAACCTGGCGGCCCGGCAACGTCAGGCGGAAGAATATCGAATAACTGCCGAGCAGATGGAGACGCTGGAAAACCTGATCAAGCTCATGGAGCTCAAGATCGTTGATCTGGAAGCAGAGGCAAGTACCTCAAAACAACAGTTCAGAACACTGCAGGAGGAATACGAGATTCTTGATGATAAATATCGAGACCTTGTCCGGCCAGCACGGAGCGAAGCCGGAAAACAGGTGGCGACGGTTTATTTTGATAAAATCAACTCAGAATTGCACTACCGGATTCGTGAACCGGGCCAGGATGATGCCAGTAAGGTTAGCCTGGCTACTCTGAATAAAATCCTGCAAGGCCTGAAAGATCAGTTGGGGCAGGCACTGTATGTGAGGATTGTCATTCCCGAAAACAGCATTCTGTCCCATCGCGAAGCCTGGTTGTTTACCGATAATATATTGAGACAATACGATTATTACTACCAACCAGAGGCACAGCCGTAATTTATTTTCCTGTATCTCCAAAAGGACCATGAGTTTTTCCGAACAGTTCGATGTCATTGTGATTGGTGCCGGGCATGCCGGTGTCGAGGCGGCACTCGCATCGGCTCGTATGGGCTCCAGTACCCTGCTGGTGACTCACAACATCGAGACTATTGGCCAGATGTCCTGTAATCCAGCAATAGGGGGTATTGGCAAGGGACATATCGTCAGGGAAATCGATGCCCTGGATGGAGCCATGGCGACTGCGATTGATCAGGCCGGAATTCATTTCAGAATCCTGAATTCAAGGAAGGGACCTGCGGTGAGGGCAACCCGGGCTCAAGCCGATCGTGCATTGTACAAGATGGCAATCAGACAGGCAGTCGACCATCAACCCAACCTGTCGGTATTTCAACAGTCCGTTGATGACCTGCTGATTTCCGGTGGTCAGGTAAATGGAGTTCGAACTCAACTCGGCGTTCATATCCACGCAAAATGTGTGGTGTTGACGGCCGGAACATTCTTGAATGGCAAGATTTTTGTCGGTATGGAGCAAAGCCGTGGGGGTCGGGCAGGCGACCCACCTTCGGTTGCACTGGCGGAAAAACTGCGTGAATTGCCGTTTGCTGTAGAACGCCTCAAAACGGGCACGCCTCCGAGAATAGATGGCAAGACGATTGACTACAGCACCCTTGAGCAGCAACCGGGAGATTTTCCGACCCCGGTATTTTCATATCTGGGAAAATCTGAATACCATCCAGCACAGGTGATTTGTCATATAGCACATACCAATCCGGGTACTCATGAGATCATTCAATCGGCCCTGCATCAATCGCCGATGTATAGAGGCATGATCGAGGGGACTGGCCCTCGATACTGTCCTTCAATAGAAGACAAGGTAGTTCGATTCGCGGAAAAATCCAGTCACCAGATTTTTATTGAACCGGAAGGCTTGAATACCACGGAGGTCTATCCTAACGGAATCTCGACAAGCCTGCCATTCGAGACACAAGTGGCGTTTGTACGTTCGATCAAGGGTTTTGAAAATGCACAGGTCACACGACCAGGCTATGCTATCGAATATGACTATTTCGACCCGAGAGGGTTGAAGAGCTCGCTTGAGACGAAATGCGTCGAAGGATTGTTTTTCGCAGGCCAGATTAATGGCACAACCGGTTATGAGGAAGCTGCGGGGCAGGGGCTGGTTGCAGGCTTGAATGCAGCCAGAAAAATTCAGGAACTTGATCCCTGGTGTCCGGCACGTAATGAAGCCTACATCGGCGTGATGATAGATGACCTGATCACGCAGGGTACCTTGGAACCCTACCGAATGTTTACCTCCCGTGCCGAATACCGGCTACAGTTACGCGAAGACAATGCTGATTTGCGCTTGACTGAAAAAGGCCATGAGCTGGGTTTGGTAGATGACTCGAGAATGAAGATATTTTCGAATAAACGTGACCGTCTCCATCAGGAACTGGATCGTTTGAAGAACGTACGGGTGAGGCCTGATGAAGTTCAGGATGCATTTGCTGACAAGTTCGGTCAACCCTTGCTCCGCGAGACCAGCCTGTTCGACCTGTTGCGTCGACCCGAGATTCATTATCGGGACTTGATCGGGATTACGGGTCTGGAATCGCCCCTGGACGATCCAGAGATTGAGAAGCAGCTGGAAATCCAGGCTCGCTATGACGGTTATATCGAACGTCAGGCTTCTGAAATTGAACGCCTTGAGAAAAGTCACGGTCTGGTGATACCAAAAGGCATGGATTTTTCCGACGTGCATGGCCTGTCAGCCGAGGTTACCGAAAAGCTCAATCAAATTTGTCCTGAAACTATCGGTCAAGTCGCTCGAATTCCGGGCGTTACCCCGGCAGCAATTACGCTATTGCTTGTTCATCTTGGCAGACTTGCCAAAGTCGCCTGATTGCCCTGTCCTTGCCAAATCAAGATCTCAGGGTGACGAGTTCCTCGGCTGCGGTTGGGTGAATGGCAACTGTATTGTCGAAGTCTGACTTGGTAGCACCCATTTTGACGGCAACGGCAAATCCCTGAATCATTTCATCAGCCCCTCGTCCTGCAACATGGCAGCCTACGACTTGCTCTTCCGGACCTTGAACTATAAGTTTGACGAGGGTTCGTGGCTTGTGCTCGCAAAGTGCAAAATACATGTCAACAAAGGTGTTTCGATAAACCTTGATTGAATCCTTGCCAAACCGGTCAATTGCAGCCGCTTCGGTCAAGCCTACAGTACCCACGGGCGGGTGCGAAAATACCACCGTCGGAATATTCGAATAATCCAATCGGGCCTCTTCCTGCCCACCAAAGATCCGGTCGGAGAGTTTGCGACCGGCGGCGATGGCAACGGGTGTCAACTGGGCTCGGGGAGTGATATCACCCACCGCATAAATTCCGCTTTGAGCAGTATTCTGGAATTTGTCGGTATCAATGAACCCCTGCTCATTGGTGCTTAATCCGGCATTTTCGAGATTCAGGTATTGGGTATTGGGGTGTCTTCCGATGGCCCAAATTACACAATCAAATCCACCTCTGGTGTTGCCTTCGGTATCTTCGTATTCAATGTTTCCGGGTTGACCGTTTAGCCTGGCAAGAGAAATATTTCGAATCACTTCGATTCCGGATTCTTCCATTTGCTCGAGAACGATGTGCTGCAAGTCTGTATCGAATGCACCGAGCAATCGGTTTTTTCGCAAAGCCATGGTGACATGACTGCCAAGTCCATGCATGAGTCCGGCGAGTTCTGTCGCAATGTAGCCAGAACCGACCACAAGCAGATTGGATGGCTGTTTTTCCAATGCAAAAAAGCCGTTGCTGTCAATGCCCAGTTCGGCGCCTTCAACCACTGGATTCGAAGGTTGGCCGCCAGTGGAAATCAGGATATGATCAGCCGAATAGTGCTCTTGATTGACTTCAATACAATCGGGTGAAGCAAAGTGTGCGAGGCCCTGCTTGACTCTTACTCCGGATTTTTCAAGATTTCGGGCATAGATTCCGTTTAGTCTTTGTATGTAGGCGTCTCTGGATGATTTGAGTGTATGCCAGTCAAGATGGCTTGGCGAGGCGGGCATTCCATATTGATGAGCGAGATGGATTGTTTCATGGATTTGCGAGGCTGCCCACATCACTTTTTTCGGGACACAGCCGACATTCACGCAAGTACCTCCAAGATGGCTGTTTTCGATGAGCAGAACGCTGGCACCATACTCGGCAGCTCTACGTGCTGAAGCGATGCCGCCGCTACCACCGCCGATAACGATATAGTCATATTTCTGGGTATTCATTCGATATCCTGGAAAGGTTTATTGGTTTGGCCATGACAGGTACAACCACTTGGGCATTTCCTGGCTGATGGTTATCGTGATTGCCAGGTAGGTTTTGTACACGCTGGAAGTATAGCGGCTCGTTCGACAAATAAAGAAAAATGATTCCCGGTAAAGTGCAGCAATCAGCGGGTGTTGTAATTCTCATGATGCAAATATCGGGAGCATGGAGAGGAAAAAGCAGTGCCGGATTTCGTAGCGGTTGGCCAGCAGTTGAATCGTATTGCAACATCTGGCTGGCGAATCCAGTATTTCTTCGGGTTATAATGAATCACAGTTTTGACCGTGAAACAAACCGCAGTGGTTTCGAAGTATCTTGCCCTAAATGCACGGTGGTCAATGGGAATTAGCCGCCTGCATGATTCCCCGAGACTATGGACAACACCAAGACCCGCTTAATCTCTTGTCAATAAAAGAAGTAATCGCATCAAGAAAGACCAGCAAGGTTCTGGCCAAGTCACCATTGGAATCTGATTTTGACCAGGCTCTTCTGGAGTCTCTGGTGGCTACGGCTGCCTATGCACCGTTTCACTATATGGCCGCCAATTCCCATCGTGAAAAACTCCCTGACAAAGCCCCGGAGCCATGGCGAATTTATATTTTGAATCGAACGATCTGCAGGGAAGTCAGGGAGTGGCTGATCAGTCGAGATGACAGGACAAAAGTGCCGGAGATGCTGGCTGCTTCGGATATGCTGTTGCAGGTAACCTGGTGCCCGACAACAGAGGATGGAGCTGCAGGGAGCGAACGCTTTGATTGCTATGATGCGACGCAGACCAATATGGAGCATATTGCAGCTACTGCGGCGGCGATTCAGAATATAATTCTGGCGGCTACCGAACACGAAATCCCGAACTACTGGTCAAGTGGAGGAGTGTTGCGGGAAAAGGAAATATTTGACTTGCTTGGCATCCCCCGTGATGAAATTTTGCTGGGGTCCGTGTTCTTCTTTCCCAGAAATGCCGCCCGGAATCAAAAAGTAACCATGGTTCCGGGGAAAATGCGTGAGCGCCGTAGTCATGGTCGAACCTGGTGTCACTGGGTCGAAGAGTTAAACATGGATGCCGACAGCAAATCAACCGCTCGCAATGTCAATACGATTGTACGCATGGGGCGAAACTAGAAAGCCATCATTGGAGCAGTAATAATGAGTCAATTCAATCAGCACCTTCGAATTAACGGGGACCGGCTCTGGAAAAGCATTATGGAGATCGCTGAAATTGGGCCGGGTCAATGTGGCGGGTCAAGTCGTCTGGCCTTGACCGAAGAAGATCGTCAGGCCAGAGACCTGTTTGTGAAATGGTGCCAGGCCGAATCCTGTTCGATATCGGTTGATGACATGGGTAACATCTTTGCAAGGAGGTCCGGGTCCGATAATGCCCGGCCTCCGATCTGTGCGGGCAGTCATCTTGATACCCAACCGCATGGAGGGCGCTTTGATGGGATTTATGGTGTGCTTGCTGCTTTGGAGGTGGTTCGCACATTGAATGAAAATGCCGTCAAGACCAAGGCACCGATCGAGATCGTAGACTGGACCAATGAAGAAGGATCCAGGTTTGCCCCCGCCATGATTTCGTCAGGTGTCTATTCTGGCCTCTTCGAAAAACAATATGCCTGGTCACAACAGGATGCGGCAGGTATCCGTTTGTACGATGCACTCAAGGACATCGGTTATCTGGGCCAAGAGCCATGTGGAGAGCGTCCACTGGGCGCATTGTTTGAAGCACATATCGAGCAGGGCCCGATTCTCGAGAAAGCGGACAACCAAATCGGAATCGTGACCGGAGGGCAGGGGGTCAAGTGGTTTGACATCACGGTATCGGGTCAGGACTCTCATTCAGGGAGCACACCGATGTCGAACCGCAAGGATGCCTTGCTGGTAGCCTCCGAGATTGTCGGCATGCTCAACCGACTTGCGCTCGACAATCCCCCCCATGCGCTTGCTACTGTGGGATGTCTGGATGTCTCGCCCGGTTCCCGAAATACCATACCGGGCTCGGTACACCTCACTGTTGATCTCCGTCACCCTGAAGACGATGATCTTGATAAGATGGAGCAAGTCATGCGGGAAAACCTTGAAGACATTTCGACCAGGCATGTCATGGATATTCATCTTGAGCCCATCTGGCACAATCCACCGGTCAAGTTTGATCCGGAGTGTATTGATGCCATCAGTCAGGCGACAGAGCAATTGGGCTTAAGGGCCCAGAAAATGATTTCCGGTGCAGGGCATGATGCATGTCAGGTTTGCCGGGTAGTACCGACAGCCATGATTTTTGTGCCATGCCTAGATGGTTTGAGTCACAACGAGGCCGAGTATGCAACGCCCGAAGATCTGGAGGCAGGCTGTAATGTGTTGTTGCATGCAATGCTGAAGGTGGCAGGTGTCGAGTCATAATCAATCAGGATTGGGGGTAGGGATAACCACTTATTTCACTATGTCATGATGGTTGTATCATGAATGCAGAAGCCCGAACAGAGCGCCGTCTCCTGCCAATGGGGATTCAGACCTTTTCCACTCTCCGGGAAGGAGGCTACTACTATGTCGACAAGACCCCCCTGATTCGGGAGATGACCAGACAGGGGCGGCACTATTTTCTCTCCCGTCCCCGCCGTTTCGGCAAGAGTCTGCTGGTCGATACCCTGCAGGAACTGTTCGAGGGAAACGAGTCCCTGTTTCGGGGTCTGGACATCCATCCGCACTGGGACTGGTCGGTCAGGCACCCCGTGGTCCGTCTGAGTTTCGGTGGAGATGTTGATACGCCCGAGGATGTGGAAAACCATGTACTAAACCAGCTGTACAGGATCGAGCGGGCATTTGACCTGGAAACCCTGTCCTCGGCACGATCCGCCTCCCAGCGACTGGAGAATGTCCTGTATTATCTGCACCAGGCAACTGGCCAGCAGGTGGTGGTGCTGGTTGATGAATATGACCGGCCGGTCCTGAACGTGCTGGAGGATGGTGAAAAGGCCAGGGTAAACAGGAATAAGCTACGCAATCTGTACAGCGTCCTGAAGGATGCAGAAGAGCACATCCGCTTCGTCTTCGTGACCGGCATCACGATATTTTCGAAGACCAGTTTTTCGTCGGGACTCAACAATCTTGACGACATCAGCCTGTACCCTCCCCTTGCGACCATCTGCGGATATACGGATTACGATCTCGATACCGTGTTTGCCCCGGAGCTGGAAGGGCTGGACCGGGACGAGATTCGCAGATGGTACAACGGCTACAACTGGCTGGGTGAGGAAAGACTCTACAACCCGCACGACATTCTGCATCTGTTCAAGAGGCGCAAGTTCCAGGAGCACTGGTTCCAGTCCGGTGGACCGGGCTACCTGTACCGGTTGCTGATGGAGAAAAGGGTCAATCCCATGCAGCTGGAAAACCGGGTGGTAGACGCGTCCCTGGTTTCGAAATTCGAGCTGGATACGTTCAGCAGCGAGGCGTTGCTGTTCCAGTCCGGGTATCTGACCATCACGGAAGAGGAGGAGCAGGACAGTCATACCCTGTATCATCTGGACTATCCGAACTTCGAGGTGCAGAGCAGTTTCAACAAGGGTCTGGCCGAGCACCTGACCGGACGAGGCCGGGAAGTGGCGACCGCGGGAAGGGACATGGTTGAAGCTCTCGGTGCCAACGACTTTTCCCTGTTCCGGGAGAAGGTTCAGACACTGTTTGCGGAGATTCCCCATTCCTGGCATAACAGTGGCGGTCTCGGTCACTACGAATCCTGGTATGCGAGCCTGTTGTACATGGGTTTCAAGACGACACGGGTTGAGGTCAAGGCAGAGGAGGCTTCAAGCCACGGCCGTTCGGACATGGTGCTACTGCATGAAGGCCAGGTGTTCGTGCTGGAGTTCAAGATGGTGAAAGACAAGACAGAAACCGAACAAGGACTCGACAGTGCAATCAAGCAGATACGGGGAAAAGGGTATGCAGAGAAGTATCGGGGTCGTGGAGAACCGGTTCACCTGATCGGCATGGTGTTTGGCGATAGAACCCTGCTGGAGATGCGTGTCGAGGCACTCTGACGATATGCCAAAGACAGCCAACCGGCCCGGCCCGGAGCTGCATTTCGGAGTGGAGTTGGGGATTGAATTTCCCCTGGAACAGTTGCATATACTGATTCCGAACGACAAGGATGCCCGTTGTGAAGCCGAATCGGAAGGAGTCGAAGACAGCCACTCCAATCCTGACAGGCAAAAGCTGGCCTTATGCCGAGCCTGCACAATCAATCAGTCGTTTGGAGTCAGTATGACTATCAGTGAAACGGCCCCATGGGAAATGGAATGCATCCCTTGATCAGCAAGACCCTTCAATTCCTCTATGCAAGCAGCAATTCCAATTATGGAAAATATTTCCCGGTTGTTGTCTCTATCCTATTGTCTTGCGATGATGTCTTATTTTCGTGTTCGGGCATGAAAAGATGTTTTCGTGGTCTGTCGGGCCGGCTCTACGACGAATGCCTCGGAGACTGGCACAGCCTCTCGATGCAGGTCATGAACCATGCCGGGGTGGTGACCGAGAAGGTGTGGTACAACTTCGAGCCGGGTCAGGTGCACTGGCATCGTCTTGCCGGGTCGTAACGCGACCGATCGCCAGCGCATCAAGCGTCATGCCGAGAGCTGGTCGAGGCGCTATCGCGAGATAGGGCCGGCCGAACGTCTGGCGGTCATTCCGGGACCATGGGAGTCGAGGCCGGGGATCATGAAGCCTCTGTTTGACCACCTGATCGTCCGCATGCGCGGGGTCTTTGGCAGCATCCGGAACCCGCACCATGGAAGCAACAGGCAGTATGCCCTTGACGACATCCTGATGGCTGCCTTCTCGGTATTCTTCATGCAGTCGCCCTCGTTTCTCGATCACCAGCGCATGGCCGCAGCTCGTACGGCATGCCTGCCTGCAGTGCCCTGTTCGGTGTCGACCCGCTGCCGACCG
>JAJEAV010000039.1 GCA_022822625.1 Gammaproteobacteria bacterium | reverse complement strand
GTCGAGGCGAATGAAACATATTATTGACGAAAAGCTGGCCAGATGCAACCGCGGTTTGCGTCAGCCGCCTGCCGGCGGACGACGGTATCGCCATCCATACAGGAAAGAAATGCCGGTTCGATCCGGGACGGAAACGATGTGGCGCAATCCGGGTCAAACCGTCCCGGCCCCCTTCCAGACAATCCGGGACAGGCGGCTACACACCCCCCAGACCCGCAACCAGCACCTGATGGCCATATGAGCCTTCGCCAGGTTCGTCGCTAGCCGCGATCCGGCCTGGGCCGAATCCGATCTGGGCATGCCGGTCGACGACAAATTAATATCCTGATTGAACAAAACTTTTTACTTTTTCCTGATTCCTATTCAAGGATTAGGGGCCTGATGGATGCTGGACAAACTCAAAAAGTCTTGGCTGGGAGCTGGCGCTCAGTTAGATCCCGAAGCTCCAGCATCATGCCCCCTTTCCCAGACGACCCTTGATCACCGGACTCACGACCAGACGAAGCATTTCCATACTGTCTGACACCTTCATCAAGACGGCGTTGTGCCTCGACAATTTTCGTATGCAGTTCTCTTGAGTATTCCAGTTCAAATGACCGAGGAGGCTCTTCCAGACGAGTTCGAATCCACAGATAAATTGAACCATCCCGATTGAGGGTTTTATGTGGCTCAACTACATTGGCCGCCACCAATTCGAATTGTTCGGGTATCTGTAGATCGGTTGGCCAACCACTCATGCGTTCCAGCAAATACCAATGCATCAAATAGCAAATCGGCAATAGCATCAAGACACCAATCCGAATAGCCTGAGTCATCCGACCCTGCGCCCAACTGGAGGCAATGATTACAAGTGGCACAAGGTAAACCAAGCTGATCGTCAATTTGGCCATAGGGGCATATGATCAAGCTTATAGGGAGTCAAAATGGCTGGCAGGTCATTGAACACCTCAGGCTGGCCGTCTGGCCTCACTGTAAACCGAGTTACAGTCCGTTCATGGTCTACGCCCCGCATGATTACACTCTCGGTAAAAATTCTCTCGAATTTCGGATTGACCCGGTCAATCCTGACTTCCACGGGTACTGATGTTGTCTGACTGGAACCGGACTTGCTTTTGGAGCTGGGATCAGAGTCGTAAAAAAACAAGTTGACGGTGTATTCACCATGTTGTTTCTTTCTAATGGTCACGATCTCCTGATTGATTGGATTCACCAACTCCTGACCGTTGATCACGATGGTGTCATTGACAACACCGCGATCATCACGATCCAGATGTAGCCATCCGGCATCACGATTTAGATAGGATACGATTTGTTCATCCGGCCCCTTGACCCAAAGATCAATATCGTCCTTGAGCAATTCAGGCCAAGTCGCCGAAATGACGTATTCGGCTTTTTTCTCGATATTGGCCTGTCTGGATTCCGGGTTGATATAAAGCAGTGCAACCAGAAACAGGAACACAAAACCAAGCAGGCAGTTGAACAGCAGATCGATAAACGGATCAGCCTGAGAACTGCGTTTAGGATGCTTCAGATACAGACTTCCCAAACTTGCCCCCCTCCTGTCGAGAACGAGCAGTATGCTGGATTACTCGTGACACCAGCTCATCTGCACCCGAATCAAGATATTTGCAGTAAATCCCGAGAATCAGAGACAGGCTAATTCCAGTCAGTGTGGTGTACAGGGCAACCTGCATACCGCCTCCCATGCTGGACATCAGATCCTGCAGAACGGAAACATCATCGCCCTCCAGATCGTAGACCGACCCCAGCATGATGATAAATCCAATCACTGTTCCGACCAGCCCCAGCCGAATCAGACTGTCAGAAATAAACCAGCCCAGACGATGCCCCTTGTGAACTTGCTCAGCAAGCCATGTATGCATCGATTCATCATGAGGAGCATTCTCGGATTTTGGTTCCAGCATCAAGTCCAGATATTCATCTACTGCATCTGGTTCTGCTTTTCCGGTTGTATCCGAATTGCCATTTTGAACACGATGCAAAAAACGAAAATTCATTTGGGATAAACGGTATGCACTGACTCCCAGATAACCACATGCCGCCAGAAAAACCACCCCGATAATCAGCGATAACCTGGTTAGATCCGCCTCGATGATCTGATCTATGAACTGATATCTCCAGAGGAGAAAGAAGCCGAAGAGGACCAGGCCGGAGATAATCAACCAGGTATAGAGCGGTCGATAGGCCGAGGATCGCCAGAGTTCATTTGCAATATTCATGTTAATACTTTCAACGACTCACTCAATACCCGGCATTCATGACTGCCCTGACAGATCCTTGAGCAATCTTGCAAGTATGTAGGTAGCATGATAAAACGCCTCTTCATGCATCATTAAAGACTGGGTTTCCTCCATTTCCTGCATGGTCTCGACCAAAGGCCCTGCCAACTCAGGATCGATAGATCGCATCAACATCGCCAGTCGGTACCATTGTCCAGACGCAGATGGAATCTGGCGATCAGGTACCGCGATCGTACCCATACCGGCTTCTGGCAACAACGCTTCAGCTTCCATCCAGTATTCCTGTTCACGAAATTTAACCATGCTCTCATTCAATAACCCAAGTACCCCTTCAAGCACTTCAGGATCATCGATAATCTGCCACCAGTCAAGAAGCCCACTGGCGACCTGAACGTAAGTCTCCAGAGTCGATAGCTGCGACTCTTCATCGTCTGCAATCACGGGTAGATTATCACGCTGGATCTCACGAATCAGCAACTTGGCCAATGTCTGGGCATCACCGATAAATCGATCATCCAGAGCGGCACCATAAGCCATGGCCGATAACACCAGGCCATTCCAGCCGAGTACCGGCTTTTCATCACGCTCCCGTGGACGAGCACTTCGATGCTTGAGTATTATCGCCTGCACGTCTTTTGCACTTTCCATCGGTGCGGGCAATACATAGTCCTCATCCGGTAGCCGATCTTCGATACGCTGCGTCCAGTCACTGCCGAATACTTCTTCAAGCTGTCTGTGACTCCACAGATAATAACCACCATCAACTCCATCCGAAGATACTGCCGACAAGGAAGACGCATACCATCCACTATCAAGCTTGAAGTTCTTGACCATATGATCAAGCATATTGAGTCCGGCTACCTGATATCGATGATTTCCGAATACTGCAGATGCCCGTAACAGCAATTTGCTCATCAGTGCCTGGCTGTACAACATCTGTTCAAAATGTGGCTTGTTCCAGGTCCTAGTCTCACTATAGCGAAACATGCCTCCTTCGATTGAATCAATGATCGCGGAATCGAGCATTGTGTTCAAGGTAATCTCAATGAATGCCATGACCTCAGGATCCGGATTGAGGGCCGATAATTCGACCAGCATGTTCATTTGCGGTACAAAGGGGAATTTCGTGTTCATGCCGAATCCACCAAAAGTCATATCGGTTGCGGCATTCGCCTGCGTCAAAAACCGTTGCAACAACTCAAGTGATGACAATCCGGCAACAGAACGGCCTCCGGATAATTGATTCTGGCGTCGTTGCCGGCTGTCAGCATATGCGGAATCGGAAATGCCTGAAGCTGACTGGCTCCAGTTGGTGACGAAGTCCTGTAGCGATGTCATCAGGGAATCCGGACCCGTATAGCTATAGCCAAAAACCGGGTATCCGTGAGGCGTCATGATGACAATTACTGGCCATCCGGAAATGCCTCGGGTCTCCTGCATAAATGATTGCAGTGAACGGTCCTCTTCAACATGTACCTCCCGGTCCATAATCACTGGCACAAAATGATGGTTAATGAACTCGGCGAGTCCATGATTGCTGAATGTGTCCTCCGCCATCCTGTGACACCAGTAACAGGAAAGATAGCCACTTGAGACAAGGAGTGGACGATTGAGATGGCGGGCCAGTTCAAGTGAGTGAGGAGCCAGCGAATGCCAGAGAATCAGGTCATCCGAATGTTTCGCCACATACGGTGAAATATTGCTCGGGACAGTACTATCCCGAACCAGTTGGAACCGGGAATCATCTGCCCAGACGGCAGACCCGAGAAATAAAAGAATCAGGGCGGCCAGCTTGTTTCCGTGAATTGCAGAACCAGTGTTACGACTGGCTCTGCAAATTGCGAATGGCTGAATTGATTGACCGCTCCAGATAGTAGACATAATAATCGGGGGTTGATAACCCCGTCAGTCTATCGGCAACTTCACGTTTTTGATGATCGAGAAACAGAACTGTTGGAGTCCAGTCCGTTTCATATTCGGCGAGGAATTCCCGGGTACTGACTTCCTGCCCACCCTGATCGATGATGGTCTCGCCTGCGTCAATCGAAATCTTGCCCATTGACACGATACCCTGATATTGACCACTTGCCAGAATTGCAGAGAAAAACTCTTCTTCAACTTGGCGGCAATATGGACAATCCTCCTGATCGACCATGACCACAACCACATGTCCCAAACCATGACCCTGGCTCGTTATTCGACTCCAATTGGTAATCTTGTCCATCAGGCTATCTTTTTACCATGCAGACTTATGCCAGAATATTGATGTATGTTGCTCCAGATAGAAATTGTCTGGGGTTACTTATTGAACGCATCTACCGGACGAATAGTGCACAACGCTATCGGGGAACGCGCGTTATCCACATTACGGCTTCCCTTTCGGCCTGTGCGATGCCATCTGCCGCTTGCTCATGAGCCATTGCCACAAGGGTCATTGCAGCATCCATGTCGCCCTTCTCCGCAACCTGCTTGGCCTTGTCCAGCATCTTCTTGGTATCCCGCCATTCCGATTTCATGCTGGCAGCTTCCTTGCGCTTATCGTCCGCGGCCTGCCATGCGGCCTCGAATTCATCACCGGCAAGGCTTGTCCCCGCAACCGCAAATGACAAGGCCAGTAAGCTACTCATTACGTATTTTTTCATGGATATTCTCCTATGCATTTGCTGTGTGGTGTTATCGTCTGGCACCAGGACCATTGAACTCCTGACCGTTGCTCATATATGTCAGAAAATACTCCAGTTCACGATATTCCTGCCCCTGCGACTTGAAGTTCTTTGCCCGTACCTGTCTGTTGCAACCGCCAAATCGACGGTGCAGGGTGCCAATTGCGCCCCATTTCGAACGGTACACGGGCCAGTGCGTAGCATGACCCAGAGCAGGACTCAGTTTTTCCAGACGAACACCCTTGCCGGCACCGGTACCGTGACAGTCAAAACACGAAAAGTTCAGCTGTCCACGCTTGGTGTAGTAGAACTGCTTGCCGCGCTCGTATGCCGCCAATGCTTCCGGATCATCTTCGGGAATTTTCACGTCAACGGTTTGCCCCCGTGAAATGTAGGACATATAGGCCGACAATTCGGCAATCTTGCCCTTGTTCCATTTCAGCGGTTTTTCACCGTTACTGGTTCGACACTCATTGATGGCCAACTCCAGGGTGATTACCTCCTTGCGCTCACCATCCCAGTAGGGGTACTGGCCTCTTACAGCACCATCACCAAAGCAGTCGGAGTAGGACTTGCCATTGGCAAAGGGTTTGTTGTATTCCGCTTCGCCCGCATCTACAGCCAGTTCGTATGGTGGGAATTCTTCTATCTGTTCCCAGTCGGCCCGGGCAACCGGGTCAACGGAATAAATTCCATTCTTGAAGTCATTTAAGGGAACTCCAGGAAATTTCGTCGTGAAATAATTTTCGAAAGCCATCCGGTCGTCTTCAGGACTCGCGTATGTACTACTCCACGCCAAGGCTAGAACGGCCCCTAACAGGAGCGCATATTTTTTTAACATCTTAGTCTCCACCCTAGTTAGTGTTGCACCGGGTCCGGTGCGAATATCTTGTAGATCACTTGACGACAGCTTCGCCAGAATCGGTCTCACCCATGTTATCTACATACGAGAGCTGAAGTGTATCTCCGACATTGGGTCCCGAAACAGTAAACGACAAATACGGGTTCTTGGAAATCGCAGGGCCCATGTTGCACCGAAACAATTCACTGCTGTTATGCATACAGACCACCTCTGTTATGTGATGTGCAGGAATTGGCTCTCCCGTTTTTGAGTTCTTGCGGAGACCGGTTTCCATCGCATGCTTCATTAAGGCCTTGACTTCCACCATGCCATCCTTCATTTTTGCTTTGCATTTAATCGCCATGATAATTACCTCCGATTAACCGCCGCAGCCACCAATGGTGACCTTGATTTCTTTGCTGGTAGCGGTATATACCTTACCATCCGCCTTGACCACCGCCACCAGAGGCGAGGTCTTACCCATTTTGATGCGGGTACCAACTGCTACGTTTGACTGATTTGACATCACAAAGGTCGAGACCAGTGGAGCTGGATTTTCCGGTACCATGAGGGCTACCTCCTCAATATTGTTCAAGCCGACATTGATGTTTACGGGGACCACTCGACCGTTTTCTGCAATATCCGGGGTCTTGAAGGTAATCGCATCAGTCTCGATCATTTCGGACCCGCCAAACAAGGCATTTGCGGCATCTTCCGTAGTCTCGGTATCAAATGCGGCAGTAGGCCATCTGGCCAAAGCCGAAACCGGTATCAGGCCAGAAGCAATACCAGCCCACAAGCCTGCGATGCTGGCGAACCTGAAGTTAAATTCTCTTCTCTTCATTGTTGCTGTTTCCTCTATTTGATTTACAGGGTATAAAGATATTCCACAATCGCATCAATTTCCTCGTCCGACAGAATGTTATGCAAGCCGAACGGAGGCATGATGGTATTGGGGTTGAATTCAAGCGGATTATAGATGCGGGACCGCAAATTTTCTCGGTCCGGGAAACGGAGCTTCATCGCAACGAGCGGGGGTCCTTGGGTGCCGGGCTGATCGCCATCATCCATCATGTGACAGGAAAGGCAGTTTCCCTTTTGCCTGTTGAAAGCCACGCTCTTTCCTTGATTTACCGCCTCTTCATCAGCAAGGGCAATGCCGCCGCCGAAAGAACCCAGAGTCATAGCGATCGCTAGACTCAGAACCATAAGAGTCTTTTTAATCATTAACCATCCACCTGAATTATGTTTAAGTGTTTATTTTATGATGATGCGATTTAACCGCATCAACGATTTATATTTATTATCCCATGCCTATATTACTCAAGCATTTTGAACTTGGCAAGTAATTTGTTGCGAGTTGTTGCGAGCACATAAACTGTCCGGTTTGGTAGCACATAAACTGTCCGCTTTCCGGAGAGATCATGAGGCGGGCAAAATGGCTACAGGAGACCAGACTTAATCAATCAGCAATTCCGACTATCCGATCAAACGCGAGATGTACCGTTCAAGTGAATTTCGAATTACCCAAACCGTTGCGGAGCATTATGATGAATGGTCTGAACATAAGATTGATTCACGACAAAACAACATGGCAGACGTCGCATCATCCATTTGGAGGCCACACCGATATCTAGCGAATCCTCCATTTAGCGGAACTAGATCAGGGTTCCCTCATAATCCTTGATCCCGGGATTGCTTGAGACGCCAATCAGGGTTGGATGGTACATTTTTGGAATACGTATGATGTTGTCATCACCACGCTCTGATACAAGATAATCACGCACAATATCCCAAATCAGCCTTCCATCCGGATATTCCCCCACAACCCCCCAACCTGCTACCGTATAGGTTCCGTCAGCGGTTATGCTTTCGCCATTGTCCAGGGACGCTTCAATGATTCTTTCCAACAAGGGTTTTGATGGGTCGAATGAGTAATGCATGCCGGAAACCCTGGCCATGTCGCCACCCGCCTGCAGATAGGGGTCCGGATCAAACAGATTGTCGGCAACGGCTTCCAGGATGGTGAGCAACGTTTCACCTGTCATTTCCTGAACATATGTCTCTCCATAGGTCATCGCAGTTTGCGTCATCACATCTTCCATGGTAATCCATTCACCTGCAAGCACGGTCGTGCCCCATCGAAAACCCGGAGACAGGGCAATCTGGGCACCGTACTCATGAATAAGTGCATCGCAGATTAGCTGGTCCCATGTACCCATGAAATTTCCCCGTCGGTACAGGGTCCGATCTGCCAAAGCGAGTTTCTCCGAAAGAATGTCGTCATAGCGTGCACCTATACGAGCCGGATGCACTTTATGATCTGGTGCCCGGCTCTCGATAACCGAATCCTGATAGGTTTGGGATCTTATCGACGACACTAATCTGGACATCTCAGGGTCAGACTCGATCAATGAGTCAAATACGGGAAGCAAGTGATAGGCCATCCCTCGTTCCTTCTCATCTCCCAACCTGATATCCAGCACTCCAACAAACTTGCCATTGGTTCCAGCGTTGGTGACTAGACAGCTACCGCCATCTGGAGTATTGACTTCGACAGGCACAGGGATTCCATCATGGGTATGACCACCCAAAATGGCATCGATGCCATTGACTCTTGAGGCTAACTTGAGATCGACATCCATGCCGTTGTGAGAGAGAAGAACAAGAGCATCCGGAGATTCATCCTCATTGATCTGGTCGATCAATTCGATCATTTCATCTTCGCGAATTCCAAAAGTCCAGTCGGGAATGAACCCCTGGGGATTTGCGTTGGCGGTGCGAGGGAAAGCCTGTCCGATCACTGCTATGCGATGTCCGGCGACCTCTCGAATCGTGTATGGCTTAAACGGAATCCCGTTGTCTTCATCATAAAGACCGATACCGTCGAACTCTTCCGCCATTTCAAAGTAGGCGTCCTCAAATAAACTATCTTCCTTAATGCGCACGTTCTGGGCGATAAATTCACCATTGAATGCCTGAATGTTCGACAGGGTTTCATGTTGATGGTAGGTAAACTCCCAATGTCCAGTCATAATATCGATACCCAGCAGGTTGGAAACCTCGATCATATCGCGCCCTCGCGTCCATAATGACGTTGCAGAACCCTGCCACAAATCTCCACCATCCAAAGTCAAAACCCGTTCGGTTCCTGCCTGCTCTCTCAATAACCTGTACAGGGCAGCAAGGTTTGCCATCCCTCCCATCTTTCCGTATTTTCTGGCATTGGCCTCGAAATCCAGATAGGTGAAAGCATAAGCTTCCATGGTGCCTTCTTGAATATCGGTACTGTCAAGCAATGCACGGCCTACGCGATGTGGCAGCTTGCCCTCGGCAGGTCCAATACCAAGGTTTACATTGGGTTCCCGAAAGTAAACGGGCAATAGCTGAGCATGAATATCCGTGGTATGCAGAATACGCACTTGTCCCGTTAGCGGAAGGTCATACAGTCGATCAAGCGTCTCGGCGAAAGCATCCTGTTGCCAGAGTTGAGCATATTCTGCAGCCAGGGAACCGGTCGCTGCAGCACCGATCAATTTTAGAAAGGAACGACGAGAAGTCATGTTCGTTGACTCACCATGGGTTGCTTGGACAAAGATGCCTCGTACTGTTCATCAGCACCATCAAGATAATTTTCACAAACAGAGTGTAGCACAGGCCCATTTTCAAAAACTCACAGCGGATAATCGTGATTTTTCAGTTGCATGTTGATATTTGAAATGCTTGATTCATAAACTGGGCAGATTATTCTGCTTCATTGCGACAAGAGTACCCATTTGTGGATATGAAATCGAGTCCATTTTGTGCAATATAATTGAAACGGCTAATCGGCTAGTCACACGATTCATCGATAACCGATTGCGGTATATTTGTTATTCGATGATCGTTCGACACAAGAAGCCCAGACTCGGCCGTGATCGATGTTTTGCACTCTATTTCAAACCCAAACCAACAAGAATGACATGACTGATACAACAAAGCTTCTTGATGCGCGCAAACTGAACTGTCCGCTACCCATACTCAAGGCCAAAAAAACCATCAACGGCATGCAATCCGGTGAAACCCTGAAAATCCTGGCTACCGACCCTGGTTCTGTTCGAGATTTTGAGGCATTTGCCAACCAGACAGGCCATAAACTGCTTGAATCGACCGCATCCGGCAGTGAATTTCACTTTGTTCTGGAGAAATCCTGAGCAGACAGTCGTTCTGGATTTGCCCAATCAGAAACATGGAACTTGAACACGTCCATAAAATTGCGCTCATCGGGTTTTTCGGTGCGACCGTCTTTGGTGCAATCGCCAGTCGTACACAGTTTTGCACGATGGGGGCGATCAGCGACTGGATAAACATGGGATCATTGACTCGTTTCCGGGTCTGGTTTCTGGCAATGGGTTTTGCCTTGATCGTCACACAGATTCTGTATCTGACAGGGAGCATTGATCTGGGAGAGTCGATCTATCACACCACCAGTTTTACCTGGCTTGGCTATATTGTCGGCGGGTTGCTGTTCGGTATCGGCATGACTATCGCGTCAGGTTGCGGACAAAGAACAGTAGTACGCCTTGGGGGCGGTAATTTAAAATCCCTGATTGTGTTGCTTGTGATGGGGTTAACCGCCTACATGACCTTGCGCGGCATCCTCTCCATAGCCAGGTTAAGCATAAACGAACCAACAACCTGGCAACTCTCGGATGCGGGTCTTGCCAGTCAGGGACTACACGATATCCTGTCCCGCCTTACAGGATTGTCCCCAAGTACGGGAGCAATCATCCTGACTGCTGTCATTGGTGGTGCTGCGATTGTGTTCGCCCTTCTTGACCGGCAGGTCTGGTCCCGCATTGATAACCTGCTGGCGGGAATCGGGATTGGCATGTTGATTGGGGGGGCCTGGTATACCACGGGGGTAATAGGATTTGATGATTTTGACCCTATCCAGCTTGAAGGGGTATCTTTCATCTCACCCGTTGGCAACACCATCAGTTACTTGATGACATTTACTGGTGCTACGATAAATTTTGGCATTGCGATTGTACTGGGAACCTTGTTTGGATCGTTCGCCTACAGCCTGATGACGGGGAATTTTCGTATCGAGAGCTTCAGCGATACGAGTGACCTGATTAATCATGTCGTTGGAGCAGTATTGATGGGCTTTGGTGGTGTACTGGCTCTTGGTTGCACGATCGGCCAGGGCATAACGGGCATGTCTACCCTTGCACTGAGTTCCAGTCTAGCCTTGGGATCAATCATTCTCGGCTCTGTCTTCACGCTCAAGGTCCAATACAACCTTTTGGATGACATGGGATTTTGGAAAGCAGTCAGGGCAACCGCCATCGAGATGTCAGGGAGAAAATCTTCGGAAGGATGAGAGTCCGAGAGCTTTCATCTGCAATCAATTGACTCCGGAAAAGATCCTGCACAGGGCTTGGGCCAGATGGGATTCCTAGCTTCTCGAACCACTTGCGTCGGCTATCACCCCTGTCTCAGGGTACCCTCATGTTGATCCAGCCCAGCGCATGGTAACCCGTATCGACATGACGCGGAAGCTCGAGACACTGATCCTGATTATTGGAGGTGTGGTAATTCTCCCTTCACAGGCACCCCTTCAGCATGAAGCATATCTCCTTTGACATAGGAACCGAAACACGGGTTGTGTCTGGGAAGTCATTCATGCCGTATTTGTGATGCCAGTCAGTCCGTTCCATATCCGGGAGGATAGTTGACATACTAGCAATGCTACTCGTGTTCCCTACCCATTTTTAATACCCTGTTCGACTTGAGAAATTGATAATGGGATCAAAGACACTTTGCAAAAACGATCGGGAAAATCGAATCATCATGCTATTTGTACTGTACGACAATTATTTTTCGCAAGATCAGTAGCCTACCCCACTCTTATCCCGTACGAGACAATACTTATTCCGATTTCTGAATTATGTCAATGTAAATACCGAACGGTAATATTTTTGTTGAAATAATTAGATCACTGTTTTATATTTACCGTACGGTAAATATTTTATGGAATTGATAGATGCAACCACTATGGATTCCGGACGGCTTTAATTTTTAGGAAGAATCCAATGTATGAGAAACAAGACATCACTTACGGCTCAATCAGGACAACTAGTGAACTTGGTAGATTGGCACGTGCTCACCGCAAACGGCAAAAACTGACGCTGGAGGAAGCTTCCGAATTCGGCAATATAGGAGTACGTTTCCTGTCGGAATTCGAACGTGGCAAAAAAACAGCAGAAATCGGTAAAGTACTTGAAGCATTAAACATGCTGGGGCTTGATGTCGTTATTCAACCTCGTAGTTGGAAGACTCCATTCACTAATGTCGAAAAAGACCGCAAATAGTCGCATGAATTACCGAGAATTTCTGAATGTCTGGCATGAACAGCGACTAGTTGGCAGGATTTGGCACGACATAGCCGGATTCATTGGGTTTTGTTATGAGTCCGATTGGATTTCCGATGGAGGCTTCATGATTTCCCGTTCCCTTCCTCTGCGGGAAGGCGAATTTCCCCCAGAGGATAAAGTTGCCCACAATTGGTTTGCTAATCTGCTGCCTGAAGGCGAGATGCGCAAGAAAATCGCACATGAACGAAAACTACCGGATACGGATTTTATGTTGCTACGCGAACTTGGAGGCGAGTGTGCTGGCGCACTGTCAATTCTACCTGCAGACCAGGAGCCAGTTGAATCACAACAGTATGAACAGCTTACAGATAGAGATTTCTCGGATCTTGTTCTTCGCCGAGGCCATCCCTATATCGATTGGTCAAAGGGGTATTATCCAAGATTGTCACTTGCAGGTGCTCAGTTATAAGTGCCCGGTACTTTGTCTCGATAATCAGTATTATGTTCCAAAGAGCATAGCACCTACTAGCCATATCCTGAAATTTGACCCGCAACACTATCGCAATGTACCTGCTTATGAAACGTTCACGACTCAACTCGCAGCATCCATCAACTTGCCCGTCATTGACATTGTCTTACACTCCATTGAAGGGAATCGATTTGTCAAGATTGCCCGGTACGACCGCATATGGGGCAATGACAATAAAATAAAGAGGCTACATCAGGAAGACGTATGCCAGGCATTAGGTTTAGGCAGTGAATACAAATATCAGGAAGATGGGGGACCGTCTTTCGCTGATTGCTTTCGCTTAGTGCAGAATATCTCCAGCAATCCTGTAGCAGATGCAAAAAATCTTTTACGCTGGCAGATTTTCAATGTGCTTGCAGGTAACTCCGATGGTCATGCCAAAAACCTTTCCTTATTGTATGCAGAGAGTGGACAAATTCGCTTGGCTCCGTTTTATGACTTGATCTGCACTCGGACCATAGAGCACATTGATCATCGTCTTGCTGTGTATGTCGGGGATAAGCGGGACCCCGGCACTATCATGTTGACCCACTGGCATGATTTGGCCAAACAATGTAATGTAACTGAAAAATCGATAAACCAACTGATATTTGAAGTTGCAGAAGGCCTGTTGGAAAGAATCTCCCCGGAATGGGAAATTTTCGAAGAGCGTTATGGGCCCTATCCCGCATTACAACGAATTGAGAGGATTGTCAACAAGCAGTGCCTTCGGATTCTCAGAGAAATAAACGGATGAACACTCCCGTAATCCTTGCCCATCCGATATGCTCAAAAGCGTTGGAATCATTCCTTGCTTATCCCTGCAGGATTGAGTCGGGATGTCGACATGGATTTGCATGTCTGGCAAAAGCCAAGGTACTCACTAAAGGTACTCACTATATGATGCCTAGGTCAAGATCACCAGGTGCACAAAGATGTCATTCGTTCATTAACCTTACCGGCTTCGCTTCATCGGCAAGCGAAACCTCCTGTCCAGATTGCCAATTAGAATTCCCAGCCCTGTCGAGTTGGAGCAGGGAAGATGGACTTGGCGACCCCACCTTGACTTCAATCGGGAATACCCGTTCATCTGACTCGACAAGGAGATCAATCTCCTGACCATCACATGTGCGCCAGAAATGCACCTGGACTTCACGTGCCCGATGGAGAAATACCTTCAGAATTTCCGAGAAAACCTGTATTTCGAAGAGTACGCCCCATCGGTCCGAGTCTTGCTTCACCAGCACTACGCCAACCACTGAGCCATGTGGAAAACCCGGCATCCAGAAAATAAAGTTTCGGGGTCTCGGTCATTCTCTTCATTCGGTTTGTACGTAAAATCGGGTGTTCAAATTACGCCGCTTTCATGCATCTCGGCGACCTGATCATCTTCATATCCGAGTATCTGCTTTAGAATTTCATCAGTATGCTCACCCAGTAACGGAGAGCGGACAACCTCAACCGGAGAATCTGACATCTTTATGGGGCAACCGACCGTCAAATACTTGCCGCGCTCCGGATGCTCCACCTCAACTACTGTTCCAGACTCTCTGAGCGAAGGATCTTCAGCAAGCTCCTTCATGGATAGGATAGGCCCAACCGGAATGTCCAGCGGATTACAGATTGCCATCACTGCAAACTTGGTCTGGGTCATGGTCCACGCTTCAATCGCATCAAAAACCGTATTCAGCCTTTTGAGCCTTGCCTGAGGTTCGGCAAAATCCTTATGCTCCTTCCACTCAGGCTTGCCAATCACATCACATATCTGTGGCCAGGCTGCAGCCTGGGTAATAAAGTACGTATAGGCATTGGGGTCCTTCTCCCAACCCTTGCACTTCAAGACCCTTCCTGGTTGACCACCGCCAGAATCGTTTCCTGCTCTGGGTGTGGCCTCATCGAAGGGTATTCCTTCTCCAAACTGCGAGTATTCCTTCAGAGGGCCGCTATCAAGCCGCTGCTGATCGCGAAGCTTGACCCTGCATAAATTCAGGACTCCGTCCTGCATCGGAGCTAGTATGCGCTGCCCCCGCCCAGTCTTCTCGCGCTGAAACAAGGCCGTGACAATACCCAGACAAAGATGAAGACCGGTTCCTGAATCGCCAATCTGGGCACCGGTAACCAGTGGAGGCCCATCTCGAAATCCGGTTGTAGAAGCTGCTCCACCCGCGCATTGGGCAACATTCTCATAGACCTTGCAGTCCTCATAAGGACCCGGACCAAACCCCTTGACAGAAGCCATGATCATGCGCGGATTAAGTTCCTGGATTTTTTCCCAGGAAAACCCCATGCGTTCCAGGGCACCAGGAGCAAAATTCTCGACCAGTACATCACAAGTCCTGACCAGTCTCGTCAGAACCTCCCTGCCTGTCTCATGCTTGGTATTGAGAGTTAGTGAACGCTTGTTATGATTGAGCATCGTGAAATACAGGGAGTCCGCTCCTTCAACATCAGCCAGCTGCTTGCGGGTTGCATCACCAACCCCCGGGCGTTCGACCTTGACTACATCAGCACCAAACCAGCCTAATAACTGGGTGCAGGTAGGCCCTGATTGCACATGCGTGAAATCCAGAACCCTGATTCCTTCCAGTGCTTTCATCGAGTCATACTGGCACGACGGATTAACGGCTTATCCGGGATGGTTCAATCCCACCGGTCATCTCGAACTTCAATCATCCCGTCCCGTACCCTGACTGTCAGTTTATCCACCGGTTCATAGGCAGGTGCAGCCCTGACCTCACCGGTACGGATACAGAATCGTGCGCCATGGAATGGACATTCGATCTCATCATCGACCACCCACCCCCCGGAAAGTTCGCTCCCATCATGTGTACAGACATTCTCAAGGGCATAAAATTCACCGTCGAGATTGAATACCACCACCGATACATCGTCGATATCGACCACCATGTGATCACCCGGTTTCAGCTTGTCCGTCCGGGTAGCCTGAATCCATTCAGACATCAGATTAACCCCAATTCAAGTCTGGCTGCTTCACTAATCAGATCCGGTGTCCAGGGGGGGTCCCAAACCAAGTCAACAACTGCACCTGCAACCCCAGGTATCATGGCAACCGTGCGCTCCACCATACCGGGGAAAGTGTGTGCAACGGGACATCCCGGTGCTGTCAGTGTCATATCCACTTCGACAACCTGATCCTTGATCCTGACCTCGTAAATCAGCCCCAAATCGTAAATGTTGACAGGTATTTCCGGGTCATAAACCGTCTTCAGGGCTTCAATAATGCCTTCCCGCAGGACCTGTTCATCAACTTCGGCAATCGGACCTTCATTGTATGTACCCGGCGTTCTTTCTTCGACTGGTCCCTCATTCTGCTCAAACTCCTCCATGATATGCGATTTCTTGAGTTCCAGTTCAGGATCAAAGTTCACATGCTTCATGATTGCACTCCGGATTTCAAGGACTTCTGTAAACCTGACATCTTGCCATCCACCAATGTCTTGACATGCTGCTGTACCTGATCGTCTTCGGCAGCATCCAGTATTTCATCAATAAATGCACGAATCAACATTGAGCGGGCAGTGCCTCCGTCAATACCTCGTGCCTTCATATAGAACATCGCCTGCTCATCCAGGTTGCCGACAGTTGCACCGTGTGAGCACTTGACATCATCTGCATAAATCTCAAGCTGTGGTTTGGCGTCAATCTCCGCATCCGCTGAAAGCAGTAACGTATTGCTGGCCTGCCGAGCATCACTTTGCTGGGCATCGGGCGCAACCCGGACGCGACCATGAAATACCGCACGCGAGCGTTGATCCAGCACCCCCTTGTAATGCTCGTTACTGTTGCAGTGCGGTGCACTGTGAATCACGGTCGTGAAATTGTCAACATGCTGCCGACCTGATAGACAGTACGCACCCAACAAATTACACTCGGCGCCCGGCTCCCTAAGATCAATTACGAGGTCATTGCGAACCAGGGCTCCGCCGACAGTAGTGGTATGGAAGTCCAGTTGACTGTCGGCATGCAAATACACCCAGTTACCCAGTACCTGATAGGCAGTATCGGCAGCCGACTCGATCAGGTGATAGTTCAGGTAAGCACCTTTTTCAAGGTATATCTCCCCCACGCTACTGGTCAGGGAATGAATTCCTGACTGCCCGACATGCCGCTCGATAATCCGGGCAGACGATCCGGAACGCGAAATCACGACAATGCGCGGCAAAATCAGGGCAGCATCGGTTTTTGATACAAAAAACAGCTCAAGAAGGACATCGCTTTGCACGTCAGAACCAATCTCGATCAATATTCCGTCTGAATATAGCGCATTATTGATCAACGAGAATGCATGGGCAACATCTTCACTGGACTTGCCCAGATACGGACGCAGATAATCGGGGTCCCTGCCGAGCAGGTCAGAAATTGATTCGATACGAATGCCGGGAGGGGCCCCGGTCGCAACAGCAGAACCCTGAAACACCCCGTCAACGAATATCAACGAGTGATCGACTCCATCGATTTGCTCAGCAGTCCACCTGGTTTCAACATGCGGTTTTTGTGATGGTACAAACTGCTTGGCCAATACAGGCCGTAACGGCGTATATCTCCAGTCTTCATCTCGTGCTGTCGGAAACCCCTGATCTGCAAAACGCTGTAGACATCCACGACGCCAATCCGAGTGCCAATCAATATCCCTGCCCGGCAGCTCGCCTCTTATCCGGCTATGCAAATCCAGATAGGACTGGACTTGCGGACTGTGATGCATGTCAATCTGTGCAGGCATGCTCTTCGACCCATCCATATCCATGCTCCTCAAGTTCCACAGCCAGTTCCTTTCCACCTGAACGAATGATTTTTCCATGTGCAAGAACATGCACAAAGTCCGGCTCAATATAACCCAGAAGCCTCTGATAATGGGTCACCACCAGCATCGCACGTTCCGGACTACGCAAGCGATTTATGCCCTGTGCAACGATTTTGAGTGCATCAATATCAAGACCGGAATCGGTTTCATCCAGTACGCTCAACATGGGCTCAAACAGGGACATTTGCAATACTTCATTGCGCTTCTTTTCGCCCCCCGAAAATCCTTCGTTTACTGCTCGATAGAGAAATTCCTGCTTCATGCCAACCAGTCTGGCCTTCTCCTTGATCAGTTTGAGAAAACTCACCGCATCCAGTTCCTTCTCGCCCTGATGGGTGCGCATTGCATTCAGCGCAGCCTTAAGCATATGCACATTGCTCACTCCGGGAATTTCAACCGGGTACTGAAAAGCCAGAAACAATCCTTCACGTGCCCGAATCTCAGGGTCCAGCTCCAGTAAATCCTGACCCTTGAAAGTCACCGTCCCTGCTGTTACTTCATATTGAGCCCGACCAGCCAGGACATTCGCTAATGTGCTTTTTCCTGAACCGTTGGGCCCCATCACGGCATGCACTTCACCGGCATTTACTTCCAGACTCAACTCGTTGAGAATTGGCTTGTCCTCAACGCTTGCACACAACTTATTGATTATTAACATATCCCTTATCCAATAGTGATGTTCAGTCAGACTATCCGACCGCACCTTCAAGGCTGATACTCAGCAACTTCTGGCTTCAACCGCAAACTCCATGGGCAATTCCTTGAACACCTCCTTACAGAAACCATTGACGATCATGGATACTGCATCCTCTTCGGACAGGCCCCGTTGTTGACAATAAAACAACTGATCCTCGCTGATCTTGGATGTAGTTGCTTCATGTTCGACCACGGCATCAGGATTCTTCACTTCAATATACGGGAAGGTATGAGCCCCGCACTTATCCCCCATCAACAGCGAATCGCATTGAGAATAGTTGCGGGCATTTTCCGCTCCCTTTAGTATTTTCACCAGACCACGGTACGAGTTCTGACCATGGCCCGCTGAAATGCCTTTCGAGATAATGGTACTTCTTGCATTTTTGCCAACATGCACCATTTTGGTTCCGGTATCAGCCTGCTGGTGATTCCCGGTCAGTGCCACGGAATAGAATTCACCCACCGAGTTGTCTCCTTCGAGAACCACACTCGGATATTTCCAGGTAATGGCCGAACCGGTTTCGACCTGAGTCCAGGATATTTTCGCCCCCTCGCCCTTGCAGACCCCTCGCTTGGTAACAAAGTTGTATATGCCTCCCTTGCCATTTTCATCGCCCGGATACCAGTTCTGAATGGTGGAGTACTTGATTTCGGCACCCCTCATGGCGACCAGTTCAACCACTGCAGCATGCAGTTGATTTTCGTCCCGCATGGGCGCGGTACAGCCTTCGAGATAACTCACGTAGCTGTCTTCATCCGCTATGATCAGGGTACGCTCGAACTGACCGGTGTTCATGGCATTGATCCTGAAATAAGTGGATAACTCCATCGGACAGCGCACCCCCTTGGGAACATACACAAACGACCCCTCACTGTAAACTGCAGAATTCAATGCGGCATAATAATTATCGCCCGGCGGTACAACCGAACCCAGATACTTCTGCACCAGTTCCGGATAATCGATAACTGCTTCCGAGAGAGGACAGAAGATGACGCCTGCTTTGGCCAGTGTTTCCTTGAATGTGGTGACCACGGAAACACTGTCAAAAACTGCATCGACAGCAACCTTGACACCGGCCAAGGCCTTCTGCTCGTCCAGTGGAATTCCCAGCTTTTCATAAGTCTCAAGTAGTTTCGGATCTACCTCATCAAGACTGTCCAGAAGCTTTTTCTGTTTCGGTGCAGAGAAATAGCTGATTTCCTGAAAGTCAATTTTCGGATAATGCAGATGTGGCCAGTCAGGCTCTTTCATCTTCAACCAGTTACGGTAGGCGTTGAGACGCCAGTCAAGCAGAAATTGTGGCTCTTCCTTTTTGGTGGAAATGGTACGGATAATGTCTTCGTCAAGACCGGGAGGTAATGTATCGGCATCAATGTCAGTGACGAAACCCTCCTTATATTCGCGTTGGGTCAGCGACTCCAGATGTTTTTCTGTATCAATCTGCTTGTTCATTTCAATTTCCTGTCTTATCCATTAACCTTGCTCAGTCGGCATAGAGGGAGGGGCTTTAACTCTTTGACGATGAGACGCTTCAACTTGAGGTTTCCCGTCCCTCATTAGTTGACCAAGATAAATACTCGAGAGGAATTCGTGCAATCGGTCACTCAACTCACTCCATAATCCGTGGGCAACACACTT
>JAJEAV010000070.1 GCA_022822625.1 Gammaproteobacteria bacterium | reverse complement strand
CGTCGAGTACCGCAAGGTCCGGGCAGGGCACGAACGCGCAGCCCGGGGTGGTCGCATGAATGCGGCATTGAAGTTGGCCAGATAGTCATTGCGGAGATAGGCATTTCATCAGTCCGGTCTCCTGCAGCCATTTTGCCCACTTCATGATCTCTCCAGAAAGCGGACAGTTTATGTGCTCGCAACAACTCGCAACAAACTCCTTGACCAACAGCCCCGCATGTCTCTATCATGAGAGTTGTAAACAACACTTGACCTCACACCAGCACAGGAAACCTCCTTTTCTGGATTGACAACCGCTTGATTCTCGCTTTAATTTCATGGCCTATCTCGCCCCGTCTGATTTATCTCAACTGTATCTCTCGGATCCACATAATCCGGAAATCCAGGTCTTGCGCATGCTCAAACGCGAACTGCCCAATGACTACATGGTTTTTCATAGTGTCCACTGGTCTCGGGAACATGCGCGAAGAACCCATTTTGGCGAGATAGATTTCGTGATTCTGAATCAGGCTGGAAAAATTCTCATGGTAGAACAGAAAAACGGAAGACTTGAAGAAACCGATGAGGGGCTTGTCAAGCGGTACGCAGATGGGGAGAAGAACCCGGTTAAACAAATCCACCGATCAATGGCTGAAGTCCGGGAAAAATTCAAGCGTCAGGGAAATTGCCAGCGCCCTCTCGAAATGGACTACCTCATCTATTGTCCCGACCACAAGGTCACAAAGGTCAATGCCGCAGGGGTGGACATGCAGAGAATTATTGACGCAAGATCCAAAAACCAGCTTGCCAAGCGTATAGGAGAAATCCTGCAAAAAGGAGAAAAACCGACCGATAGACACTATCAGCAAGTCCTAGACTTCTTTAATCAAACATTCAATCTGACTCCCGATATACACAGCCACATCGAATCTCAGGCTACCCGGTTCAAGCGGCAAATCGGAGATCATGCAAAAATTCTCATGAATCTCGAGATGAAGCCCTTCCTGCTCAAGATATCCGGTACTGCAGGAAGTGGCAAAAGTCAATTTGCAAGACAGTTTTTTGATCGCGAACTTGCCAAAAACCGCAAGATTCTCCTGCTTTGCTTCAACCGTCCGCTGTCAGACCAACTTAAGGCAGGTATCGGAACTTCCGGCAAAGTGAATACTTTTTTTGGATTTTGCGATGAGTTCCTGCAATCGGTCGGAGAGATGCTCGAGTATGAGGAAATGCAGTCCAATCAAAACTTCTGGAAGGATGTGATGGAGCGAATTATGGATTTCGAGATCACGGACGACTGGAAATACGACTCGTTGATCATTGACGAAGGACAGGACTTTGAATCAGAGTGGTTTGAAATAATTCGGCTTTTTCTGTATCAAGAAGCGAATATTTTATGGCTTGAAGACAGTGATCAAAACCTCTACAAAAAAATCCCGGTCAAGCACGAGGGCTTTGTTGGCTATCGATATCCCGTAAATTATCGCTCACCCGAAACAATAGCCAAGTTCATCCAGCAAACCCTGCCCTTCGAATTTGAAGTAGGGAACAGCCTACCGGGCCTTGAAGTCAAAATACATGAATACGAACTCAAGGAGGAACAACCGGACATTGTCTCGAAGATCGTCATAAAACTGATGCGCTGGGGATTCTCCAAAAAGCAAATTATCGTGCTTTCATGTTGTGGACACACGAAATCAATCTTCCACAGACTGGATAAAGTGGGAGACTTGTCTCTGCACAAATTCAAAGATAAATACGACAGTAATGGCAAGCAAATCTGGACTGTCGGCGACCTGAAGTTCGACAGCGTCTATCGCTATAAGGGCCTGGAGATGCCGGCTGTCATTCTGGTCGATGTTGACTCGGATGAAAAGCAACCAGAGGATTTTGATACACTGCTTTACTGTGGAATGACCCGGGCTACCGTCCGACTGGAGATGGTCGTGAAAAAACAAAACCCCTATAACAAGCGTTTTCTGAGTTGGAGACCCTGACTCCATGGGTTAAATCCAGACTATCAGACTGCTTGACGGGAATTCTGCCATCTCCAGACTGACCCAGACTTGGAACAAAGCCAACACAACAACATGCCCGATACACCGCTCCCCCATCACAGCCACGGCCCCAGCGATATCGAGCTCAGGGTCAGTCGTCTCGAAAAACTCCTGGTTGACAAGGGGCTGGTAGACCCTGCCGCGATAGACGCACTGGTCGATACCTATCAGAATCAGGTCGGACCAAGAAATGGCGCGCGTGTTGTAGCCAGGGCATGGACCGATGAAAACTACAAAAAGCAGCTCTTGGAGAATGCGACAGAATCCATTATGGAACTCGGCTATCAGGGACGACAAGGTGAACACATGCAAGTCGTCGAAAATACCGACACAGTCCACAACATGGTGGTCTGTACGCTTTGCTCGTGCTATCCATGGCCGGTACTTGGATTGCCACCGACCTGGTACAAGGCCTCCAGCTATCGTGCCCGCGCCGTCAGTGAACCAAGAGCAGTGCTTGCCGAATTCGGAGTAGAGGTTGCAGAAGATGTCGAAATCAGAGTCTGGGATTCAACGGCAGAAATTCGCTATCTGGTGCTGCCTCAGCGCCCTGCCGGCACCGAAGAATTCAATGAAGATGATCTGGCGAAGCTGGTCACTCGAGATTCCATGATTGGTGTTGGTCTCGTCCAGTCACCACAATCTCCATCATGAATTCAGCTCACGATCTAGGCGGCACCCACGGACATGGGCCGATTGACCGGAGTCAGTCTGTCGACTTTGCAAGCGATTGGGAACGCAGGATTTTCGGCATGACGCTGGCCTGCGGGATGCTTGGAAAATGGAATCTCGATGAAAGCCGCCATGCCCGTGAAACCATGAAGCCCGGCGACTATCTGAACAGTAGTTATTACGAGCATTGGCTCCATGGCCTGGAAGAATTACTGTTGGCAAAGGGTCTGATTTCCGAACAGGAGCTGGATTCCGGCAATCCCGCGAATAGAGCGGCCAACAGGGCAGTTTCTGCTGATCGAATATCCGGCATTCTGAGCAAGGGAGCACCGGTGAACATGAAAACCGATCGGAATCCCAAGTTTCAGGCGGGTCAGACGATTTTGGTCCGGAACTTCAATCCCAGGTCACACACCCGCGCACCGCGGTATATTCGGGGGTGCCAGGGGGTTGTGGTCAAGCATCATGGTGCACACATTTTTGCAGACCAACACGCCAAAACAGGCGAAAAGATACCCATGCATCTTTACTGTGTACGGTTTGAGGCCGAAGAAGTCTGGGGAACCGAAGATTCCGAATCGAGAGTAGCACTGCACCTTGACCTCTTCGAATCCTATCTTGATGCCATCCAATGACAAGGATTTACCCACTTCCCGGTCAGCCTGAGTCTGAAGGCGAGGCGGTTTTTGATGCACCCTGGCAGGCACATGCATTTGCGATGGCCGTGCATCTGAATGAGCAGGGGGTTTTTTCGTGGGCAGAATGGTCTGAGCAGCTTGCAGGACTTATCGAAAACCATGAAATGCACGCAACAATCCAGAATAGTGATGACTATTATCGAGTATGGCTGGAAGCTCTGGAGGCAATGACCAGGAACCTGGATTCGCAAAATCCGGAATAATCAGGACTTGCCAATTCACCCAGCTCGGGTAGCCCCCTTATTGATTGGCAGACAGCTTATCAAGCAACTCACTTCGCTCGGTTTGATATCGCTCAATATTGGACAGCTTGACATGGCCAAATCCTCTCACCATATCCGGCAATCCAGCAAGCCGACAGAGATCCTCTGAATCATGTCGATCAGAACCACCCAGCACCAGTTGAATGTCTTTTTCATAATCGCTGATCAAGGCCCGCTCCAACTGTCTTTCCCGGGTCTTGCCAAACACATCCCAGAATGTCCCGCGCAATCCCTTGAACCTCGACAGAAACCGCAACATCATCAGCAACCCAATGGGAAATTTTCGTTTTAGCGGATGACCCGTATGCGAATCTCGCTTCGACAGCCCCGGTGGTGCCATCAGGAAATTCACCTTGTAGTCCCCCTGATAACTTTCCTTGACTTCATCCAGAAAGCCTGACTCCGCGTAAAGACGGGCGACTTCATATTCATCCTTGTATGCCAGCAACCTGAAATAATTTTTTACTACGGCTCTGGTTAAGGGCAGTTCAGAATCCGCACCTTTCGCCTCTTCAAAATTTCGCATCTGCTGCACCTGATTCCGATAGCGGTCGGCATATTGCTGATTCTGATAATCGATCAGGTATCGATACCGATAGTCAATCATCTCATCCAGGGTTTTGGGGATGCCATCCGCTTCATTGAGATTGGCTTCCTTCTCAATTAAATCAAGATTAACCACCGCCTGCCGGCCCAGCCTGAAGGCTTGGCGATTGAGGTTGACCGCAACACCATTCAATTCGATGGCATGAAAAATCGAGGCCTCTGAAACCGGAATCTGTCCATTCTGATAGGCATAACCCAGCAAGAAAAGATTACTCGCAATCGAGTTTCCGAGAAGATTGCGGGCAATTTTCGTGGCATTGATGAAATGACTCTTGCCCTCGCCAGTCTCCCGGACAATATGTGACTTCATGGTCTCACCGGGAAACTGATAATCGGAATCAAGAATAAAATCTGCGGTCGGGCTCTCATGGGAGTTAACCACTGCCTGGGAACGACGTGGTCGCAAACGAGCGAGACTGTCCCGCCCCGAAGCCACTACCAGGTCACAGCCCAGCAGGAGGTCTGTTTCACCATCGGGAATTCTGACAGCCAGAATATCATCTTGCGTGTTGGCAATACGTACATGGCTCACCACTGCTCCGAATTTTTGCGCAAGACCGGTCTGATTCAGGGTCGCACAGCCCTTGCCTTCCAGATGTGCGGCCATCGCCAGAAGCGAGCCAACAGTGAGTACACCCGTTCCTCCTATTCCGGCCACCAGGATATTCCAGCTTCGTTCTATTGCCGGCAGCTCGGGGCTCGGTACATTAATGCCCAGATTCCCATCCTGTTTGCGTTTTACAGGTGTGTAGTTCCCCCCGGTCACTGTCACGAAACTCGGGCAAAAGCCCTTGAGACAGCTGAAGTCGTGATTACAGGCACTCTGGTCAATTTGCCGCTTGATCCCGAGAGCCGTACTGCTGGGCAGCACGGACAGACAGTTTGACTGAACACTGCAATCTCCACAAGCCTCACAAATGTCAGGATGAATAAAAACACGAACCGGGCTTTGCGGCATCTCTCCGCGTCTTCTGCGTCGGCGCTTCTCTGCAGCACAGGTCTGATCAAATACAATTACGCTGGTGCCCTTGACGTGCCTGATCTCTTCCTGAAGACGGTCAAAATCCGATTTTGGATGAACCGTGATTCCCGCATGGCCTCTCAAGCTATCCTTCATCTCCCGGTAGTTTTCCGATACTACGGCCAGACGCCTTACGCCCTCGGCCTTTAACTGGGAGACGATTTCAGGCACCCCCATCACTCCCTCTACGGGTTGACCACCAGTCATCGCCACTGCATCGTTGTAAAGCAGCTTATAGGTGATATTCACGCCGGAAGCGATAGACGCACGAATCGCCAGTACGCCGCTGTGAAAATAGGTTCCATCACCGATGTTCTGGAATACATGCGGGATTTCCGTGAACGGTGCTTGGCCAATCCAGGCAGCCCCCTCTCCCCCCATCTGGGTAAAGGCTTCCGTTTTTCGATCCATCCATTTGACCATGTAGTGGCATCCAATTCCCGCCATTCCATGACTGTCCTTGGGAACCCTGGTCGATGTATTGTGCGGGCAACCCGAACAAAAATATGGCGTTCGCGTGATTGAACCGATCTGGCTTGATAGTCTTTGCTCCTTTGCATCCAGAAACCGGAGCCGTTCGCGAATGCTTTCGCTGTCATGAAACCTGAGTACGCGAGCCCCAATCGCTCGCGCAACCATGGCCGGAGTTAGCTCACTCAGGTTGGTGACCAAATCCTTGCCATCCTCATCGAACTCTCCAACCACTACAGGACGGGCTGCAACCGGCCAGTTGTATAGCTGTCCGGTAATCTGATCTTCGAGAATGCTGCGCTTTTCCTCGATCACAAGAATCTCATTGAGTCCACGTGCAAACTCATGAGTTGAAATCGGCTCAAGCGGCCAGCTCATCCCAACCTTGAAAACGCGAATCCCGATTTGACTGGCAGTCTCCCTGTCAATCCCCAGGTCACTCATGGCCTCCATGACGTCCAGATAGGACTTCCCCGAAGTTACGATACCCAGTTTCGGATTATCGGTATCCACCATGATTCGATTCAAGCGGTTACTGTAGGCGAAGGCACGCGCTGCATAAATCCGATAGCGATTCAATAACCGTTCCTGTTCCAGAGGCGTGGTCGGCCACTGGGCATTCAGGCCTTCGGGAGGAATTTCACAATCCTCCGGCAATACAATATTGATCCGCCCCTCATCAAGATCCGCCGAGATGGCAGTGTCCATATTTTCCGTAATCGCCTTCATGGCTACCCAACAGCCGCTGAACCGCGACAGGCTCCAGCCAATGATTCCGTAGTCAAGCACATCCTGGACATTGGCTGGATTCAACACCGGAACTGATGCGCCGATAAAATTGTGCTCGCTTTGATGCGGCAGGGTGGAGGATTTACAGGCGTGGTCGTCTCCAGCTAAAGCCAGTACCCCACCATGGCGGGTTGTGCCGAATATGTTGGCATGCTTGATGACATCCATGCTGCGGTCGACACCCGGCCCTTTTCCATACCACATGGAAAAAATGCCGTCATACCTGGCTCCCGGCAGAAGATGGGTTTGCTGGGTCCCCCAAACTGCCGTAGCTGCCAAATCCTCATTGACGCCTGGCTGAAACACAATATTGTGTCGGTCCAACCAAGACTGGGCCTTCCAGAGTGACTGGTCTAGCGTACCAAGCGGAGACCCGCGATAACCGGAAATGAAGCCTGCAGTATTGAGGCCTGCTTCAAGATCACGACGGGCCTGCATCATCGGCAGTCGAACCAGTGCCTCAATCCCTGTCATGAACGCCCGTCCAGTAGTCAATGAGTACTTGTCATCCAGAGACACCTTGTCAAGATCATGTAGAATCGGCTTGTTCATGACTCCTATAATAACTCTTTAGAAGATTATATGGTATGGTAAAAACCCGACGAAGAAAGAGCAGACCTATACTGCAATACACGGTCGATAAACTGTGCGGACCAAACACAGGACATCGTGAACACGAAAACGGGAAGCGTATGAATGTGGATTGCCTGTAGCCATAATCTCTGCTGGCTATTCGGCTCTCTGGGCTATAATTGAACCTTGATGCAAATAGTACAATAATTCAAGCGGAGTAATATGATGAACAAGCCTGTTCGTGCCGCCGACAGTCCTTTCAAGGTGACAGTCACCGAAGGCAAGGGTTATTTCTGGTGTTCCTGTGGAAAAAGCCAAAATCAGCCGTTTTGCGACGGGTCACATAAAGGGTCAGATTTCTCTCCGGTTCGGTTCTCTGCCGAAAAGACCGGGGATGTGTGGCTCTGTGGCTGCAAATCCAGTGGCAACCAGCCGTTTTGCGATGGATCACATAACAAGTAATCGCGACCACCACACCAGAAATTCACATGTGTACCTGATTTCCAGTGAGATCCCGCATCAGATGACCCTGACACATGAAGCCCGTAACCGTCATATCCAATCGGACGCGCTTGACCCGGGCGTTGCGCTGACACGCAATATTTATGGAGTTGCACCATTTCCGGAACAGCCACTCCCAGGTATATTGATCATGACCATCAAGATTTCGTGTTCGAGTTCAAGATGGCTGACTGGTTGAGTGACAGCGAATCAGCCACCCCATCAATGCACGGATATGGGAAATCCAGCGGGTGTCGCAAAGTGATTCCAGCCTGAACCGGAAGCGGTCTGTCAACGTAACAGAGGTCAATCTACCGTCCATATTTCCGCTGATGATACAGGTTCTCCTGTTCAGGATTTGTATTGACTTCCGGAATAGCCAGAACCTTTTCCGGGTTGACTGGATGATAAGATTCCGCAGAATTATTGTGTCGGCATGTAACTCCGGATGAAAACGAAAAAGGCCCGTTTATGCTCAAGTCAAACCATGGAAACACAAAGAAGTTGGGAAATCATGAAACATGATCTAAGCATCTGCATTGTCACATGCTCGGTTTCAGATTCTTCAGTCAGCCGTGCTGCATCCCGACATGCCCACAAAACCCTCTCCGGCCTAGTCCAGTCCCTATACTTCTTTGATGCCGATGAAAACCCGCCCTTGAGGGTTGACAGCCGGAAAATCGATGGTGTGAGCAAGGAGTATGTGTCACTATACGACCAGGCATCATCAAGCGATGCGGTTCTGCTCTGTTATCCGATTTACTGTTATACAGCGAGCAGTACGGCCAAGGCCGTCACCGAAATACTGGGGCCTGCACTTTTCAGGAAACCGGTAGCCACCATCGTTGCTGCCGGAAGCCTGCGCTCGCATCTGGCCTGCGGTGATCTTATGCTGAGCATGATGTTTGAACAGGAAACCCTGTGTTTCCCGAAGTCCGTACTGGTTACCGAAGGTGATCTTGAAGATTCCGTCTTTACAGAGGAAGCCAGCCGCCGTTTGGATAACCTGTGCAGGGATTTTTGTGACTTCAGCTCCCGACTGAAGGGTTTCTGGGAAAAGTAGCATCGTCAAGCGAAAACATTAATGTTACTGGTGACGAAAAAGCAATTCTTCCATTCAATCGATTGGGCAAGGCAGATCTTCTTGATTGCGTTGTTTCCGGCACCGTTCACGCGCACCGCGGGCTTCACGTAAATTTTCTGCCACGGATTGTGCTCTGGCGAGAGGCTTGAGTCGTAATCGGGCCACTTCCGGTACGATACAGTTCGCATTACGCATACCCACAAACCGTGCCCAAACTGCCTTTTTCTTGGCTACCTGATGCGGTTGAAATCGATCCAGGTCGCGAGGCGTCAGTGCACTGCCGGTTACGATGTAACCGGCTGCTTCAGCCTTTTCCAGTAATGCCTGGCCTCGCCTGCTACGAAGAATTACCGCATTTTGACCGGGATCGTCCGCCTGCCCCTCTCGGGTTGGAGAACCTCCATCCCAGGTATCTGCCGCTGCCACATCTGCAGCATCTCCGATGCCGTCCGCACAGACTTTGCATCGAAATGGCAACTGCCATGCCGCTTCATTATCTCCCCAAAAATCCAGATAGTTTTTCTCGATTACCTGTCCATCCCTGGTTTCTATTCTAGTAGGGCCCGGACAACCGTAACCACGATATCGCAAGGATTGCAGCTCGCCCCATTCCACGCCGATTTCTGCGAGGAACCGCCGCAACGCAACCGGTGTCATGAAACCACCACATACCATGGCTAACCGATAGCGACAGCAAGCATCAACCCGGGGGTCTTCGGTAGCCAGATTGCGCAGCCCGGTCACGTCACAGGGAGTGCCGATAAAGGCAAAAGTCTCCCCGGATGTTTCTGCCTGTTCCAGAATCCCAAGAATGTCGGCTAATGTAGCAGTGGGCCCATAACGGGATCCGGCGGCTACCAGCACATCCGCCCGTGTCCGGCTAATCGCATGTTGACCGAACGCAGGATATTGGCGTGAAGACTTGGCATGCAGAATAAAATCAACCTCTTTTTGTTCCAGCAGGTAGAGTGCCAGAGCAGTCAGCACACCACCAGTAGAACTGCGATAACGGACCTGTGGTTCCGCAGCCCAGACCAGAGCCAGTTGACGCCAGACACCCCAAATCCGGTCACTGTGGCTATCAGCCTCTATCTGCTCTTCGGGCAACCCCTCGATACGCGTACCGGGACAAGTTCGATAAATTCGGTCTACAGTTTCCCCATCTAGGCTGCCTGTCGCAACTGGACGCTGGGTCAGGTTTTCCACCAGCCGCATCTGTATTTTCTCTGGCCCGGCAATACTCTGACACAAGCCACAACCAATACACATACCGTCCGTAACCACTCGGTAAAGACGTTCTTCAGGCTGCAGGGGCTGCTGCAGTTCCTGCAAATAATGATGTCGTTTTTTGGGTTGAGGGGAACAGGCAGGATTTTTGGGATGCATGTCGAATTGCGTATGGTCAATAAATGAGGGCAGGCTAGATTACCGATTATGCATGATTTACCATGCTTCACTATGCCTTCATTGGGGATTCCATTGGTGATGCAGTCGGAAATCCTGATCGTTACCTGGAAATGCTTTCGACCCGAATCACCCGGAATCCTGTGAAGTTCTTCCGTTGCATATTCAATCCAAACTTCGCACCAGTACCCCGGGACAGCAGAAACACCTGTCGGGGGCTAGCCGTAATAACGGAACTTGCTCGGGCCTATGGAATATTCATTGAAGCGGCTACACGTGGTTATGACGTCGACACCACTTTGTTGACTGCGACCAAGGACGAAGACGCACCGCCATGCTCGAAATAACAGTTGGACGCGATTACCAGTCCCAACGTTCGAAACCTCTACGAACGCAAGTGAGTCCGTGTAATGACCAAAGAGAGTGTGGCCTATTTCAGCACATCGTCTGCCTTGACAATGTAACACCAGTGAACTGGCCAGTCGGCGAATTCCGGCACACTTCCGGGTTGAAATTGTCGTGCAGACAGGTGAATATCCTATCATGTACATACGATCAAGAAGTCGCAGCAAGTACGATATTCACTACCGCTATTTCAGTATTGTGGAGTCGAGCCGGCTTTCTTCCGGGTGCTCTGTGCAACGCCAGGTTCTGTACCTTGGGGAGATCAATAACAACCAGAAGACGGCATGGGGCCCGGGCCATCGCGGGCATCGCCGACGAAACCGGGTCGCGGCAGGCGGCACTGCTTCCGGATGACCGGGAAGTACCGGAGCTGCCCCTGGAAAGTATCCGGGTCTGCATGAACGACCTGGAACTGCATCGTCCACGACAATGGGAAGCATGCCGGCTGGCGCTGACGGTGTGGAAGTATCTGGAACTGGACGGGTTCTGGTGCGGGCGGAGGGAGTCGAACCCTCACTGCCATCAGGCAAACGGATTTTCATACCAGCTACGATTTGCACCGCCCCCATGGTTCGAGGTTTGTGGTCTGGACTATCCCTTCACCTTAGCTGTCTGCCTTAGGTGCTGCCCGTCTAGTCTCTACACCTTCCCGTCCGAAGTCGGGCTTGGCTCGGGATTACCGTATTTCAGGTTTTTCCGAGTTTGAGCAGTTCTACATTTCCAGTTTCCCGAAAAGCACTCAAATTATGTTAAGTCCGTTGCGTCTACCGATTCCGCCACGCCCGCAAGATTTGGTCATTGATGATAAGAGTGTAGTGTATTTGAAGGCAGATTCGTGTCAATAGCCTGAACTGGCAGAAATGCCGGACAAGGCATAATGTTCAAATCCAGATATGAAATCTCTAGCGATTATGAAATTGATTGTGCGGTTCTTTCAGTGAATTCAACTCATTTATCCGCTGAACTGCTTTTTCCTGAATGTCTACCTGATAAATCTCCTGTACCGAGAGTTCCGCTACACGCGATAAGAGGACTTCTGCCCTCTTCCGGTATTTCTGTTCCCCCAAGGCTAGAAATCCATTCGCAGACCCATAATGAATATCAATATCATCACGATTCAGCTCCAAAGCACGCTCAATATGAAAGATCGCATCCTTTCTGTTGGCACCATAGAGAAACCCAGCCAGAAACGACCCCATGGCTTCAATGAGACCAGCATGCCAACTACCCAGGGCAAGATGGGCATCAGCAAAACCTTCGTCCAGTGACAAGGCAACTTCGAGGTGCTCTTGAATCCGCTCGGCATGCTTCTCAGTCATCGCCTTGACTCGTCCAATACCCTGTGCATATTTACCCATCGCTCTTACCAACTCAAAACGCCCCCTCAAACTTTTCGGATCAATCTCGATCGCTCTCTCCGCCAAACCCATTGCATGGAGAAATAATCGGCTCTGTTCCTCCTTTTCAGCATAATGAAGTGCATGTATGTTGAGCGAATTTGCCGCAAGAGCAAAACCGCTTGCACCGCCAATCTTTTCAGCAATTTGAGCAGCTTCCAGATAGCGGCCTTCAGCATAGGCAGTTTCCACCTCTTCCAGGGTTGTCGCTCTGGCATTGCCAGCAGAAATGAATGCCAAAAAAATGAGCAGGAGCCAGTAACAGCCACACCTGCCAATGTCACGTTCAGCGGTGGTTTTTGTTGAATGAGTCACCGCTTAAAACCAGATTTGGATATCACGAAAACCGAATTTCATTGAACGCCAAGTCTTTCCAGAAATTCATGGTCTTTGTACTCAATCAAATTCTGCGAACTATCTTCAAACGATCGCCACATTTCCAGAAAGCTCGCTCCGGTAAGCGGATGAATATCATCAGGGTACAAATCAGACAGGGGTTTAAGAACAAACGCATATCTGGCAATCTCGTCTCGCGGTATATTGAGTTCACGATCACAAAGGCCCCCATACAGCAACAAGTCAATGTCCAGTGTCCGATCATCAAACGTTTTCGGCCCCTTGACCCGGCCCAGGGATTTCTCGATACCCCACATATGGGTTCGAATTTTTTCGACCGATGACGACGAGTGCAGCCCAACCACCAGATTCAAAAAAGCCGCACCCTGAAACCCCACCGACTCCGTTTCATATACCGGTGAAATCTCCAGATTCCCATATTCGTCTCGAATAGCACTCAACGCCCTGGCAATATTCTCTTCTCGATTGATATTACTGCCAATCCCGAGCACCATACGAATCATGTCTTGCTCCCCCGCTCAATAATTATTCCGACATCCCGTGCACCTGAAACTGCTCCAAACTTGTTGAGTTTGACCCGACACCATGTCGCTGGAAACTCATCCAATATGATTCTCGCAATCTCTTCAGCCAGTTTCTCAAGCAAATTGAACTTCGATTCCGCCACAAAGCTCGCCACTCGTTTTGCCACATCCTTGTAACTCAAGGTATCTTCGAGACAATCCGATTCTGCCGACTTGAGAGTTTCAAACCCCATATCCAGATCAATGACCAGACTCTGAACAATACGCCGTTCCCATTCCCAACAGCCGATCACACAATCGACTTTTAAACTATGTAGGTAGATAATATCCATAATCGAAACCAGAGTTGCACCCGCCAATCAGCCCAGTCTTGGTACAATAAACCAACCATTCACTTCTCTTTCAAACCATTGGATTATACACTCCCCATAATTGCCTATCTGATTGGTTCGATTTCCTGTTCAGTCCTGATTTGCAAACTGACCGGGCTACCAGACCCCCGGGAAACCGGATCCAAAAACCCCGGTGCTACCAATGTACTTCGAATCGGGGGCAAACAGGTTGCGGCACTGGCCTTGATTGGCGATATCATGAAGGGTTTTTTACCCGTCATTCTTGCCAGTCTTATCACCAAAGATACCCTGATCTTGAGCTTGGTCGGCCTACTTGCCTTTTTGGGGCATCTGTACCCGGTTTTCTTTCAATTCCAGGGTGGCAAGGGTGTCGCTACTGCCGCTGGCGTTTATCTGGCTCTGGCGTGGCCTGTCGCTCTGGCCTTGACTGTCATCTGGCTGATAACTGCATTGCTATTCAGATATTCATCGGCCGCATCACTGGCCGCAGCAATTTCCGCACCGGTACTGATTCAATTCTATCTACATGATATTTCCTACACCCTGTCCGGCATGCTGATCGGCACTCTGGTCTTTTGGCGACACCGTGCAAACCTGTTACGCCTCAAGGAGGGAACGGAGAGTACAATCAAATTGAAGCGATCTTGATACTGTTCGACTGGGATTGAAAACCCTTCTTTTGATTTCGCTATTTCTACCTGTAAGTCCAGACAAACATGGATACAATCTGACCGGTTCACTCAAGAGATCACTTATTCCAGGATTCAAGCAACCTTGACCATACTTTCTGAACTTCTCAAAGAACGCGGAGTCCTGCTCGCCGATGGGGCGACCGGATCAAACCTATTCAAAATGGGTCTACAGTCCGGGGACTCTCCCGAATTGTGGAATGACCTGTTTCCTGATCGTATTGCGGCCAACTACCGGAGCTTCATTGAGGCGGGGTCGGATATTATTCTGACCAATACATTTGGCGGTAACCGGTTTCGCCTTGGACTTCACGATTCATCAGACCGAGTCCATGAACTCAATACAAAGGCAGCCAGCATCGCGAGAACTGAGGTCAATAAGAACTCAAAACGAATTATCGTAGCCGGCTCAATCGGACCTACCGGCGAAATTCTGGCACCACTCGGTTCACTCAGTGTCGAAAGCGCAGCGGAAGTATTCGCCGAACAGGCCCTGGCACTCGAAGAAGGGGGTGCCGACTTACTCTGGATCGAAACCATGTCTTCGCTTGAAGAAGCCACGGCAGCACTGCAAGGGGTCGCTGAATCCAACCTGCCCGCAGTCCTTACCTTCAGCGTGGATACCAACGGTCGAACCATGATGGGACTGACCCCAGCCGACATTATCAGGTTCGCATCCGAAACCTTGCACAAACCTCAGGCCGTCGGCGCTAATTGCGGGATTGGCGCTGCCGATCTCGTTGCTAGTCTGATCAACATGCATCATGCAACCAAAGATCTTTCCTTCTCGACGATCGTCATTGCCAAGGCAAACTGCGGTGTCCCGGAATATATTGACGGTGAAATTGTCTATAGCGGGACCGAGGAAATCATGTCGGACTACGCCCGTATTGCCATGGATGCCGGAGCCAGAATCATTGGCGGTTGCTGCGGTACTACACCCGGCCATATCCGCGCAATGCGCACCGCTATTGATAAGCACCAGATGGGCGAAATGCCGGATATCGACAAAATCGAGACCTGTTTGGGTACAATCACCGCAGGAGCCCGCTCACAGATGCTCGGAGATCTCAGCATCGCCGGCGGCGCAAAACGCCCACCACGAGAACGCAAGACAAGACGCTCTCGTCGAGATGCATGACTCTGCAGGCCAGTACCTGAGACGATTAAAGACCAAAAGCCATGAAAACTGCCTACATCTATGACCCCGTTTTTCTGGATCACGATACTGGCATGGGTCATCCTGAAACAAGCCAGCGACTCGTCTCGGCACATACTCATCTGACCTCGCAAGACTTCTTCAGCAAACTCACCCTGCTTACACCACGCAATGCTGAAATCAAATGGGTCGGAACTATTCATCAACCGGACTATATTGAACGAGTCAAGTCATCCTGTGAAGCCGGCATGCGCATGATCGATACTCCGGACGTCCAAGTCTGCTCTGAATCGTATAACGTTTCAATCAAGGCGACAGGTTCTCTTCTGGAATTGGCTGATCGAGTCATGTCCGGTGAAGTTGACAATGGATTCGCCATGGTGCGCCCCCCGGGACACCATGCCGAAAACTCAACAGCCATGGGCTTTTGCCTATTCAATAGCGTTGCCATTGCAGCCCGCTATCTCCAACTGCAATATCATCTCGAACGAATATTGATTCTTGACTGGGACGTTCATCATGGAAACGGTACACAACATGCCTTTGAAGAGGACCCGGATGTGCTTTATGTCAGCCTGCATCAGTATCCGCATTACCCGGGGACCGGTGCACTATACGAGACCGGTACCGGCAAGGGAGAAGGAGCAACCCTGAATTGCCCCATGAGCGTCGGTTCAGGTGACACCGCCTACCGGGAAGCATTCAAGGAAAAAATACTGCCAGCCACTCGCAACTTCAACCCCGACGCAATCCTGATTTCTGCTGGATTTGACGCTCACCATGCCGATCCTCTCGCCAGCATCAGGCTAGACACCGAGAGCTATGGCTGGATGACCAGAGAGATGATGTCTCTGGCTGAGAAGTACTGTGAAGGAAGACTGATTTCTGTGCTTGAAGGAGGTTACGACTTCAAAGCTCTTGCCGAGTCAGCCACTGAACACGTCCGGGTCTTGAATCAGGCCTGAAAACTCTCTACCGCCTCTTCAAGTGTCGACTGATTAATGACCGGGGTATAGATCAAATCCTGACCTCGATAGGCTTTCTTGATCATGGCTTCAAGGTTTGGGCGTTTCTCGGCAGGAGTTTCCCCTTTACCGATCCCGCCTCCGAACTCGATAATTCGGGTAACTTCCAATTCCTGCAGGGTCCTTAGATTTCCATACCAGAGTACCGGGTTAAACAACTGAAAAAACAATCTGGCGCGAATCGACTCTGCCTCATTATCGTGCATCCCGCCCGAATAATTCGATAACACCTTTATTTCACTTGTCATAAATGCTGTTTGCACCAGCTTCTCACGAAATCGTTTGCCAGCCTCAACCATATAGAAAGTATGAAATGCTCCTTCTGTCTTTAATCTGGCACTTCTACGTTTGGGAAATCGCTCGGACATATCCTTGACCAACGCATCAAGATCCTCTGCCCGACCACCGACCACAGTCTGCTCCGGCAGATTACAGGCCGCAATCCCGCAAGCATGGCGATCCGCCAGAACCTGTGCAGATCCAAGATCCAGCATTAGCGCTTCCATCTCTCCCTCGCCATATTCTCCCATCAACTCTCCACGCGACCTGACCAGTTTCAATGCCTCGGCAAAGTCGAGGACTCCTGCACAGGTCAACGCAGAATATTCACCAAGGCTGTGGCCGGCTGTCACAACCGGCTGTATCCGTCTCCCGCTCAAACTGGAAAAAAGACGATAGCAGGCAATCGAATGGGTAAGTAAGGCTGGCTGGGTAAAACGCGTTAAGTGGATGCTGCCGTCTTGATCTTCAAAACAGAGGTGTGGAAGATCATATCTCAAGGCTTCACTCGCTTCACCATAGGTTTCCCTGACCTCCGGATATGCCTCAAACAAATCCTGGCCCATACCGGGATACTGAGAACCTTGACCCGGAAACAGAAATGCAGTATTTTCACTCGCCATTTTTCTCTCTTTTGTATGTATCTGGATTAACTTTCAACCCCTGCTAACAATCAGACGCAAGTTCGCATAATATTGCCCCATGAAAGTCCGGATTTTAGCCGACTTGCCAAAAATCCGAAAAGCCATATAAGCATCAAGGGAATCAAGTCACAGACACTGATGCACTTTTTTGATTTGCCAAACACCAGCCCGATAACACTATGAGCACTGTAATTGATGGAAAAGCATTGGCCGAGGCGCTTCGGTCTCGCATGAAACAGGCAGTCAGCGAACTTCAGGCAGAGCATGATATTGTGCCCGGACTTGCGGTAGTTCTGGTTGGAGAAAATCCAGCAAGTCAGATCTATGTCAAATCCAAAGCACGCCAGACAGTTGAAATTGGCATGCAGTCCTTTGAACATCGTCTGCCTGAGAGTACTTCTGAAGACGATCTCGTCCAGCTGATTGAAGAGCTCAATCATAAGCCGCAAGTGAACGGTATTCTTGTTCAGCTTCCACTCCCCGCTCAAATCAATTCAGAACGGATCATTAATACCATCAATGTGAATAAGGATGTGGATGGCTTTCATGTCGAAAATACGGGACGCCTATCTATCGGCAGCGATTCACTGATACCCTGTACACCAGCAGGCTGTCTAATACTGCTCAAGCAGACTATCGATGATCTAACTGGGAAAAATGCAGTAATTGTTGGTCGATCAAACATCGTCGGCAAGCCAATCGCCCAGTTATTACTCAAAGAACATTGCACAGTCACAATTGCTCATTCAAGAACTCGCGACCTGCCCTCGGTATGCCGTCAGGCAGATATTCTGATTGCCGCTGTGGGAGTACCTGAAATGGTCAAGGGTGACTGGGTCAAACCCGGAGCAACCGTCATCGATGTCGGGATTAACCGGATTACCGACAGTTCAGGAAAAAACAAGCTGGTCGGAGATGTCCACTATGCATCCGCCTCACAGGTGACCGGAGCAATCACGCCCGTACCAGGTGGAGTGGGTCCCATGACCATAGCATGTCTGCTTCAGAATACGATCATCGCAACCTGTCGGCAACGACGGGTCAAGTTACCGGAAGTGACCACTTGATGTTATTCGAAATAATCCTCTCGCTATCACTGGATCGGACAGACACAGTAGAGGCTCGGACAACAGGAAAAACTTCTTTCTTTCCGGTAGTATCGGATTGACGGAATGGAGCAGATTTTCAGGGTTGCAGTGCAGAGATATACAAGGCCAGTTGTCTGATCTGTTCATCCGTAAGGGGGTGAGCGATAGACTGCATCTCAAGATTCTTTCGCGCACCTGATTTGAATGCATGTAGTTGCATTTCGGTATAAGCAACATGCTGTCCACCCAGACGAGGATAATTGGGGGGTATCCCAGATCCATCAGGGCCATGGCATGCCATGCAGGCCGGTACATCATATCCTGCATAGCCAGCACGATATAATTTCTGCCCGGCTAGTACATCCTCCATGTCTTTCTCGGAAACACCTTCTATGCTCGGTACCTGGAGCGCATAGTAGGCATCCAGATCTGCCATATCCTGCTCACTCAAAACCCCGACAATACCCAGCATGACTGCATTTTCCCGCGCTCCGGTTTTGTAGGCCTCCAACTGGGCTGCCACATATCCTGGCACTTGACCTGCAATTTTAGGGAACTGGTCTGCCGGACTGTTTCCATCGATGCCATGACAAGCCACACACACGACAGATTTGACTTGACCAGCTTCAATATCCCCTTCCGCACGAGAAACCGCTGGATTAAACAACAAGACAGCAATTACCACTGTCAAGAACAAACTGTATGAACGAATCATGGACAAGAATCTGATTAATAGCTGAAATGCGAAATTGAAATTAACAATCACTCCCTGAAACCTCGGAACATCAAAGAAGTACCCTTGAACACATGCCAGATACAGAACAAACTGAATATTTCCAGACTTGCAGACAATGGTTTTGTGGATGCTCCACAAATATCGTCAGCGGTTCCTTGCTACTGGTTACTATTATATACTTAAGAACTGCAGTTTGTTACTGGCTTCAGCGAAAACCGGCTTTCTGCCGAGGCTGCCGTTGGCCTGGTTTCAAACCGGAAATGACGCTTGCATCAAACTCTGACCATGCCCTGACTTTCCGGCCACCAAACAAGTTTGTCACAGTGCGAATCATCAAACTCAACTAAACTGTCTTATTCAGGACCGAGACCTATTTTGGATAACAACACATTCCGTCATGCTCGATTCCAGTTGGTCGCAATAAAGCGCTCACAGTGGCCTGGAGGAAGTCATGCCGAAATCGCATTCGCAGGACGCTCGAATGTTGGAAAGTCGAGTGCCATCAACGCTATGACAGGTCAACAAAATCTTGCCCGAACCAGTAAGACTCCAGGCAGAACACAGCAGATCGTGTTTTTCAAGCTTCCTGAAGACCGATACCTTGTCGATCTTCCCGGATATGGCTATGCCAAGGCACCAATCGGCCTACGACAGGAATGGGAGAAATTCATCACCGATTATCTCTACAATCGAGCGAGCCTGAAAGTCCTGTGCATCCCGATGGATATTCGCCATCCGCTCACCCCGCTTGATCTGAACATGCTGGATTTTTGTCAGGATATCGGACTTCATGCACATATCCTACTTACCAAGGCTGACAAATTTAAACCAGGAAGGGCTAAATCCCTGTATCAACAGGTCAGTCGGGAATTGGCTGAACAGCCAATGACATCGGTTCAACTGTTCTCGGCGAAAACCGGAGTCGGGGTTGAGCAGGCAAGGCTGATTTTGCGGGATTTCCTGACAGGGAACAACAGATAGAATTCCCGATTCAGGGTGTTACAAGCATCACTTGTTGTAGACAGTTTTTCTCGAGAATGCCCGATACCCTTCTGGAAGATTTTGTACTACTGAAAACCAGTATGGCTACATGCGACTGCCAGAATGCATAAAGACTCTGAGCCTGTCTAACCCGACTCTCACAACTCGTTGAGCAAATGGGAAAATTTCGACTGACTTTGCCAGAAAATGATTGCAGATGATTGATTTCCGGTTGTCAGGAGTCTGAAAACCGGTTGTAGTGCCGACCTATGGGAGTGCTATCGAATAAAATCAATACCTTGGTCCTTCACAACAAGCCCTGTTTCGAAAGTCGGGTTAACCATACAAAAAGAGAATCACCCGCCAAGGACAAGACATAAATTACCCTGTCGAGAAACGTCTTTACCGAAAATACCTGCAGTCAATCATCCAGTAATGGGACAGAAATCGAGTATTAGTGTAAAAAGATACCGTACCTCACGAGGATCTTTGGAATACCTTGTATTCTTGACTACCCAAAAATGCTTCGCGTCTCACTTCAGCATGATGAGTCAGTACCTGCCATTCTTGAATGGGGATTGGCCTACAACCTTAGAAGAGCTACTTTCGACTCTTACCATTACTCTCGCAGGCAATGTCAGTCAGCATTCTGGTTGAACAGAGACGAGGCCAGTCTTAGTCTCTGACCATGCCGTCGCTACTTACGACATATTTCTGGCTGGTTAATCCCTCAAGACCGACCGGACCCCGTACATGTAATTTGTCGGTACTGATTCCGATTTCTGCTCCGAGACCGTATTCAAAGCCATCAGCAAATTGCGTAGAGGTGTTAATCATTACGGAACTGGAATCAACCCGTCTAATGAAATCGTTCTGGTGTTTTGAATTCTCGGTGATGATTGCATCCGTGTGCCCCGACCCATAGGTTTCGATATGTGAAATAGCCTGATTCAGATCATCAACTATGCGTATCGAGAGAATTGCATCAAGATACTCGGTGGTCCAATCCTGGACAACGGCAGGCACTAACCCATCCACAAGTAGCCGTGAACTCTGACATCCACGAATCTCGACCCCTTTTTCATGGTATAAGCGACAAAGTTCTGGCAATACTTTTGGAGCAATATCTTCCGCCACCAGCAAGGTTTCCATTGCACCGCATATTCCATATCGACGAACCTTGGCGTTATAGGCTATCCGAATTGCTTTCTCAATATCGGCGTCGCTGTCAATGTATACATGACAGATTCCATCTAGATGCTTGATCATGGGCACTGTAGCATACTCACTGATACGCTGGATGAGTCCTTTTCCACCACGCGGAACAATAATGTCGACATATTCATCCATTGAAATCAGGCAATCAACCGCAGCACGGTCGGTGGTTTCTACAAATTGAATGCAATGTTCGCTTAAGCCCGCATGAATCAACCCCTGTTTGATACAACTCGCAAAGGCCCTATTTGAATGAAATGCTTCGGAACCTCCGCGCAAGATACATGCATTACCAGACTTGAAGCAAAGCACGGCGGCATCGACTGTTACATTTGGACGAGATTCATAAATGATTCCCACTACCCCCAGCGGTACTCGCATTTTTCTGATCTCAAGCCCACTTGGCCGTTGAACCGCTTCCGTCATCTCGCCGACAGGGTCTCGTAAAGCTGCAACCTGTCTACAGCCCGAAACGGTAGCTGCAATACGAGACTCATCTAGGTAAAGTCTATCCTTTAATGCCGACACCAGATCATTTTGATCAGCAACAGCCATGTCTTTGGCATTTTCCTCGAGAATCTTGTTGGTCTGTCTCTCGATAGACTGGGCGATAGACTCTAGAGCATGGTTCTTGTCTTCCGAACCCAGACCTGCCAATTCCGATGATGCTAACTGGGCATTTTTCCCTAGCCGTATCATGTATTCGGCCATGTCAAACCGCTTGGCAGTGTTCGTATTCATGACAGTTTCGGATAAGGGTTGATACTTGGTAAACCAAAAAAACAGTACACTGTTTTTAGAAGGAAAGTTCTCCAGGCTCGCCAGAAAACAGAGTCATGTATCGCATAATCCCATGAATCATTTTGAAAAATTACTTAGTAGACAAGTTTCCTTGATGATGGTGTGTACGCACCGCTGGGTTGGCAACTACTAATATTTTGAAGATACCACTTTACCATTTTTGCGGATCAGGTTTTCGAAGCAACCCAAAAACCATGTAATCTCACACACCTAGGACAATAACTCGTTGATCGACAAACCAACTTGCTAGAACATATACCTTGACGAGATATAGGGCGACCAACTTGCCCCAACCTTGAAATTAGCACATAGAAGACCCTGTTGCAACATTTTGTGACGGTTTGCCATCATGTAGACCAATAGGCTTCTCCAGAGACCCTGGTCTGCTCGGCATACATTTTTGATATGGATCTCATGGAAATCCAGGAAATTGTCCGTTTAATCATTTTCAGATTCATCATCCGATGCGCTCGCACATCCAGATATATGGCTCGGAATTAACGGGATGCAGAACCCATTTCGACATCCTGAGGCCGGACTTCACCGGGTATTCGTATGGCAGAAGAGGCCTCGCGTTTCTACAAGTACCGGGGTCTCCAGTTCATCCTGAATCTGTCTTCAGCAAGCAGACCACGAGACCAGACAACATGAGGACCATCGGATGATTAATATCTTCACGACCTCCATCAAGAATCATCGTTCGAATGTGACTCGTGAACTGTTCTTTGCCTTTGAAGATACTATCGCACAGGACTTTCACCAATGATGTGAATCCGTACACTTTTGCACTAATCTACCGCAAATAACCCCTCTTCAATTACCTTGGGCGGCTTCAATGTACTAAAGTACCTTCACCTCGCACATCCTGAGTACAATACTCTCGAGCTCCTCCCATTCATCTTTGCGAGCCATCGGAATGCCGCCTTTTAGACGATGGTCAATAAAACAGAGCTGGGTCAGTACCCTCTCCCACTGTAACCGGCCCAATCGATTCATGGCACTGGCAACGACCTTTTGACGAGCACTCCAGATTCCGAAACGCTGATACAGTGATCGCGGAGATACCCTCTGACGCTCTGACTCATCATAAATCTGACATATCTGCCGAACCTCCCGAACCATAACCCATAGAATCAGAATCGGCAATGAACCAGTTCTTTTCATGTTGTACAACATCCTCATTGCACGATCCTGATACCCCAGCAGGCATGCATCAACCAGCATGAAAGCATCATGACGTGCGTGATTGGCAATCAAGTCTTCGACGATCTCCAGAGTCACCATCTGATCCGGATACAACAACTTGAGCAAATCAATCTCCTGTGCAGCTGCAAGCAGGTTGCCTTCAACCATCTGACATAGACATCGAACTGCCTCATCCTCGATTTCAAGATTTTTTGCCCGGAGCCTCTGGCGAATCCATCCTGGCAGTTGTTCGGAAGCAACATCTGGACACTGAATCAATACAGCAGAATCAACAATGGTCTTGAACCACTTGGTGTTCTGTCCGGCTCGGTCGATATGTCCGGCAACCACAACCAGTGTTACATCTTCTACTGAGCTTTCCGCATATTCAATCAGCGCCTTGGCACCCTTGTCTCCCGGTTTTCCAGTCGGCATTCTGACCTCAATCAGTTTTTTCTCCTGAAAAATCGACATGGTCTGACTCTGCTCGAAAAGAATCTCCCAGCGAAACCCTGCCTCAACCGTATATCGGGTTCGGTCTGTCAGACCTTGCTCACGAGCCATGCCACGGAATTCATCCAGCGTCTCCTCGACCAGTAATGGCTCAGGTCCATGAATCAGGTACATTCCGACAAACCCTTTTTCGAGGTGCGATTTCAAATCACCATACTTAACCCGCATGTTCAGCACTCACCCGTCATAACCAGCGAAATTGGCGAATGATGCGTCCTGCAATCTCATTCGCCATTTGCCGTTTGAGAAAACCCTCTTCATGTTCAAGTTCAAGCTCGTTACCGGCCTCATAACGAAGACTGCTTGATTGTCTAATTACTTCAGGCGACACCCTGATCGTTCCAGACCTGTCAACAATCCTGTACTCCACTGAATATCGATAGGCATAGCCGGTAGCTATGCCCAGGTCATTGACCGCCTCAACCGATTTTTGAAAGTGGCTTTGCATAATCTCGATTTCAGCCGCTGAATCATTCCAGGTTACGACGATTCCATTATGCTTGAGAATCTCGCTCAAAGCATCAATAATGCCTTGATCGTCACCATTTAACCTCAAATTCGAAAATTCCTCTGGAATATCAACCTGACTCTTCAGCTGAAACCCGCAACCGATAATCAAGAGCGCAAATAGTGCCAGTAGCACCATTGATGCGGATTTTGGGTATTTACTGGAGAAACTTCTATCGATGACCATGTGCCGAACCATACAGGATTATAAAATACCCATTTGATCAATCATCCAACCACAATATTGATCAATCGCCCGGGCACCAAAATAATTTTCCTGATGTCCTTCCCTTCAACAAACTTGCTAGTTTTGTTGTCGTTAAGTGCAACCTGTTCGATTTCATCCTGGGAGCTGTTCGTTGGAACTTGGATTTGACTCCGCAATTTGCCGTTTACCTGAACCACTAGCTCAATATATGCTGATTTCAGGGCTTCTTTGTCCACATCCGGCCAGCCAGCGTCAAGCAGGGATTCCGATTCACCCAACCTGTCCCAGAGCACATGTGCAATATGTGGCACAATCGGTGCAAGCACCTTGTTTAGGATTACCAGACTCTCTCTCAACGTCTTGGCCCTATCAGGCCGACCCGATACTTCAAAGCGCTCAAGCGCATTCAGGATTTCCATACTCCCAGCCACCACCGTGTTGTAATGGATTTTTTCATAATCACGAACAATTTTCTCCAGGACCTGATGGACTACCCTTCTCAGGTCAACCGCCTCTTCATCGCTGAGTTGTGCGCTCCAGTTCGGGTCCTTGAGGGCTTCTCTGACTGGACCGGTATCACCGAGCGTCCCATGCACCAGATTCCACCATCTTTTCAGAAAGCGATGAGTGCCGGCCAGAGCCTGATCATTCCATTCCAGTGTTTGTTCCGGTGGCGATGCAAACAGAACAAACAGTCTCACTGCATCAGCTCCATACTGGTCAATCATCGATTGAGGGTCAACAGTATTGCCGAGCGATTTTGACATTTTCCTGCCGTCCTTGAGCACCATTCCCTGACACAACAGACGCGTAAATGGTTCATCGGAGGTAACCAGTCCAAGATCCCTCATCAATTTGTGAAACAATCTTGCATACAGCAGGTGCAACACCGCATGTTCAATGCCCCCCACATACTGATCCACCGGCAACCAGTAGTTTGCCCGCCCATCCAGCATGCTGGTACCGGCATTCGGACAACAGTATCTGGCGTAATACCAGGACGATTCTACAAACGTATCAAAGGTATCGGTTTCCCGATGCCCCGGCTGATTCGTTCCCGGTACTAGTGTCCGATAGAAAACCGGATCATTCTTAATCGGGGACTGGACCCCTGAAAACTCGACATCCTCAGGCAACACTACAGGAAGCTCTTCGTCCGGCACGGCAATCGGCTCGCCTGTATCACCGTAGACAACCGGAATCGGACAACCCCAGTAACGCTGCCTTGAAACCCCCCAGTCTCGAATCCGGTACTTAACGGTCTTTTTCCCGATGTTGCGCGAAGAGACAAACTCGGCCACCGCATTAAAGGCCTGGTGATAATCCAGCCCATCAAATTCACCTGAGTTAACTACTTCGATGTCCTGCTTCTCGACCATCGCAGACTGTCCATAATCATGTGGAGCACCATCAACATGCCGAATCACGGGGCGGATTTCAATTTCATGATCTCTGGCAAATTCCCAATCACGCTGATCATGGGCCGGAACAGCCATTACCGCACCCGTACCATAGCCCATCAATACAAAGTTCGCTACCCAGATCGAGATTTTCTCGCCACTGACCGGATGAACGCCATGCAGATCCAGAGGAATCCCTTTTTTCTCCATTGTTTCCATATTCTCTTCCGACACATGCTGGGTTTGACACTCCTCGATAAATTTTGCGATTCTTGGATTTTTCCCGGCTGCCTTGAGCGCCAATGGATGCTCTGCAGCTACACAGATAAAGGTAATACCCATGATGGTATCAGGACGAGTGGTATATACCATGAGCGACTCCTCACCCGGTATTTCGAAACTGAATTCAATGCCTTCTGAACGACCAATCCAGTTTCGCTGCATGGTACGAACCGCATTCGGCCAGCCTTCAAGATTGTCAATTTCTTCCAGCAATTCTTCAGCATAGTCCGTAATCCGGATAAACCACTGTGGCATTTCACGGCGTTCAATCAATGCGCCGGAGCGCCAGCCACGACCGTTCTCTACCTGCTCATTGGCGAGCACAGTGTTCTCCACCGGGTCCCAGTTAACTGTGCCCATTTTCTTATAGGCGAGTCCCTTGTCGATCAATCTGGTAAAAAACCACTGCTCCCATCGGTAATACTCCGGAGTACAGGTTGCAAATTCACGACTCCAGTCGTAGGCAAACCCCATCCGCTTCAGTTGTTGCTTCATGTAGGCAATATTGGCATAGGTCCATTTTGCCGGAGGCTCCTTGTTGGCTATGGCCGCATTTTCAGCGGGGAGCCCGAACGCGTCCCAGCCCATGGGTTGCAGTACGTTCTTACCCAGCATGCGCTGATAACGACTGATCGTATCGCCGATCGTATAGTTTCGAACATGCCCCATGTGCAACTGCCCGGAAGGATAGGGCAACATGGACAGGCAATAGTATTTTTCCTTGTCGGAATCTTCAGTGACTACAAAGCATTGTTCATCTTCCCAGTATTTCTGGACCTGAGCTTCGACATTATCAGAGTTGTATTCTTGAGACATTTTCCTGGCAAAATTTGGATAGGACGATTGTAGTTTTTTTTATGACAATTTTCTCATGTGTGGAAGCCCGCTCTGTATTTTCTTGATTGATACTCTCTCGCCTGTATATTAATATTCCCATTCCGCATTCCTAGACTCAAACCACATGGCCAGACTTATCCCTAGGGAGTTTATTGATGAACTGATGCAGAGGACCGACATTGTCGATGTCATCGACAGCATGGTTCCCTTGCAGAAAAAAGGTCGGGAATACATGGCTTGTTGTCCTTTTCATGACGAAAAAACCCCGTCTTTTACAGTAAGTCCCCAGAAACAGTTTTTTTACTGCTTTGGTTGTGGTGAAAGCGGTTCAGCCATTGATTTTGTGATGAAATACCAAAACCTGGGTTTCATCGAAGCCATCGAAGATCTGGCCAGTAGGGCTGGACTCGAAATACCGCATTCGATTACAACCAGCGAATTTACGACATCACATGACCATGCCAATCGACTACTGGAAATTGTAAACAAGGCAAGTCTATGGTTCCAGGAACAGCTCAGGGTTAATCCGGACCGCAAGACAGCGACCGGCTATCTTGGGTCGCGTGGACTCACTGTCAAGATAATTTCCGAGTTCGGGATAGGTTATGCTCCGGACAGCTGGAATGGCTTGTGCAATGAATTGGGAACAACCCCCTCCAATCTGGCATCACTGGTTACAGCCGGTCTCATCAATCACAAACAGGATGGAAAGGGGCCGGGCAGACACTATGATCGATTCCGGGGGCGAATTATGTTTCCGATTGAAGATAGTCGTGGGCGTATTGTCGGTTTCGGTGCCCGAGATTTAACAGACAAAGGTCCCAAATACCTCAATTCTCCCGAAACCCCACTCTTCCACAAGGGTCGAGAACTCTATGGCTTGCATCGCGCAAGGCGTGCAATCGGCAAACAGAATCGCAGTATCGTGGTGGAAGGGTATATGGATGTGGTCTCTCTGGTCCAGTTCGGTATCGAGAATGTGGTGGCAGCACTCGGTACTGCAACCACTCCCTATCATGTACAGCGCCTGTTCAGGCTTGCACCTGATATCGTGTTTTGTTTTGATGGGGACCAAGCTGGAAGAAATGCGGCATGGAAGGCGCTCATGACCACTCTTCCTGAACTGAGAGACGGCCGACAAGCGAGCTTTCTATTTCTGGATGAAGGTGAGGACCCTGACACGACGGTCAGGTCTGTCGGTGCCGAGGACTTTTTGAAGAAGATTGACTCGGCACTACCTCTGACCGACCTTCTGTTTGAGAATCTAATGGCAAATGTTGACCTTCAAAGGATGGATGGTCGTGCAAAGCTGGCCAGTATGGTCAAGCCGCTACTCATGAATATTCCTGGAACCACGCTGAGATCCATAATGTTCGACCGTCTATCGACGTATTGTGGGATAACTGTTAAACCTGATGAGACAGATCAATCGTCGACCTCCCAGAACCCGACTACCGACACGAAACAACGCCTTGAGAGAAACCTTGGTGGACAGCTTCCTCTGGTTGCACAAGCCATCAGCTTACTGCTTCAATCCCCGAAGCTCGCCAGTCAGGTGTCTAATTTCAGCGCTCTTGATGAATTGCTGGTAAATGGGCTTGATGTCTTCGTGGACTTGCTATATACATGCCGTGAAAACCCGAACATGACCACTGCCCGGTTGCTGGAGGGTTTTCGTGATAGGCCGTATCATTCACGTCTGGAATATCTGGCATCTCGCGATCATCATGTTCAAGATGATGTACTGATCGAACATTTTGGAGAAATTATCCAAAAGTTGCTTGCGCAATTGAGGAAGCAACGGCACGATCAACTAATCGAGAAATCCTGCCAACGCACCCTTGAGCAGCATGAAAAAGAGGAATTATTATCCCTTCAGAAAGAGCGGGTTCGCCAGTAAGTACAATCCGAAGAATGGACAATAGCGGATTTTCTGGGTCTTTCAAGCTCTATCGTGGCAGTTTTTTCGGGTTGATTGGTTTTTCCGTTCAACTGGGCAATTGAAATTTGCCCTTGATGACACAATATAGCCAGATAGCAATATAGTTTTACCAGCGTTAGGTTTGACAGATTGCATCATCAGGTTTTGGCCAAGATGCGATACAACTTGCGCCTTTGTTTATTTTGGGTCGATAGCACTGTAACGACTCACTCTAACTTTCAATTGAGTACTTCAAGATGAGCAATCAACAAACAGCCAAAAAATCCGATATCGAAACCGGGCCAGAAGAAATCGAGCTGGACGAGATTGACGAAGAGAGTGTTGAAGGCTCGCAAGACCTGGAAGTAGAGAATATCGATTCCGGTGATGCTGAAGAAAAGCAGGCTGATGAGATCAAGCCTAAAACTCAATCAAAGCTTCAGAAACTGGTTCTCAAGGGCCGTTCACAGGGTTTCCTGACCTACACCGAAATCCAGGACCACCTTCCTGAAAATATGCATGATACCGACCAATTTGAAGTCGTTGTCAACATGATCAAGGACATGCATATTGAACTGGTAGATAAGGCACCCGATACCTCGGAAACCCTGACACTCAAGCGAGACAACACCGAAGATCAGGAGGTTATGGAAGAGGTCAGTGCCGCTCTCAAAACTGCAGTTGAAAGCGAATTTGGACGCACCACTGATCCAGTCCGCATGTACATGCGGGAAATGGGCGTGGTGGAACTGCTTGATCGGGAGAAGGAAATTGAACTTGCAAAACGTATTGAAGCAGGCAACCGGATTAGTATCGCCTCCATGGCCATTACGCCGGTCGTACTTCGCAAGTTGGTGGGATATATCAATGATATCCAGAAAAAGGAAATGAAATTAACTGATTTGGTGGTTGGTTTCCACGACTGGGAGTCGTACAAGGATGAAACTGTGGCAACCCCCGGAGAGCCAGGGCAAAATGCCTCTGAACAGGAAATGGCAACCGGCCCTGACCCTCAGGAAGCGAAAAGGCGTTTCAATAAAATCAAGCGCTCTCTGAAAGCCATGGAAGATGCGATCGAAAAGCACGGATTATCTAGCAAGCGGGTATTCAATATCCGTAAACGACTGGGCGACGAGCTGATTCTAATCCGTTTTGTACCGGCAAGACTGGACGCGATGGCGAGAGCGCTTAAGGATTGCATGAAAGAACTAAAAACCTGCGAACGCGGCATAAAGAAGTATTGCGTTAATTATGGGAATGTGCCAAGTGCGCTGTTTCTTGAAAAATTCAAGGATCGGGAAACAGACCTTGAATGGTTCGATGGATTTATCGAGGAATATGGCAAGGAATACCCGCGACTCGTCCGTTATCGTGAAAAAATTCATGAATTGATTTACCGGATCCTGAAAGTTGAAAACACAGCTGGACTTGATCTGCCGGAACTACGGAAATTGTTTGACGATTTCTCGCTCGGTGAGGTAAAGGCACGTAGAGCGAAAAAGGAAATGGTCGAAGCCAACCTGCGCCTGGTTATTTCGATTGCGAAAAAGTATACCAACCGCGGTTTGCAGTTTCTTGATCTTATTCAGGAAGGTAATATTGGTTTAATGAAGGCAGTTGACAAGTTTGAATATCGTCGGGGTTACAAGTTTTCAACTTATGCTACCTGGTGGATTCGTCAGGCAATCACGCGTTCTATTGCAGATCAGGCCAGAACCATACGTATACCGGTGCACATGATTGAAACAATCAACAAACTGAACCGGGTTTCGCGTCAGATTTTGCAGGAAAAGGGACGCGAACCTCTTCCCGAAGAACTCGCTGATCGTATGGAGCTTACCGTAGACAAGGTACGCAAAGTACTGAAGATTGCAAAAGAGCCGATTTCAATGGAGCAACCCATGGGAGACGATGAAGATTCGCATCTTGGCGATTTCATTGAAGATCAAAAGGCCCATGCACCGTTCGACAATGCAAGCTCATCCGGACTGAAAGAAACCACGGATGGAATCCTTGATCAGCTTACTGAGCGAGAGGCTAAGGTTTTGCAAATGCGCTTTGGAATTGGTATGAATACAGACCACACACTAGAAGAAGTCGGCAAGCAGTTTGATGTAACACGGGAACGAATCCGTCAGATTGAGGCGAAGGCATTGAGGAAACTCCGTCATCCCAGTCGATCTGAGCAACTGAAGAGTTTTCTGGACAGTATTTGACATTCGTTTACAAACAAAGCCGTACTGATTCCGATCGATCCAGTATGCTTTTTCTAATGTATATTGCATTTGATCAGTAGTTTGCGGGCCTGTAGCTCAGTTGGTTAGAGCAGTGGACTCATAATCCATTGGTCGCAGGTTCAAGTCCTGCCGGGCCCACCAGCATTTCACCAGCATTTGGGCATTTTCGTACAGCCACCTGATTCGGGAATATTGTAGCACGAAGACCGACATCCTTGCGTAAACATCAGTGAAGCAGAACTTCAACTGATGAGCAAGAAAGATGATAATCAGCGTGTCCAATTCCAAGGGGGGCGTCGGCAAGACGACCCTCGTCGCCAATCTGGCGGGATTCCTGGCAGACCGCGGCAGCAAGGTACTTGTTGTCGATGCCGATATCCAGCCTACCCTGTCCTCCTACTATCCACTGAACTATCAGGCGAAGCACGGGCTTCGGCATCTGATCATGGAGGCCGAAACCGCCGACGTGGTTTCGAAAACCTCCATTGACGGTCTCGACCTGGTCTTTTCGGATGACCCGAAAGGCACCCTGCAGAACTTCATCCTGCATACGCCGGACGGACGTCAGCGTCTCGACTATACCCTCGGCACCCTGCGGGACCGGTACGACCACATACTGATTGACACCCAGGGTGCGGTAGGACCGCTACAGGAGTCGGCGATCTATGCGGGTGACATCGTGGTCAGCCCGATCCGGCCCGACAAGGTGAGCTCCAGCGAGTTCAAGCGCGGGTCAGTGCGGGTGGTTGCCGAAGCCCGGAACATGGCACCCCGCATCGGGCTGACTGTCGGCCCCATGTATGCACTGCTCTATGGCATCGACCGCACGACCGATGCCCGCACGTTTGTCGAAGCGTTGACCGCCCTGCTTGACAACAGTCCGCAAGTCGACCTGCTCCGGACGCGGGTGCCCGCAACAGTGGCCTACAAGCGGGCTGCCTCCCTTCGGATGCCAGCCCATCGCATTGACCAGGTTACACACGGGAAAACCCCCTGCGCAGCCGAAGTGATGTCCAGTCTTGTGCAGGAACTGTTGGAAACGAATGCTGGAGGAAGACGATGAACCACCCCAACGTAAAACAGGTATCGGAGCTGCTGGAAACAGACCACTTCGACATCGAGTCCGAGGTGGATACGGAGCCTTCCTCCGCCGGCGATCCGATTACGGACAGCATTATCAGACTGAATCTGGATCAGATTCATGAATTCGACCGCAATCCCCGCCGGGCACCGAATGCCGAATACGAGCTACTGAAGGCCAGCCTGTTCAAGACTGGCGCCGCCAGAGTATTGCTGGTCGTCACACGGCGCCCGGGAGAAGATCAATACTTTCCTGCTGCGGGCGGCAATACCCGCCTGCGCATTCTCAAGGAACTGTACGCCAAATACAGAGACGAGAAATTCTACTGGATCAACTGCAAGTTCACCCCGTACCAGAACGACATCGTGCTGATGATCGATCACCTGTCGGAGAACGACAACCGGGGCGAATACATCTTCATCGATCGTGCCCGCGCGATCTGTGACCTGTTCGATCAACTGTCAGAAGACGCTGGAGGCAAGCTGTCACAGCGCCAGTTCATCGAACAGCTGTCCGGCATGGGATATCCGAGGCTCGGTCGGACAACTTTCCAGCGATATCGGTTTGCCGTAAATCTGCATGACCACATGCCCCGAGCCCTGGATGCCGGGATGGGAGCACGTCCAATCGATCGGCTCAGTGACTTTCGCAATACGCTTGAAGCCTTTATCGCCAGTGCAAGCAGGAGCGATCCGGAGATCAGCGAACGCATGGAATCCCTGTTCCACGTCACGCTCTCGGAGCACGACAGTGAAGAAGGCATTGATCACGATGCCGTGGCCAGCACCCTGTTTTCACTCCTGGCCCCCAGCATGGAACAGTATGCGCCGGAAATGCGTGCCGACGAGATAACGGCATTATTAACGAGGTTATGGTCAAGATACCAGCAGAACCCTGGATTTACCGTGTCACTGAAAAGCCAGAGCGTGACACCCGTAACGCGGTATCGACCTGAATCTCCTGGCCCGAGGCATGTATATATCGATACCGAAGTCCATGATCCCGTGCAGGATCACGCAGGCGAGGACGAAGACAGTACATCGTTCCCACCGCCTGCTCCCACGCCGGACAGGGAGTATCTGCCCGAACAGGATCCCGGTGAGCCAGATCATTCACCCTCCGGAGAGCAGCAGCCAGCCAGAGAGCAGCAGCCAGCCGGAGAGCGCTGGCAGAGGTACGTGAAACTGCTTGACAACGCACACGACCAGGCGAAAAGACTGGCAGAAGTATATGGACTTGAGCCACTCGTGCAGAAGTTCGATCAACCCATGGGATATGGATACTGGGTTGACCTGCCCGTCGAGAATCTGGACAGGTCAGCAGCCTCGACCTGGTGGTGGCTGTTCGAACTGTCAGCCATTTCACAGCCCCTGGTGGAAGATCCTGAACTCGTGTATCCGGATCCGGAATTCGGAACCTCGCAGTTTGCGACGATGTACCGGCAGGTCGAACAGGGACGGGGAGGAATCAGCCTGGCCGAACTCGAGCAGATGCCGGGAAGAAAACAGAGAAACGAGGCGGTCTACTGTCAGGCACTGCGAGTCATCGAGAATCAGGTTCGCCGCTATCACGATCATGTCAAGTATCTGTGTGACGTGCCGGATTCGCAATATGTCCTCATCACCAATCTCCTGAATGCCTACCGTGCCATCAACAGGCACAGGACGACTCCCGATGAAGGTCAATAGGGATGTGATCAGGATGGTGATTCGAAACCTGATCGAGAGTGCTGGAAACGGGTATGCCAATAACCTGTCTGATCAGGAACGATGTGGCCTGATGAATCTTACCCCGCTGGAAGTCGAGCAGGTCGTGACACAGGCGGAGTCACTGGTGACAGTCGATGTGCCCGGCCTTTTGCGGTCGATCGGTCAAGCCCGCCGGGACTCCCTGATAAAGGATCTTGTCCAGGCCGGGGCGAGCAACCAGCTACTGCGCCAGATTTATGGTGTCTCGCCCCGGATCCTGACCCGGTTGCGCAGGGAGGCGGGTATCAGCAACCCCGGGCGACCGCGACAACTGTCAGAAAATGAAGAGAGTCAGGTACTCGACTATTGTGAAACAATGCCGATGAAGAATCACGTGCAGCCAAGTCGCGCATTACTGATGGCGGAATGGTGCCTGGAAGCGCACCGGACGCTGGATCTGCCATACATGAGCCTTCATGAATGGGCAACTCTCCGACTGGGAGGGGGACGATGACACCGACATCCTCTCTTGAACGCGTTCTCACGGATGCACGCGAGTTTGCACGAGACAGGAACAGCGATGCGGTGCTGTTTCTCGGGCAGCCGACCGATCCCATACCCCGGGCGCTGATCCAGGACAGTGACCTGCCCCCCTGGGCGCGGGTGCTCTGGTGCTATTTCCGGCAGTTGTCGGACACCCCGGCCAGGGCGGGAACGATGTCCGACTACGAGACCATTCGAAAGAGTCTGGGCATCGGAAGCCGTGGCACGGTCGCGGCCGCACTGCACGCACTCAGGGTGACGCGCTGGATCACGCTACTGCCGCCACAATCGACCGGGGCGGTCAAGACTCCGAATGTCTATCTGTTACACAACATGCCCCTGACCTACGGGCAGGCCATGGATCTCGATCCGGAATACGCAAACCACATTGCGGAGGCCGTGGCTTCGCCGAACAAGAGCATACGCAATCTTGCACGACGGATGCTGGATGGTGCAATGATGTCCATGGCCGAATCTGAAAACGATATTGACCGGATCACGACTTTGGTGTTGCCAGCCAATGCAATAGAACGATCCTGGAACAGCTATCAGCGATCACCGGTGAACGTCATCGAGGAAGCCGGAGACGAAAAAGACTACTCCCATATTCCCGGAGATGACCAGGGACTGAATCTTTACCCGGAAATCCTGGGGCTATCACCCGCAAATGCGAAATTGATGGAAATCAAGATCAGGCAGGTGGAACCCGAATACCGGCAACCGTATCTCGATGAACTGGCGGTCCGATTCATCGAGGGCAAGGGTTCCAGCAGGGCGGTCAAGAATCCGGTCGGCTATCTGTCGTGGCTGGTGAACGAGCACAGACAGGGAGAAATCCGGTTGACCGGCAAGGGAGAACGACTGCCGGTCCTTCTGGAGGAGAGAAAGGTTCGGCAGGAAAGGGAGCGTTGGTCCGAACACAGAAAGAAACTGCGTGACCTTGGATTAGAACTGGACGGTCTCAACCGCCTAATCGATTATGGCAGGACAGACGAAAGTCTGCTGGATCAAAAGAGGCGACTTGAAAATGAAGTGCGCGAATTGCGGGAGGCGACCCATGGGGCAAGTTAATCCTGAACCGGGACATGGGGCGGAGGTGAGTACGATTATCGTACTGACCCCCTTGAGTACGATTATCGTACTGACCCTACTATGTAGTAGTACTGTAGTAGTAGTTTTTCATTATAACTACTACTACATACTACTACTGAAACATACCGGAGACGCGCGCGGGCGCGCATGTAGAGTGCCCCAGACGGGCGGAAATTGGGGTGGCCCCGCGCGGGGCCCCCCGGCACGAGAACCCAACGACAAGCCCCAGACGGGCGGAAAAATCAATCGAGACTTACGACAATTGACACAATGAGCAATGGCAGAACAGGCAATGAATACCAATGACAGGCTGGCTGGATGGGGCAATTACGCCACTGAAAAGAAGCCGGTGCCATCGGCCGTCCAGCAGAACGAGACTTCGCCAGAATCAGGGGAACCGGCTCTCGGCAGACTGCAGGGCACCATCGATGCGGAAATACACAGCAACCAGGCCCTGATGCTGATCAATGGACGGCGGGGACCAGGGGGTGTGGCGATAACCGGACTGATGAGCTTTGCCAAAAAAGCCAACAGTGCCTACTCGATGTCCGGAATGAACGATCCGTTCGCGGACTACTTCTTGATCCAGGTCGAAAACCGGGTCGAGGAGATTATCGAGCAGGTCCGGGAAGTGGGGGAACGATACCATGCGGTACTTGACGAGGCTCTGGCCAATGAGGTGCGCGGTACCGATGGTCGGACCGGGCGAGCCTATCTTCTCTCCGAGACGGTTTCGGCGCAACCGAAGAAATTCCAGTTCCGGTTCGGCCATCATGCAAGCCGGGCGCTGTACGTGATCGTGCAGTTCGACAGGCTTGCGGTGTTGATCATGGCCCTGGCGCATCAGGGAATCATCGACAGGGACGCTGGGAAGAAGGAAATCGACGAGGTGTGGAAGATGCTTCGGGGCATGTTGGGTCTTGGGCACAACTGGATCGTGACCAACTGCCGCAGGCAGGACCTGAAGGAACGGAACAGTGCGGCGGTCGAGGCCATCCGAAAACTGTCCGAAAAGAACTTTGTCGACATGAGGATGTTTGGAGGACCGGAAGAGATGTGTGACTACTTTGCGGAGTATCCGAGACCCAAATCGGCACCTACGCTGCGACAGGTGCCGATGCAGGCTGCTCCAGTGCTGGAGCAGCCGAAGCAGAATTGAATGTGTAAAACACGGTTGTCGTGTAAAACATCTAAAGGGCCCTTTAAGGGTAAGGGGGGAATCATGGGAATCGGGGGTCATGTTTTACATTCGGGGTGGCCCACGGTGGACCAGTCCGAATAATCGGGAAGATGGAGATCTGAATTGGATTTACGAAAACACGGGGAGCGTGTGGGGCGGTTGAAGGAAATCGACTCCGACCTCGCCAGGGTACGAAACGACATGAAGCATCTGGTAGTACAGATCAATGAACTGTTGCGGGCTGGTGCCGAGCCTGACGGATTGGCGGGGGGCTACGGAATGATGTGCCGGGCGAGATCGCATGTCTACAACGGGATGATGTCGGTGCGCTATACGGTACAGGGGCTGGACGGCAAGATCACGACCCGTTCCAGCCTGATGGAGAAGGAACCTCCGGATGCTGGTCCCTGGAGGACCGGGCCGGATGGTTCGGGACTCGAGGCCGCGCAGGCGCGATGGATCACGGAAGTGGCAGACCACAAGAAAACGACCTTGCTGGAGCTCGACCGGGAGCGGCGGATTCTGAATCATCAGTACCGCGCGCTGTTTGCCGAGCGGAGGTCATTACGACAGCTGCATGCTGAAGAGAAGGCCCTGAAGGCCATCTGGCGTGAAGCTGGTTTTTAACCGGAATACTGGAGAATTATCATGATTACAGTGGAAAGAGGATATGTACACGAAATTGAATTTCAATCGATCGACCGCGGGGATGAGCCGGCGCGCGATCTGGCGCGGATGCGGGTCAACATCGACCGCTCGTATCGCGATGGCGAAAACGAGGATGGTTCGGCACACTACAACCACGACAGGGATTTCTGGATCAATGTCGAAATGTGGGGCGTGCGGACCCGGTCGCTCAGGGGCATCGTCAACAAGGGAGCACGGATCCTGATGACTGGGCGCTATGACAACAGTACCTGGACAGACAGGGAGTCAGGCGAGCAGCGAAGCCGCATGATATTCGTGGCCAGCCAGGTTGCGATCAACCCGGATTCCATCGAGAGCATTGCCTACAGGAAGAAAGGCGGCGGTGACGATATTCCGGAAGATGATACGGGTAGCGGAGAAGCCGCATAATTGCGGTTGCTCCGCCTGTGCCAGCGCTGGCGCAGGCGATTTTCCGCCTGTCTGGGGCATGTCGTTCGGGGTGGCCCACGGTGGGCCACCCGGGTTTTTCGAGGCAACTGTTTTATCGACGGGCATTTTGTCATCCAGTGGAGGAATTTCATGAAGGAATTGAACAATTCGATTTATCACGAGACCGGAATCGGACTGCTGATCCGTGTCGAGATGGATGGCATCCGACACTTCTACACACAGCAGGGTCTGGACGCACGGATCGAGGTCGAGAAAATGAAGCGGCGCGATGTCTCCCAACTGGTGGAAGCGCGCGAAGAGCTTGCAGTGGCGGACCGGGTTTACCAGAGTGCGCTGTGGGACTTCATATACAGATTCTCGGAAAAGGTCCTGAACCGTAATTCGAGTGACGACAGGGACAGCACTCTGGTCAGTCTCGAAAAGGAGATCGCTGGATTGGGCCTCGGTGAACCATCTTGGAGCGCTGGAGACCGTAGAGAGGATGCGCCAGAACCGGTGGTCCACGCTGGACCACCGGACCGGGAGGCGTCGATGCATGCGCCAGTTAATCATAAATTATATTTATGATAAAAGCGCCAAAAGGACAGGAAAATAGCAAATAATCGAATAAAAACTCGATTATTCATAAACAATATTTATTTTATAGGAGCAGGAGTTCAGCAATGAGGGTCTTTCTGTGCGAAAAACCGGCCCAGGCACGGGATATCGCAAATGCGATCGGGAAACCGGAGGTGAAAGCGGGGTTCCTGCAGGTCGGCAATACCGCATTCACCTGGTGCGTAGGACACCTCTACGCACAGGCCGAACCGGAGGAATACAACCCGGACTACAAGCGCTGGAACCTGGATCATCTGCCGATCATCCCCGAGGTCTGGAGACTGAAACCCAGGGACCGGGTGCGCAAGCAGATCAACGCAATCCGGACGCTGCTCGGGCAGGCAGAAGAAGTGATCGTAGCCACTGACCCGGATCGCGAGGGTGAGGTGATCGGGCGCGAAGTCCTTGACGAACTGCACTACCGAGGGCCGGTGCGAAGGCTGTTGCTGAACGCGCTCGACCATGCATCCATTCGCAAGGGTCTGGATGCAGTCCGCGATGGAGGTGAGACCGTTGCTCTCTACCAGGCCGGGCTAGGCCGATCCCGGGCCGACTGGCTGGTGGGCATGAATCTGACCCGGGCGTGGACACTGGTCGGACGGGCCCGGGGCGAGGATGGACTGACATCGGTTGGCCGGGTGCAGACCCCTACCCTGAACCTGGTGGTCCAGCGGGATCTCAGAATCGAGAACTTCACGGCATCCGACTACTTCACCGTGGAGGCACTGTGCCGACACGATCGCCACGGTGCCTTCGAGGCATCGTGGAAACCCGGTATGGCGCAACAGGAATCGTGCTGTGACAGTGAGGGAAGATGCGTATCGAGGCAGGAGGCGGAACGCATTGCCGGCCAGCTGAAGGCTGCTACGGACGCAACCGTGACCGGATCGGAATGCCGGCGGAAGCAGATGAAGGCACCGTTGCCGTTTGCGCTGTCGGACCTGCAGCAGCTCGGCAACAGGCGATGGGGATATGGCGCAAAACAGGTTCTCGAGATCGCCCAGTCGCTGTATGAAAAACACAAGGCAATCTCCTACCCGCGATCGGATTCGGGCTACCTGCCCGAAGACCAGTTCGCGGAAGCGGGCGACGTGATCGTCGCCCTGCAGAAGTCCCTTGGCGCAAGCGGATGCGGACATCTCTTCGAGGGTATCGACCTGGCGCAGAAATCACGGGCATGGAATGATGCAAGAGTAACTGCACACCACGGCATCATACCGACCCTGCAGGTCGTCGATGCCGGGAAACTGGACGAGGCCGAGCGGAATGTCCACCGGGTGGTTGCGGAACGATACCTGATGCAGTTTCTCCCGGATCACGAATATGAGTCCGTAAAACTCGAGCTGGATGCCGATGGCGTGAAGCTCGAGGCAACCGGGAAGAAGACGCTGATCGCCGGCTGGAAGGCGATCGAGGGCGAAAAGCCGGAACGGGAGGACCCGCCGGTCCCGCACCTGGAGAAGGGAGAGGCTGTCGCAATCGACAGTACGAAGGTCACGGATCGGCAGACCAAGCCGCCTGCCCGCTACACCGAAGGCACGCTGATCCGTGCCATGACGCGGGTGGCGGCGGAGGTCGAGGATCCCGGCATGCGGGCGATTCTGCGCGAGCATGACGGGATCGGCACGGAAGCGACGCGGGCCGAAATCATCCAGACACTCAAGAGCCGCGGGTTCATCGAGGTCCGCAGGAAGTCGCTGCACTCGACCCCCAGGGGGCGAGAGCTGATCGCAGCGATTCCGAAAGAGCTGAAGGATCCGTCGACCACTGCGGTAATGGAGAGGATGCTCTCGGAAGTGGCGGAGGGGAAGACGAGTCTGGCGCAATTCATGGCCCGACAGCAGGAACTGGTGACCGAGTGGGTCGAGGATGCCAGAAACCGAATGCCTTCCGGCAGGGCGCAACCGAATACGCCGGGTGGCGCCCGGGTGGCACAATCGAACCCGAAGCTCGGAGAATGCCCGCAGTGCGGCAAGCCGCTCATGTCGCGGCGTGGAAAGTTCGGGGTGTTTGTCGGGTGCAGCGGATACCCGGACTGCCGCTACATCCGGAAGAGCGGGGAGAAGGCCGACAGGAAGCCGGCAACGGCAACCGGCAGGACCTGTGTCGTATGCGGCAGTGCCATGGTGGTCCGCAAGGGCAGGAAGGGAGAATTCCTGGGATGTTCGACCTATCCCAGATGCCGGCATACGGCACAGTTGGGAGGGTAATCATGGCTGAAACAGCAGTACCGGAGATCAAAAGATAATGTTCGACCCAGGCGAAGACAAAAAGGAATTGAAGTATGCGGACAAATTCATCGAGAACCGGAAACGAAGGAAACCCACTGGCAAGACAGCAGGAGAAGAAGCTGCAGCCAGGATAAGGAAATTCATCAGGGAGAACAGACCCCCTACACACAGGAGTGATGGAGAACATTGACGGAATCAGGAAGGCACTGTTCCTTCTCGATGGATTCTGCAAGCTCGGGGCATGTGCGTCTGTCCTGCTCCTGCTTCAGGCATCGTTCGTCCTGGTCGGGTGGAACAGGGAACCGATACCGCTGATCGGGGTTGTCGGGACGGCCGCGGGGCCATTCCTGGCTGTGACCATGGTGGGAAAACTTGAGGCCGCACTGCAACAGGTTGCAGATAACCTTCAAAAGCCCGTTGGTAATGAGTATTCTCAACCATTATTTCCAGGCATGTGGGGATTTCGCATGATGATTGGGAACAGTGGCGGCTTGATTGATCGCATTCATGGGGGGTTGGGCCATATGCACGGTAGAGTTGCATTGTGGGCGGCCTTTATCGGATTCGTTACCTTCTGCGCTGCAACAACCTGTACCGGGATATTCGTAACAGTCTGGTCAGTAACCAAGGCCATCCATTGGATGGGAGACGGTGTTCCAGTATTGGAAACTCCTCTCTTGTTTCCGGGTGTTCTTGATGATTCCAGTATTTTCGTGATATTCGTGGTATTGCTACTGTCGTCCGCCCTCTGGATGACGTATCAGAATCATCAGGACGTCTTCGACCACTGGCGGCGGAAAAGCGGACTGGAAGACCGCTCGCTCTGCGAGTGTCTGGATTTGTACTGCGCGGGACTGCCGCTGGACCAGTACGCGATCGGGAATGTCCGGGACTTTCTGATCGAAACCATCCGGAGGTGATTTCATTCAACCCGTGGCCCCTCTCCGGAGGGGCCCGGATCCTTGCCAGGCACCATACCGAGACCCAGAAGCAGGACAACCGGCTGACCGCAACCATGTTCGGAGTCGCAGTCATGATCACTACGGTTCTGGGCTGGCTGATTGTCACCGGTTGATACGACCGCAATGCATTGAGAGTTGCCATGCCTTGCGGCTACAAGCTCAGGACCCCCAGCCGTAGCAAACCAGGGCCTTGCAGAAAAAGTTTAAAAAACTGTTGCAATTCCTGATTCGCCTGTGATAAGGTTCGTTTCAATAGTGGCAGTCACACTGTCATAAAGAGTCGTCCAATTGAAATCGCTTCTGTTAGAAGCGACCGCAGTACCGGCAGCCGGCGGCAGTCTTCCCCAGGGAAGACCGGGTGCTATATCTAACTTCAGGGCAAATTGCCCTACACCCGCATGGGGAGATATCCCCGTGTCGGGGTTCGTCATCTCCTCGCGGTTTTTTAACCATTGACATTGAGGAAACAAGATGACAGACAATATCAAGAACAGCACAATCCGTGCTTATGAAATCATGAAGAAAAACTACTCGCCAGAGGAAATCGAGGCCTTTCTTAAGTTTCTTGACAAGAATACGAAAGAGATAACTCGGCCACTGGTTTGGCGGATCAATATCGGATTCGGAATCCTTGCGATTCTGATTCTGGTTGCACCCGGTCTGTTGCAGGACCTCATCAAGGGCAATCTTGGCCTTTGATGCAGTCCGTAGTTTTTCAACTTCAGATTTCATTCCAACTTCGCAGTCCCTCCTAGGAGGGACTGCTTCCTAAATCCGGGTCCGTATGGACCCATACCCGGCATGGGGAGATTTTTCCCCATCCGGGGGTTTCTTTCCTCTCCCCATGTCTAACATCAACTTCTGACTATGGAGGTGAAAAAATGAAAGATACTACCAACAACGTGAATGAAATTGCCGAAAGCCGGGAGGATGCGGGGATTGCTTCGGTAGCCCGTA
>JAJEAV010000004.1 GCA_022822625.1 Gammaproteobacteria bacterium | reverse complement strand
GCAATCGCACAGGTCGGCAGTTTCCTTGACGATCTGATGGTTATATTCACGGGTTGTCTGATGCGGAAACCGTCCCATTTCAATTACATCTCGTACGGTAAATGGAAAGTCGAGTCTGGAGTTCTGTGGTAATACCCCTCGAACTTGTGCAATATCTTTAATTGTCCATTCATGAAGCGGGCGGTCAGCAAAATGAATGGAACCATTACTGATCGGCAAGTCACCGATCAAGGCTTTCAACAATGAGGTTTTGCCAGCTCCGTTAGGCCCCAGCACCGCACACAATTCTCCCGAATAGAAATGTGCATTCAGATTCTCAAGAATGGTCTTGGAATTGAGTTGGACGGTAATCTGATCAGCCTGATACATATCACAAAGCCAGTTTTCGTCTATACCGAACCAGCAGCCACAGAAAAAACGGTCCTCCCAGGATTGCCGTGATAATTCCTATTGGGATCTGGGCCGGAGCAATTAGTGTTCTAGCCAGAATATCCGCAAGTACCAGCAGGACTGCTCCAAATATTCCACTGGCCGGTAGTAAAAGTCGATGGTCCGGACCAGTGACCATGCGTACTAGATGGGGAACCAATAGCCCAACAAACCCGATGATTCCACTCAATGCAACACAGACACCCACGATCAAGGAAACCAGAACAACCAGAATGGTCTTCATTTTTTCAATGTCGATTCCTAAATGTCTAGCCTCGTTTTCTCCTAGTAGATTGGCATTCAGGTGCCTGGCATAGCGGATCATTACGACTGATACTGGAAAAATTACGATGGTGGCAACAGCAATTCTTGTCCAGTCCGTGACCTCAAGAGATCCCAGCCCCCAGAAGACCAGTCGTCGCAACTGCCCATCATCGGAAATGTAGCTGAGTAGCCCTATCAAGGCTCCAATGATTGAGTTCAGTGCAATGCCTGCCAATAGCATGGTCGGTATATCAATCCGGAAATTGACTCGTGAGAGGCGGTGAATAATTAACAGCGTGCTGAGTCCTCCGATGAATGCCATGAGAGGAATGACATGCATAATCAAACCATCAGGGATGTAATGCGTAAAATGGACGCCTAGAACAATTGTTATCATGGCACCCAATGCAGCGCCTGATGAGATGCCAAGCAGACCCGGGTCTGCCATCGGATTTCTGAACAGGGCTTGCATGACACAGCCCGATATCGCTAATCCAGCACCCACGATAATGCCCATGATTAATCTCGGGACCCTTATTTTTGCAAGAATTGTCGTCGCTTGCGGATCACCAAGTTGGGAGTCAGACAATCCAATCAAACTTGCCAATGCTGATAGAATCTCGTCGACAGATATGGATGATGAGCCTGTCTGTATAGAGTACAAGGACGCGAGAATTAGAAAGACGAAAAGGCCGATCAGAATGCGCCAGGAACGTTGTGGAGAGTAATGTTGCAATTCTTGTTAGTCGTTATAATCCAGAACTACCGTCCTGAGCTTTAATGGCGTCTCTGTTTTCAACGAGCTAGGAACCGAGTACTGCATATGATACTCGGAGAAGTTTAGGTCTGGAAATTCATCGCCCCCAAATCAGCAACTTGTTAATTGAGAAATATCTATGAAAGAAATCTATGATTGGGTCCCATGGTTCGGGGAGCTTGCTCAGAAAATAGCCGATAACGGTGAGCAATATTTGATTGAAAAAAGCAAAGAAGTGAAATGGAGAAAAGATGGTAAAAAGGAAATGTTGTTACAGTATGGAAACGATAATATTGACCCTTTCTCATTTTTCTATACTTTGGCGAAAAAAAACTCAAAGAATTTTCAAGAATTTGTTTATCTAAGCGTGCACGACGTGTTCGAATTGACTGAAACCTTACCTTCTGATCCAGTTAACGGCTTCACGTTTCCGACACCACCTCCCAATGCAAAGATTTTGTTCCACGAGAAAGGTACGGGCAAACCTGAATTACTGTGGAAAATGTTTAAAGATGCATTAGAAGGTCTCGATAAAATTGATTCTGGCCAGTTTGGCCAGGTGCTTGAAATTGGAAATGTTGCTGTCAGGAAACTGACCCAAACCCTGTTCCTGATTAACCCGTACAAGTTCTTGCCGTTTGATGGTACGAATAAAGATTTGGCGCTCATTGACTCTAGCCAAAAATCCACCAGATTAAATCAGTACAAATTGTATATTGACAGCACTACAAAGAAATTTCCGGGCTGTGATCTTTATGAAGTTAACATGTTCAACTATTTATGTACTGATTATTTGGACATTAAACCAAATATATACTGTTTTCTTGTCAATATGGATGTAGGTGTCGATAGAAATGACCTGTGGGAGGAATTAAAGACTAAAAACCATGTATTCATCAGCAATCCAAGTGATGATGTTCGATCATCGCTTGCGGAGCCGGAAAGGGGAGATATCATCTTGGTCAGGTCGGGTCGTGATACGGGCCTGGGTATCGGAATCGTTTACCTAAATGACTATCGGGGTGAGTTCAATGAGGCTCATCGATTGCATGTGATTTGGCTAAACAAGAAAAGCGCCAGCATCCCGGGTTTGACGGCAATGTCAGATTTTTGTCTTGCTACCGAACACGATATTAACTTGTTTCGCAAGGCTTCGGAATATGCGCCAACATTTGAGTTGATTAATGAAAGAGCAAAATTTTCGATAGAAGACAAAGTCCTTAATAACAGCTTTGACTGCGATGCTGAGCATAAACCTGTTAAACATAACCAGATTCTCTTTGGCCCTCCCGGAACGGGTAAAACATACAAAACAAAAGAGCTAAGTCTGAAAATTCTCGAAAAATATCAAGGCGACAGTAGTATAGACGACAAAACTTTTAAGGAATTACGCTACAACCCGAAAACAGGAAGCGGTCAGATTGCCATGATCACGTTTCATCAGAATTATGCCTATGAGGATTTCATTGAAGGTATAAAACCAGTGACAAAAGGAGGGCAACTGACTTATGAATTGAGGCCTGGGATTTTCAAAAATATTGCTGGAACTGCACGCGAAAATTCGGATAAGCCGTATGTCTTGATTATTGATGAAATCAATCGCGGCAACATTCCCAAAATTTTCGGCGAACTGATTACGTTGATCGAAGATTCAAGACGGCAGGGTGAGAAAGATGAGACAAAAGTCACCCTTCCTTATTCAGGAGATGACTTTGGAGTTCCCAACAATCTTTATTTGATTGGTACCATGAATACTGCAGACCACTCAACCCAGTTGCTTGATGCAGCATTGCGACGGCGATTTACCTTCAAGGAAATGATGCCTGTTTATGAAGATCTCCCTGACATTGAAGGCATAAAACTGTCGGAATTGTTGAAAACCATCAATGAACGTATAACCGCATTGATTGATCGTGAGCGTCAGATAGGCCATACCTATCTTCTGAAGGTGGAAACAATCGAGGGTTTGGCTGAAACTTTCCAGAATAAAATCTTTCCCTTGCTTCAGGAATATTTTTTCAACGACTGGAAGAAGATTGTCTCTGTGCTTGAAAACAACTCATTTGTAAAGGATCAGGTAATCAAGAATCCAGACGAGGATAGCTATGATGAACAAGATGTGAAAATTTACTCTGTGTTGGATAAGGACTCGGAGGCTTGGCGAGACCCAACTGAATATCAAAAAATCTATCAGCACAACAATTCCGGGGATTCGGAATAAATCTGATGCGCTCTGCAACTCTGCGTGAGCATGAAAGACTCCAGATTGGCAATGGTATTTCACAAGAAAATGCTTCTGCTCTTCAAGATGCCACTGATAAGGGACTCCATCAATACCGAGGGTATTTGGTGGCAGAAAGCTATGTTGGGGTGATTACCTCTCGACACGGGTTTGTGCTCGAAATTCTTCCCAAGATTGAATTGGGTGAAGATTCCGATGAAGACAATAGTTTCGAGAAAACAAGACAAGTTTTTCTCAAAATGTTGAGATGTTACCGTAGGCTAAACGGTAACCTTCCAAGAAACGAGAGTAGCATTCGATCGATGTCCAGATTTCCAATGCTGGACATTTTTGTTCACTTGTTTCTGACAGATCTTCAGAAACTCATCCGTTCAGGGCTTGCTCATCGTTATATTCCTATCGAGGAAAATCTTCCCTATCTTCGCGGACGTCTCCTGTTTCGTGAGCACCTACGTCAAAATCTTGTCAATGCATCACGGCTTTTTGTTGCACACGAGACATTCAGTGTGAATCGTCCCGAAAACAGACTCATTCGAAGTACGCTCAACAGACTTGGGAAACGTATTCTAAGCGAAAAGAATCAGCTGCTTCATCATCAACTGGATGTGGCTTTTGCGGATGTGTCGGAATCAGTCAACATCCGATCAGACTTTGAAGCATGTCATGTAGATCGCACCATGCCTCTCTATCGTCCAGTCATGCAATGGGTTCACTTGTTTCTGTTTGATCGCGGGCTGGTGGCGTACAGTGGGAAACACAAAAACTTCTCCTTGTTATTTCCAATGGAAGAAGTTTTTGAAGACTTTGTAACCCATGCATTTCGTAGACATCAAAAGGAGTATGAGGTACAGGCTCAGAAGCCGCAAGAATATATGGTGAAGGAACCTAAAGGCTATAAAACGATACCAGACATAGTCCTCATGAAAGACAATAACATTCGGTTTATTCTGGATGCGAAATGGAAGAAATTTTACGGGAAGGGTGTCGACTCGAATCAAATAGTACAATCTGACCTATATCAAATTTATGCTTACAGTAAACGCTATAAATGTGAGACTGTGATGTTGGTCTATCCGCAAAACCAACATTTCAAAGACCCCTTGCAACTCCACTTTTTTGATAAAACCTCTCTGATCTGCATGCCTTTTGATTGCGCCCAACCAAAGGAGAGTGTCAAAAGGGCAGTTGAATGTTTAAGCAGTGAGAGGTCCAAGTGATTTCCTGGCCATTTCAGCGAATGATGAAAACAGGTTATAACGTATCTACGGTAAGATTGTTAAAGCATGACCACATGGCTGATCGGGCGAGCTTCACACCCCATTGCGCGAACCGAGCAAATCCAATTTAATCAACTTCATCACTAATCCCATCCATGCGTAGAAACCGAAAAGCCAAAGTCGTTGCAACATTAGGTCCTGCAAGTTCGACCTCAGACATCATTGAAAAACTCCTATATGCCGGAGCTGATGTGTTCAGGCTTAACTTCAGTCATGGTAGCCATGACAGTCACCGTGAACGAATTCAAATTATCCGCAAGCATGAAGAATCCATATCACGGCCGATTGGTATCATGGCCGATATTCAGGGCCCAAAGCTTCGTCTTGGTGAATTTAAGCAGGAAGGTGTAGATCTCCAAAATGACATGTCATATCGACTTGACCTAAATCCCGAACCAGGTGATGAAGACCGGGCACCATTGCTACACCCTGAAATATTTGAAGCGCTGGAGAATGGCAGTGAACTCTTGATTGATGATGGCCGAGTAAAACTGGAAGTAACTCATTGCGAAGAATCGTATGCAGATACAAGGGTTATCGTTGGAGGCACGATTCGGGCAAACAAGGGGGTGAACATTCCCAACGTTGTTCTCCCTATTTCCTGCATCACCGAAAAAGACTACAAGGATATTGAATTCGCACTTGAACAGGGAGCAGACTGGATTGCCCAGTCATTTGTCCAGACACCACAGGATGTCGATATGATGCGCCAGGCTATCGATGGAAGGGCGAGAATCATGGTCAAACTGGAAAAACCCTCGGCCCTTGATTCGATTGAGCAAATTCTGGATATTTGTGATGGAATCATGATTGCACGGGGCGATTTGGGGGTAGAACTAGCTCCAGAGCAGGTTCCCATTGCCCAGAAAAGAATCATTCGAACCTGCAGACAAGTTGGAAAACCGGTAGTGGTCGCAACCCATATGCTGGATTCCATGGTATCGAATCCACTCCCGACACGAGCAGAGGCTTCGGATGTGTCGACGGCAATTTATGATGGGGTGGATGCAGTCATGCTGTCAGCTGAATCTGCAGCAGGTCGATACCCGGTCGAATCAGTGTTGATGATGAATAGCATCATTGAGGAAGTTGAGAGGGACCCAGAGTATCAGGTGATTATGCAGGCACAGCACCCGGAACCCATGAATACTACGGCAGATGCAATCAGTAATAGTATCCAGAGAATTACTGAAATTCTGGATTCGGCCGTAGCAACTGTGACCTATACATCTTCCGGCAGTACCAGTTTGCGTGTTGCTCGTGAGCGGCCTATGTCTCCGATTTTGAGCATAACGCCATCAATTCGGGCTGCTCGCTACATGTCAATGATTTGGGGCGTGCATCCAATGGTTGTTAATGTGGCGAATGAGGAAGCAGATGTCTTGCAGGTCATTAATGCCGCAAAGAAAATTGCAGTAACTGAAGAATTTGCCTCTCATGGGCAAGCGGTTGTCATCACGGCAGGCCTGCCTTTTGGGGCATCTGGAACAACGAACCTGATTCATGTCTCGCGAATTGGTCAAGCCATTGAATAGCTCTCAAGTGATTAGGGGTTGATATCACGCGAAAAATGTCAGAGTTGTTCCGCACGTATTGCAAGTAAATCTCGTTCTTTTTTTCCAAACACCATGCCGATCAGGTGAATCGGCTCACCACGGTCCAGATACTTTTCTGCATACCTTTTTTCCCGAATCTGTGTGATAGCACTATCGAGTCCTTCTTCGGTTTCTGTGCCGTCTTTCACCATCTTGAATTCAAGCACGAACACCTGGTTTTCATGCAACAGTACCATATCCGAACGACCATGGCTTGAACTTTCCTCTACCTTGAGGTCAACTTGCGTGGTACGAAAACACATGTAGAGCAGGCTTGCATACCATGACTCATGGTGGCCGGGGTTGCCGCTGTCGTGCCATTGATGAGGAATACCTGCAAGAAACGAACGAATCTGTTCTTTCAGTGCCGGAAAGTCGTTCTTCCCGAGAAAGCCGACTAGACCCTTGCCTTGTTCTGCCACATTTAGGTCAGATTGAACAAAATACTCAAGCAACCCCTTGTTTAGACTCTGCTGCACCTCGAAATTCGGGTAATCCAGGGTGAAGAAGATTTGTCCATCATCGTCTTGAGTTCTTTCCGTTATCGTGAGGTACCCGGATTGAAATAGAAGCGCATTGATATCGATCTGGCCGGCATCGAATCGGGATATCTTCTTGGAATCAACCCGTTTCTTTTCGAGTCCGAACGTGGTTATGTTCTTTCCTTTTAGCAGTCGGTACAGATATCCCGTCTCGCCAGTATCAAACCAGTAAGAGTCAAATTCACGTTCAGCAAACAGTTGCAGCACATCAGAAGGATTGTAGAGTTTCTGATCACCGAGCCAGTGATAGCCGTTGTACCATGTACGAATCTTTTCCCTGTCCAGACCAGAGAGTTCAGGAGCAAACACGGTATCCAGATCGTGGTCCGTATACCCACAGATTGTGGCATACCTCGGAGACAGACTGATGTCCGTGAGATTGTTGAGCCCCGACGAAAAACTGGTCTTCGAAAATATCGTGATGCCGGTCACGAAGACAAGGCGGATATGCTCTTCCGCATCCTTCAGAATGCTATATAGGTCGCACAACCCATCCCGGTTTGCCCTGGCCTTTTCGCTATCCTCCAGTACATTCAGGACAGGACGGTCATATTCATCAATCAGCACCACCACCTGCCGGCCGGTTGCCTGGTGTAGACGGGTCAGGATACTTCGAAGTCTTTCGGGAGCGGAGGTTACCGGGGGCAGGGACTTCAGGTCATGTTCCACCTCGATGTCGTACAACTGGTTTAGCACGGTACTTTCCACGTGCTCCGGCGTGCTGACCTTCCCTCCGAAACTCAGGCGGACCACGGGATGCCTGACCGACCAGTCCCAGTGCGGGTGGATGTCCAGCCCCCGAAACAGCGGTTCGTTTCCCTCGAACAGCTCCTTCAGCGTACTGACTAGCAGACTCTTGCCGAAGCGGCGGGGACGGGAGAGAAAGTAGTGTCGACCTCTATGAATCAGCTCTCGAATCAGTGGAGTCTTGTCGACATAATAGCAGCCCTCATTTCGAAGAGTAGAAAATGTCTGGATGCCGGCCGGTAGCGGACGGCTTCCTATATGGGTATCTGCTTTCATAATATGACTATATTTGCATAGTGAAATGGACTGTATTCATGACAAAAAAGTTTGAGTACAGATGTTAAGCGTGACTTTGCAGTCATTGATCCTGCAAGATCAGTACGATAATCCCCCGACAGGCAGGGAAAGATCCGATCTCAAGATAGGAAATCAATGTCATGGGCAACTGCAAAGACATGTTCTTCCAGGTAATGTTTCCGTTCGTCATCGAGCGAGCAAAACGGAAAAGCCGAGTTACATGGAAATTTCCAATAACGGCATCGGAAATGTCCCATTTCTGGCATTGATGCTCTCTCCGGGCGAACGAAAAACAGATGCAAGTCATTCTATTTTGCAATAAGCTTGAGATAGAAGTAGACACGATGATCAAGCCAGATTAAGGATCATCCCAGTCAATTGTATGGAGTTCTTTCCAGGGGATCAGGGCACCCTGTTCCCGGTGCTGGATTTGGTCCCCCGCATATATTGCAACTGCAGTAGATTGAAGGTTTGCACGGTTAAGATGCGTCTGAACACGCAAGGCACTGTGAATGAGACTTGGCGATGGAGTTGAAGAGAACTTGCATTCGATGACAATCTTGCGTTCCGGTTTCTCGATAATCAGGTCTGCCTCCACACCGTTCTGGTCCCGATAGTATGAGAAATTACCGATCTCACCAAGATTTGCCTTTTGCTTGGCAAGTTCTGCAACAACCCATGTTTCGAAAATCGAACTACGAAGAGGGTGAGTGTACAGTTGCTCTGGAGTATGAATGCCCAAAAACCAGCAAATCAGGCCAGTATCCAGAAAATGCAATTTGGGCATCTTTACAATTCGCTTGCGAAGATTGCTAAGCAGGGGCGGTAGCCGAAAAGCAATATAACCGGTTTCGAGAATGTCGATCCAGGCTTTTGCAGTTGGCTGTGAAATACCGCAATCTCCGGCAAGCGATGAAAGATTCAATAACTGGGCGGTCCGGCCCGCACACAACATCAGGAAACGTCTGAAGTTTCCGAGGTCGTTGACGTTGCTCATCATTCGAACATCACGTTCAAGATAGGTGGATGCGTAGGAGCTGTACCAGTCCGAGACTTCCAGACTTTCATTGAATACGCGCGGATATGAGCCAATAAGGAGGCTTTCTTCTATTGTTTCAGGATGGTTTCCAAATCGCAAAACTTCTCTGCGAGAAAGTGGGAGTAACTCATAAACAGCGGTACGCCCTGCAAGTGACTGGCTGATTGATTTTAGTAAAGAGAAGTTTTGCGAGCCGGTAAGAATCCAGCGTCCAGGTGCCGGGCTATCATCAATGTGGCCTTGTAGATAAGAGAGCAATCCGGGCACTCTTTGCACTTCATCAATGATTCCCCCATCTGGCATTTGTTCAAGAAATCCACGAGGGTCTTCTGTTGCGAAAGCCTGTTTGTCTAACGCTTCCAGTGACAGGTATTTTTTGTCTGGAAACAAGGTGCGGCATAATGTGGTCTTGCCGCTTTGGCGTGGGCCAGTCAAAGTAACCGCCGGCCAAGTCTTGGCCGCCCGGGTTAATCGGGGAGCAATGTCACGGTCAATCATGAACACATATCTTGTATTAGGTTATATCAATATCATATTTTATAATAACCTAATACAAGATAAGTCAAACGTTTTCATATCCTGTCGCCTGCATTACCTGAGTTCCACTCCGACGCACAATTCCGGGTGTTTAGGAAATGGCCACAGAAATCCTGTCGATCATTCCCCAAGTTATCCCTGTCACAACCTCTACCCTATTTTGTACTGGTGTGTGGTGTATGACTAAATTGTTTATATTGATGTCGCAAAAGGGTGACTGGGTTACAATTTACCCTCAATAAATTTTGTATACTCGCAACACTTTTTCTTGATCCCGGGCTGTATCAGTCGGAATATTTTTTATGCAGGCAAATACGGTTGAAGTCATGGCATCCAGATTCCGGAATTCCGATGGCCGAAAAGCTCGCTCCTATACCAAAGGTAGACAGGTTGACCCATCGGCAAGGGCTGAGATAAGAGCACTGATTGGAGGGTCTCCCAGTCGTGATCTTCTAATCGAGTATCTGCATCTCATTCAGGATCGATATGGGTATTTGTCGAGCAAGAATTTGGCAGCTCTCGCAGATGAAATGCGCTTGGCACAGAGCGAAGTCTATGAAGTCGCGACGTTCTATGCACACTTTGACATTGTGCATGAAGACGAGCAACCACCACCGCCTCTGACAATACGGGTTTGTGACAGCATTTCCTGCCAACTGGCAAATGCGGAAAAACTGATTCATGATCTTGAAAAGGTGTCCATGGAAGGTGTCAGAATCCTGCGCGCTCCATGTATGGGCCGTTGTGCAACCGCACCGGTTGCCGAAGTCGGGCATAACCATGTCGACCATGCGACTGTACAAAGTCTCGCCGAGGCTGTCCAAGGCAAGCACATACATCCAATAATCCCTGACTATATTGACTTTGATAAGTACTGTGCTTCGGGAGGTTATCGATTGTGGAAGGCCTGTCGGGATGGCAAGTATTCTCACGAACAGATTCTTGATGACCTTGATGCATCCCAGTTAAAGGGATTGGGCGGAGCAGGATTTCCGGCAGGTCGTAAATGGCGCATAGTTCGCGGCTATGAAGCCCCTCGGTTAATGGCGGTTAACATTGATGAAGGAGAACCGGGAACCTTCAAGGATAGGTACTATCTTGAGCATGATCCACATCGCTTCATCGAAGGCATGCTGATTGCAGCATGGGTCGTTGGTACCGAAAAGTCCTATGTTTATATCAGAGACGAATATCCGGCAATCATTGCCTTGCTCAAGGAGGAGATTCTGAAAGTCCAATCCGCTGGACTTGCAGATCATCTAGAGATCGAGATTCGTCGGGGGGCAGGGGCCTACATTTGCGGTGAAGAGTCTGCAATGATTGAGTCCATAGAAGGGAAGAGAGGATTACCCCGCAACCGTCCCCCCTATGTGGCGGAGGTCGGCTTGTTTGGACGTCCGACACTGGAAAACAATGTAGAGACATTGCACTGGGTACGCGATATCGTTGAAAAAGGCCCCAGGTGGTTCTCGGATTCCGGTACCAACGGTTGTTCCGGCTTGCGAAGTTACTCTGTCTCTGGGCGGGTGAAAAATCCAGGCGTTAAACTGGTTTCAGCAGGAATCACCATCCGGGAACTGATTGATGAACATTGTGGAGGCATGCTGGATGGTCATGAATTCAAGGCCTATCTTCCCGGGGGTGCCTCAGGGGGCATTCTTCCAGCCTCACTCGATAATGTTCCATTAGACTTCGGTACACTTCAGGAGTACGGATGCTTTATTGGTTCAGCGGCCATTGTCATATTCAGCAATCAGGATAACATGAAGGATGTTGCGCTGAATCTGATGCGGTTTTTTCGTGATGAAAGTTGCGGCCAATGCACACCATGTCGAAGCGGAACTGAAAAAGCCTCCAGGCTGATGGCAAAACCCGAATGGGACGTAGAGTTGCTTGAAGATCTCAGTACCGTCATGACTGATGCTTCAATATGCGGCCTTGGGCAGGCAGCTGGCAATCCCATTAACTGCGTCCTGAAGTATTTTCCTGAGGATTTGTGAGCAATGAGCAAGACTATACGCTTTACCCTGAACGGAAAGAACATCGAGGCATTTGAAGGGGAAACCATCTGGCAGGTCGCAGACCGTGAGAAAATCCGGATCCCGCATTTGTGCCATCTGCCCCAGCCCGACTATCGTCCGGATGGCAATTGTCGGGCCTGTGTTGTGGAAATAGAAGGCGAGAGGACACTGGCTGCATCCTGTCTTCGAAAACCGACCGAAGGAATGGTAGTCCGGTCTGAATCAGACCGTGCCAGAAAATCCCAGTCACTGGTCATGGAACTGCTGGTCTCAGATCAACCATCCCGTGAAAATGCACATGAGCGGGATTCAAGACTGTGGAAGTGGGCAGAGGCCCTGGATACGACTTCCAGCCGATTCCCGGCACGAGATCATATTGAGCGCGACCTGAGTCATTCCGCCATGCATGTGGCTCTTGATGCCTGTATTCAGTGCAATCTTTGTGTTCGGGCATGTCGAGAGGTACAGGTCAATGATGTGATTGGCATGGCCAGCCGTGGTCACAATGCAAAAATCGTTTTCGATTTCGATGATCCAATGGGGTCTAGTACCTGTGTTGCCTGCGGTGAATGTGTGCAAGCCTGCCCAACCGGGGCATTGATGGAATCAACCCGGATTGATGAACATGGAGTTGACAAGACTCCTGATTTCACGGAAGTCGACAGTGTATGCCCTTATTGTGGTGTGGGGTGCCAGATCACCTATCAGACCCACAATAATGAAATTATTGCCGTACAGGGAAGAAACGGCCCTTCCAATCGCAATCGGCTATGTGTAAAAGGGCGATTCGGGTTCGATTATGTCAGACATCCCCACCGTTTGACCAAACCGCTGATCCGGCTTGATACAGCAACGAAATCCGGGGATGATACGGTTGATACCGCAAATTATCACAGTCACTTCAGGGAAGCTAGCTGGGAAGAAGCGCTTGACTACGCGGCAAGTGGTCTCAGGCAGATACGAGATGAGCATGGCGGCAGTGCGCTGGCCGGCTTCGGTTCGGCCAAATGCAGTAATGAAGAGGCCTACATCTTTCAGAAATTGATACGTGCTGGCTTCGGAACCAACAATGTTGATCACTGTACCCGGTTGTGCCATGCTTCATCCGTTGCCGCGCTTCTTGAAGGTATTGGGTCTGGTGCAGTATCCGCTCCCTTCATGGCCGCAGAGGAATCAGACTGCATTATTCTGATTGGAGCCAACCCAACCAGCAATCACCCGGTTGCTGCCACGTTTTTCAAGCAGGTCGCAAAAAGAGGAACAACCCTGATCCTCATGGACCCGAGAAAGACCCAGTTGCAAAGATATGCCGCACATACCCTGCAATTCAAGCCGGGTACGGATGTTGCCATGTTGAATGCAATTCTCCATACCATTGTCGAAGAGGGGTTGTATGACAGACAGTATGTCAGCCAGCATACTGAAGGGTTCGAGAGTCTCAGTAAACATATCCGTGAGTTTTCCCCCGAAAACATGCAGAATGTTTGTGGCATTGATGCTGAAACCCTGAGGATAGTGGCCAGGAAATACGCCATCTCCAAGGCCTCCATCATATTCTGGGGAATGGGGATTTCCCAGCATGTACACGGTACGGATAATGCACGCTGTCTGATCGCCTTGTCGCTGATAACGGGCCAGATTGGTCGACCTGGAACCGGTTTGCATCCACTGCGAGGGCAGAATAATGTTCAGGGGGCTTCTGATGCAGGGCTAATCCCCATGATGTATCCCGATTATCAACCGGTATTTGAAGAGAATCCGAAAGCCCGCTTTGAAGACGCATGGGGTACATCGCTTGATCCGGAAAAGGGTCTAACCGTGGTCGAGATCATGCGTGCCATTCATGAAGAACAGATTCGCGGCATGTACATCATGGGAGAGAATCCGGCAATGTCCGATCCGGATGCCAGGCATGCACGTGAGGCGCTGGCGAGTCTGCAGCATTTGGTTGTTCAGGATATCTTCCTTACTGAAACGGCATTTCACGCTGATGTAATACTGCCTGCTTCAGCTTGGCCAGAGAAGGATGGCACAGTCACCAATACCAATCGACAGATTCAGAGGGGGCGGCAGGCACTGCAGCTTCCGGGCGAAGCCCGTCCTGATTGGTGGATTACGACAGAAATCGGAAAACGAATCGGTATGGGGTGGGAGTATCAGGGCCCTTCTGATATCTATCGGGAAATGTCCGGTGTAATGCCATCTCTGAACAATATTTCCTGGGAGCGTGTCGAAAATGAGAGTTCGGTGACGTATCCCTGTGATGCCTCTGACCGCCCCGGCCATGATATTGTCTTTGAAGATGGATTTCCCACTCAAAGCGGAAAAGGCAAAATCGTGCCTGCTGGAATCATCTCACCCGATGAGTTGCCGGACGAGGATTTTCCCATGATCCTGAGTACTGGACGTCAACTCGAACACTGGCATACCGGAGCCATGACAAGAAGATCCCGTGTACTCGACAACATTGAGCCGGAAGCTGTAGCCACTCTCTCATCCCATACTTTTCAGAAGTTGGATGTAGTGCCGGGTGAGCGAATACAGGTATCCACTCGCCGTGGTTCGATTGAACTAGTGGCAAGACTGGATGAAGCGGTTCCGGAAGACATGGTGTTTGTACCGTTCTGTTATGCTGAAGCAGCAGCAAACATTCTGACGAATCCTGCGTTGGACCCCATTGGCAAGATTCCCGAATTCAAGTTCTGTGCCGCAAGAGTAAGATCTGCTTGATTATTCGGTTTCCCTTTCAACATTTTTACTTATCGGATCGATGACTTATGAGCGATATTGACATTGCACGAGCTGCCCCAATCAAACCAGTCACCGAAATTGCAGACCGCCTCGACATTCCTCATGATGCTTTGGCATCATATGGGAATACCAAGGCAAAGGTCGATCTCGACTATATCCAGTCTCTGTCCTCGAAACCGGATGGAAAACTGATTCTGGTGACAGCGATCACCCCCACGCCTGCGGGGGAGGGCAAAACCACTACATCAGTCGGTCTGACAGATGGTCTCAATCAGATCGGCAAGAAATCGATGGTGTGTTTACGTGAGCCTTCGCTGGGGCCCTGTTTTGGAATGAAGGGCGGTGCTGCTGGCGGCGGGTATGCGCAGGTAATTCCCATGGAGGACATAAACCTTCACTTCACCGGAGATTTTCATGCGATTACCTCAGCACACAGTCTGCTCTCTGCACTCATGGACAATCATATCTACTGGGGGAACGAAGTCGGTATTGATGTACGCCGAATAAGCTGGCGACGCGTCGTGGACATGAATGATCGCGCCTTGCGTGAAATTACGAGTTCACTAGGTGGTGTAAAGAACGGATTTCCAAGAGAAGACGGGTTTGATATCACGGTTGCATCAGAGGTCATGGCAATTTTCTGTCTGGCTAACGATCTTCAGGATCTGGAACAGAGATTGTCGAGAATTGTCATCGGCTACACTCGTGATCGAAAACCGATAACGGCAGGTGCCGTAAATGCTCCAGGACCCATGACAGTGCTGCTTCGAGATGCACTTGCTCCCAACCTCGTACAGACTCTGGAGCACAATCCTGCATTTGTTCATGGAGGACCGTTTGCAAATATTGCCCATGGGTGCAACTCCCTGATTGCGACACGAGCAGCCATGAAGATGGCAGATTATGTGATAACTGAAGCCGGGTTCGGAGCGGATCTGGGAGCAGAGAAATTTCTCGATATAAAGTGTCGTCAAAGCGGGATTTCTCCAGATGCCGTGGTCCTTGTTGCAACAATTCGTGCACTCAAGATGCATGCCGGTATCGACAGGAACGACCTGTTTAACGAGAATGTCGAAGCAGTCCGGAATGGGTGCAGCAACCTTGCTCGCCATATTGAAAACATCCGTCATTTCGGTCTGCCTCTGGTCGTTGCCGTTAACCGTTTCGAGGCAGACACAGATGCTGAAATATCCGCAGTCAGGGAAGTCTGTGAAGGTTATGGAGTCAAGGCAATTATGGCGAATCACTGGGCTGAAGGAGGAAAGGGTACGACCAATTTGGCGGAGGCAGTAGTTGATCTAATCGATACGGAGACTGCCAACTTCACGATGACATATCCGGATGGAATGCCGATTTGGGACAAGATTGAAGCAGTTGCAACAAAAATTTATCATGCAGACGGTATTGTTGCTGATGCTCGAACACGGAGTCAGATTGACGATTTTCAGAATGGCGGTTATGGAAATCTGCCTGTTTGTATTGCAAAGACACAGTACAGTTTTTCCACGGACCCGACAAGAAAAGGCGCTCCGGTGGGACATACCCTAGAAATTCGGGAGGTTCGGCTGTCAGCAGGCGCAGGTTTTGTGGTTGTGGTCTGTGGCGATATTATGACGATGCCGGGGTTGCCGAGAGTGCCGGCAGCAAACCGAATCTGTATAAATCAACAAGGGGAAGTGGAAGGACTGTTCTGATAGCCACAGGTGTCAAACGGTTGTGGAATCTGCAGGTTCTCATGGATCACCCACAAGGTACCGAATCCCATGAATTTCAAATCCTGGTAATGGCCGAAGGAAAGGCGGTGTCCGGAATCTGTCCGGTCACAATCCAGTGATGTCACCTTCCTGTACAGGGCAATGATGTAGGTCAGCTGGGCTCTGGAAAACCGGTCAGCCTGGCCATGTATGACCTCGGCAGACCCTTGTCCGGCCGACTGCAGTTGCGGTAGTGGAACCGCACCAGCGTGTCGAGAATGAATGCATAGGCAGATGCACGGTCCATTGATCGACACTCGATCGGCACAATGCCCTGAACCACCTGCCTGACCTGTTCGAGCGTGGTTACCCGTTTCGTTTGCAGCATGATAATCATCTCCTGATGATCCCATGTTCCGGAACC
>JAJEAV010000015.1 GCA_022822625.1 Gammaproteobacteria bacterium | reverse complement strand
ACGATGGCAATGCTTTCGAATAACCGGGAATTTTGAGGAGCGCCTTGATCAAGCGATGAACCACCAGATCGCTATAGCGTCTGATCGGTGAGGTGAAATGGGTATAGTGAGTAAACCCAAGTGCAAAGTGATCCGACAGCTCCGGGACATAGACCGCTCGCCCCATACGATGCAACAGTAAAATCTGCACTGCATCGAACAACCCCCTGTCGCCCGTTACACCCTCGAGTAGTTTCTGAAAATCTGATGGGCCCGGTTGTTTTCCGCCCTCAAGCAAGACTCCAAAAGATTGCAGGCTCTGACGCAGGGTAACAATATCCTCAGGAGAAGGGCCGGGGTGAACTCTGTATAGCGCCCGATTTCCATATTGATGGTGGATATATTCAGCAGCACAGCGGTTAGCAACGAGCATGCATTCTTCAATGATTTTATGTGAGTGTAAGCGTTCCCTCACCTTGATTGATCTTACCTGTGCATCTGCATCAAGATCAATTCGCGCCTCCGGAAATTCAAATGTGATGGAGCCATTATCCATTCGATTTGACTCAAGACCCATGGCAACCGATTTCAGGTTTCTTATGCTGGCTGCCATCTGCTTATTCCTGATCACATTGCCATCTCCACCCGGGGCCAGGAACGCTTCAACTTCCTCATAGGTCATCCGGGCCTGTGACTTGATGACGGCCTGATAAAACCTGTATCTAGAAACCTGATGATGGTGGTCAATTCGCATGTCGCAAACCAGGGAATTCCGGTCCTCGTCAGGATTCAGTGAACAAATTCCGTTTGATAGAGCTTCGGGCAGCATCGGTACTACTTGATCTGGAAAGTACACGCTTGTCCCTCTCTGATAGGCCTCGCGATCAAGCGCACTTCCGGTCTGCACGTAATGACTGACATCAGCGATCGCAACGATCAGTCGCCACCCGTAATCCTCTTTCGAACAATATACCGCATCATCAAAATCCCTGGCATCGGAACCATCGATGGTTATGAACGGAATATTACGAAGATTCTTGCGATGTGAGTCAGGCGTGGGCAACTGGCAGTCGGATTCAATATTTCTACTTTCATGGATTGCATCATCCGGCCAAAGAAATGGAATGTCATATTTGCTGAGAGCCATTGTTGTTCGCAGCCTGGGATCCACGTGCTCACCGATAACCTCTACAATCCTTCCGGTTAGGCCTCCCTTGGCAAATGGCATTGAAGTGAAAACAACCTTGACGATGTCACCCTCTTTGACATTACTCTGAAGCTCGTGCTTGACCGCAACATAATTCTGGATTCTTTCATTAAGCGGGCGGACGACAGTACGCCCGCGATTATTGATTTTGATCTCGCCCACAACAGAATTAATCGGGCGATTCAGCACTCCCAGCACATGAATCCGCAAAATGTTCTTCCTCTTTCCGGAAACCAGCAGACACAGAACATGATCACCATTGATCACCCGTCTAGTCTGGTGATCGGTTAGCGGGATTGCCCCCTGATGACCTTCTGGTGAAGTCATAACCGATCCTTCGCCTTTTGAGTCGATGGCGACCGCGCCTTCAGCAAGTACACAGTCTGGGGATATTCGGTATTCCCCCTTTCGTTTCAAGATCAGCAATCCGGTTTTTTCAAGCAGGTCAAGGCGTTCCCGAATCGCCATTAAACCATCATTTTCAGCATGGCCAAAATAGCGGCATATATCATCAAAGTGTCTTGCAGAACCATGGCCCAGAACATAATGAAGAAGATGAGCAGGTGACGGATATCGTTTATCTCCAGAGAAAACCCGAAATTTCTCAACGGTGTCATCAATTTCACGGTAATTCAATAATGGCTTCATAAGTAATGAATTAGCATCTGTAATCGGTTTCTTCAAGTATAATCAGACGCTTTTGAAGTCGCAGATATGACGCAAAAACTAAAACTGGGCATACCCAAAGGAAGCCTCGAAGTAGCAACCGTCGATTTGTTCTCCCAGGCAGGGTGGATTATCAATCCCAGATCGCGTAACTACTTCCCTTCCATCAATGACGATGAAATCAGTTGCTCGCTGGTCAGGGCACAGGAAATGGGTTCCTATATTACCAGTGGAGTGCTGGATGCAGGTCTAACTGGTCAGGACTGGCTAGCCGAAACGAATTCGGATGTCGAGATTATATCGCATCTTATCTATTCTAAATCCTCCGATCAACCTTGTCGCTGGGTGCTGGTAGTCAAACAGGACTCGGATATTCATGACGTTGAGGATCTGGAAGGAAAAAGAATCTCCACGGAACTGGTCAACTTTACTCGTCAGTATCTGGCCAAACGCAATATCAAGGCCGCAGTCGATTTTTCCTGGGGTGCGACAGAAGCAAAGGTGGTCGAGGGGCTGGCGGATGCCGCAGTCGAAATTACCGAGACCGGAAGCACGATTCGGGCCCATGGACTCAGGATTATCTGCGATCTCATGGAAACCCATACCGTTTTTGCAGCCAACAAGCAGGCGCTGGAAGTCCCCTGGAAGCGGGAAAAGATCGAACAGATATCCATGTTGCTGGTCAGTGCACTCTCGGCAAGAGAGCGAGTCCTGTTGAAGATGAATGTTCCGGAAGAACGAATCAATGATCTTGCTGAAAAACTGCCTAGCCTGCATGCACCAACCATTAATCACCTACATGACGGGAAATGGCTGGCCGTAGAAACCGTGGTATACAAGGAGGAGGTGAGAACCCTGATTCCAGTACTCAAATCCCGTGGTGCAGAAGGCATTCTGGAGATTGCCCTGAACAAGATGGTGCCCTGATAAAGCCTGCTTCTTGTTTTGGCCTTGCGATGAAGCTATTTGCCGGGGGAGTTACTTGAAGAACGTCAGGAACAATTTTCCATGGCACCGCCAACCCAAACCCGGCAACTGGCATCACTGGACTGCCAACTCACCGATGGAACGGGCATGAATAGAGGTTGCTTTGGATGGTTTGGCAACAATCCGGGAATTCATGAAGAAACTGAAATAGCTTGAAATAGGCGTAAAAAAGTCCCGGCAATGCGGGGCTTTGTTTGATCACTTTCTTCTTCAAAACCTCCCGGTTGTTCCATAATGAACGCCGATATATGAGACCTCGCTTCCGCCGGATGTGGTAACACTACCGCCATGTGTCCCGCCCATGGCCCTTGGATTTCCCGAAGCATCATTAATTGAAGACAGTTGACTACCCCATGAACCATTACTGCTCGTTATAACATAGCTTGGGCTTGATGGTGAGACATTGCCAGTAATACGCTCGCCAGTCCCAATTCTGGCACTATCTAATCCAATGGTTATATCAGAATACCCAGAGCCAGAAACTGCCCTTCCGTCTGGGTACACAAGATAACCAGTTGCGTAGATGTTCGTTATTGAACCTGAAACTGTACTTGCCTCAAAGTCGGCTATAGCCCGAAAATCTCCCACATATTCTCCAATTTCCATACTTCCGGGTACTGGCGAATCCGTACCATATTCACTAGCATATAAACCAGTTGCATCTCCCCTATAGGACGCAGTACTTGAGTCTGGGAGATTGCTGGCATTGGCGGGAAACTCTGGCCCGTCAGCAATGGCTCCAACCTCGATACCATCAATCTGCCCATTGCGCCAATCGCCAGTTGCATGCAGCCAGTAAGCACCAGCCATCCAGTCTCCCAAATTATCAGGATCATAATCAACACCGCCGTATGCAAGCGTGAGGCTATTGTGGGTCCAAGCCAAGAAGGGAGAATTTGTTACAGTGCGTCCTGTTATTTGAGAATTCACTGTTTGACTGCCGATTGCATGATCTCTCGAATTGAGTGAAAGCATACTGCCGTCACTACGCTCAATTTGCAAATAGAACACTTCGTTGCGTTCTGTAATTTGCCCCCGTATTGACCGAGAGATGCCACTGCTTTGCGTCTGCATTACACTTCCAAAAACTGGTTGCGTAGTGGCCGCTTTTTTTATCTCGGATACAGCTGATTCAGCCGTTGTCGTGAGGACATCTTGCCTATCTGGCCCTGTATCAACCGTTGGACGTATGGACTGACCTGATCCTCCACCTCCACAACCGGAGATCAAAAAGGCCAAAGCGAGCAGTGCAGATTTAAATTTTAAGAGAAGACGGGAGGGGGGGGGTAAACACTGAATACATAATGGGCATCATAAACACATGTAAAAACAAGAAAATACTCGCCTCAGTCGGAGGCGAGTAACGAATTGCAGACTATATGTCAACCTGGATTATTTCGAAGATATTCCCTATCGCTTTTCTCAATTGGACCCAACGACCAGGAACCTCGATTCTTTGCATGATGAACCGCAGCATCAATCTCGGCCATCGGCATATCTCGCGGAATATCCAGAATCTGACCCGGATATATTAAATCCGCATCAGTAATCTGCTCAAGGTTTGACTTGTAAATCAAGGGCCACTGCTCGGCAATGGAGTAGACTTCCCCATCTGCAGCAATATTCCACAAGTTATCCCCTTTCGCAACAATCCAGAATTTCAGGGGCACCGGCTCAGGTTGTACTGGCTCAGGCTCGGGTTCTGGCTCAGCAACAACAGGCTCGGCAACCGGCTCTGGAGGAGTTGCAGCAGTTGCATCTTCTGGAGGTGGACTTTTTGCGCTGACACAACCCACGATGATGACTGCCAGCGACAGAACCAGCAACCCCTTGAGATTCATCAACAAGGTTTCGATTACTTTTTGCATTTTAGAAATCTCCGGATTCCTGTTGGTTTTTATGTATTCGGTACTGTATATACAAAATTTTGTTCATGCATATGGAAGTCAAACCGACTTTATTACATTTTGCAAGAAAACAATATAACCAAGGATTGTATATTAAAATGGCAATCATTGGTTATCTTGTCCGATTTTATCACCATATCTTTTCAATTATGACAAATTTCTGAATAAATTGGATGTGTTTTGCGAAAAATCCGGATATATCCTGCAGTATATGCACGGCCCGTAATTGGCAAGGCATCGGGATAAACAATGTAGCACCCGATTAATTGATGCCGCCCATGCACAGGTATTTCATTTCCTGATATTCATCTATGCCATGCACGGAACCTTCCCGGCCCAGACCTGATTGCTTGACACCACCAAATGGCGCAACTTCGGTTGAAATAATACCGGTATTGATGCCGACCATCCCATATTCAAGTTGTTCGGACACCCTCCACACCCGATCCAGACTAGTACTGTAGAAATAGGATGCCAGCCCAAACTCCGTATCATTGGCCATTTGAATAACCTCGGACTCTTCATCAAACCGAAACAACGGGGCCAAGGGACCAAACGTTTCCTCTCTGGCAACCTTCATCCGTGAAGTTGCGTTTTTCAGCAAGGTCGGCTCAAAAAATGTTTGACCCAGCTCGTGACGGTTACCTCCGAGAATCACTTCTGCTCCCTTACTCACTGCATCTTCAATGTGCTCTTCGATTTTACTGACCGCATTCATGTCAATCAGTGGCCCTTGACTCACGCCCTCTTCCATTCCGGGACCAACCTTCATTTGCGAGACTGCATTGGCAAATTTCTCTGCAAACTCGTCATACACCGAACCCTGTACATAGATTCTGTTCGCACAGACACAGGTTTGTCCGGTATTTCGGTATTTGGAAACCATCGCACCCTCTACAGCCGCATCAATGTCCGCATCATCAAATACGATGAAGGGCGCATTACCGCCAAGTTCCAGGGCAACCTTGATGATTGTCTCCGAGCACTGCTTCATCAGGACCCGGCCAACTTCAGTCGAACCGGTAAAACTGAAATGCCGGACAACTGGACTGGTAGTCATCTCAAGCCCGATATCTGCCGATGACCCAGTAATCACATTCAGGATTCCGGCAGGCAACCCTGCTCTCTCTGCCAGTTCGCATAAAGCCAGTGCTGAAAGCGGTGTCTGGGTCGCCGGCTTGACTACCATGGCACACCCTGCAGCCAACGCAGGAGCTGCTTTTCGGGTAATCATTGCCGAAGGGAAGTTCCAGGGGGTAATTGCCGTACATACGCCAACCGGCTGCTTGACTACCAGAATACGCTTGTCCGCCTGGTGCTGGGGAATAATCTCTCCACCACTTCTGCGTGCTTCACTTGCAAACCATTCAATAAAAGAGGCCGCATAGACAATCTCGCCCATGGATTCGGCCAGCGGCTTACCCTGTTCCAGGGTCATCAATACCGCCAGATCACGCTGGTTTTCGTGCATCAGCTGATACCACTTTCTGAGGATATCCGAGCGCTCCTTGGCCAGCATCTCACGCCACCTGCGTTGTGCCGCTTCAGCATGTTCAAGTGCCTTGGCAGTTTCCGACTTTCCCATGAACGGGACGTTTGCAATCACCGCGCCGTCTGCGGGATTGGTTACCTGAACAGTCTTGCCGCTGTCGGCATCGCACCATTGACCATTGATATAGCATTGCTCACGAAACAGTGAGACGTCATTGAGGTTAAAGGCATTCATTTGATTCTTCCAGTCTTGCTTGTTGTGAATTAACCGGCTCCAAGAGGATGCTCCAGGACAATCGTCTCTTCTCTTCCTGCACCGGTCGAAATAATCGTAACAGGACGCTCCAAAAGTTCGGCAACCCGGTTGAGGTAGGACACGGCCGGTTCCGGAATTTCCGAATAATCCCTGGTTCCCGCTGTTGGAGTATCCCAACCCGGCACCTCTTCATAGACAGGTTCACATTGCTCTAGACTCTCTGCGTCATATAGAGGAAGATCAACCTGTTTTCCATTGAATGTATAGCCAACACAAAGCTTGATCGTGTCCAGGCCATCAAGTACATCAAGCTTGGTCACGCACAATGCATTGATTCCGCAAACCTGGACCGCTCGACGGAGTGCAACAATATCCAGCCAGCCGCAACGGCGAGGCCGACCGGTCGTTGCCCCAAATTCATTGCCCTGCCTTGCCAGATGCTCGCCATAATGATCCGTTAGCTCGGTGGGGAATGGCCCAGACCCAACACGCGTGGTATAAGCCTTTATCACTCCAATCACATTTCCTACCTGCGTCATGCCGACACCCGACCCGGAAGAGGCTGCGGCAGAAACCGTGTTCGAAGATGTCACATATGGGTAGGTACCGTGATCAATATCAAGCATCATGCCCTGCGCTCCTTCAAAAATCACGGATTTTCCTGACTGACAGAGTGAGTCAAGACGAGCTGAGACATCACCCATCATCGGTAGAACCGCTTCTCGAACCCGAAGCATGGCCTCGAGAGTATTCTCGTAATCCACAGGATCGGAATGATAGTAATTGGAAATCATGAAATTATGGTATTCCATCACCTGCTCCAGCTTGCCTGAGAATATCCTCTCATCGAGTAGATCGGCGACCCTAAGCCCCCTTCTGGCAACCTTGTCTTCATAACAGGGCCCGATTCCACGCCCAGTCGTGCCAATTGCAGATTTGCCCCTCGCCTTGTCACGAACCCCGTCAAGTACCACATGGTAAGGCAATATCAGCGGGCAGCCCAGGCTGATTATCAAGCGTTCAGATATATCGATATCCCGCTTTTTCAGGTCGTCAATTTCACGAATCAAGTGTTGCAGGTCGACAACCACACCATTACCGATCAGGCATTCAATGCCCTCTCGCATGGCACCGGAAGGAATCAGGTGCAATACCGTTTTTACACCCTCTATAACCAGGGTATGGCCGGCATTATGACCGCCCTGAAAACGTACCACGGCATCGGCCCGTTCGGTCAGAAGATCAACAACCTTACCCTTGCCTTCGTCCCCCCATTGGACACCCAGAAGAACCACATTAGCCATGATCAAGCCAACCGTCAGGATCTTACAAGATACAGCAGTACGAGCCCCAACAGCATCGCCGTAAAACCGGTTATTCGTATTGAGAAATCAGACATTGTGGAGATACGCTGGACAAAGCCCCGGAACGCAGGAGGGCTGAGAAACGGCATCAGGCCCTCCAGTATCAGATACAAGGCAAAGGCAACAAGCAGATCATCCCAGTTGACCATCCAGACTTATCCTCGCAAGTCCTTTATGGAGAGGATGCTGGCTTTGGCTCCTTGAAGTAACGGAAGAATTCCGAACTCGGGTCGACAATCATTAAATCCTGCTTGCTATTGAAACTGTCGCGATACGCATTGAGGGTTCGGTATAGACTGTAGAACTCCCTGTCACGACCAAATGCACCAGCATAAAGTGCAGTAGCCGTGGCATCGCCATCACCACGAATGATCTGGCTTTCACGATCAGCATTCGCCAATAGAATTTCACGCTCACGGTCTGCGTTTGCACGGATTTTCTCGGCTTCTTCCTCACCCTGTGCGCGCAACTCCTTGGCAACCCGTTCCCGCTCTGCACCCATCCTCTGGTAAACCTGCTGGCTGATTGATTCTTCAAGGTCTACCCGCTTCAAGCGGACATCGATAATCTCGATGCCGAGAGTTGCCGCCTCTTGATTCATGACTTTTTGCACAACTTCCATGATCTGAGCCCGGTCACCCGAGATAACTTCCGATACGGTACGTTTGCCAAATTCCTGACGCAGGGAGTCATTGACCCGTTGATCAAGTCGTGAACGGGCATTCGACTTGAGGCCACGGAGTCTCGTGTAATAGAGGTATACATCACGGATTTTCCATTTCACGAACGAATCCACCGAAAGGTTTTTCTTCTCGACCGTCAGATAGCGTTGAGGATCGGCATCAAGCGTTTGCACTCGAGCATCAAAAAAACGTACATTATTGATAAATGGAACCTTCCAGTGCAATCCAGGATCAATGTCGGAACGGACAATTTCGCCGAACTTGAATACGATTGCCCTTTCGCGCTCATCCACGTAATACGCAGATGCGATGACCAGGGCTGAAACGATCGCTATCAGAACCAGAGATAAGGTTGATTTTGCCGTCATATCAATTACCTCGAGGTTCGCGTGGATGATCGAATACCGGCATTCTGCGTACTGCCGGCAGTCGGACTAGTCGTTCGACTGGATTGCGGGGAATTCAGGGTATCGGTAGAACTGTTGCGTTGTGCGCGTAGAAGTTGTTCAAGTGGCAAGTACATCACGGAATTGCCTCCTTCAGGCTGATCTATAAACAACTTGCTGGTATTGCTGAACACTTGCTGCATGGCCTCGATATACAGTCTTTCCCGAGTCACATCCGGTGCCTTCCAGTATTCATCCAGCACCTTGTTAAATCGTGCAGTTTCACCTTCGGCCCGGGCAATTACTGCCGCCCTATAGGCCTCGGCCTCTTCGATGATTCTGGCTGAAAAACCACGTGCCTTGGGAATGATGTCATTCGCATAGGCTTCAGCCAGATTCTTGAACCGCTCTTCATCCTCGCGAGCACGTACCACATCTGCAAACGCATCCTGGACTTGCTCGGGGGGCTGGGCATCCTGCATTTCGACAGTAACGATGTTAATGCCTGTTTCATAACGATCAAGAATTTCCTGTACCAGTGACTTGGTTTCGGAAGCCAGCTGGGCTCGGCCCTCGGTAATCGCAAAATCCATGCTCGATCGGCCAACAATTTCCCGAATTGCGCTCTCGGCTGCCTGTCGAACCACGCTATCAGCAAGATTTTCCTGATTGTATTCGCTGACATGAAAAAGCAGGTTGGCCGGATCCTTTATGTCGTACTGAACCGCCAGTTGGATATCAATGATGTTTTCATCCTCGGTCAGCATCAACGCTTCCTTAGGCACATCCTGTTTACCCCGACCTGCATCACGATAACCGACCTGAACCGTGTTTTCCTTCTGGGTGTTGATGATCTCAACGATTTCAATCGGGGGTGGGATGTGCCAGTGCAAGCCGGCACCGTTGGTTTCGGAGAACTTCCCAAACCGGAGTTCTATGGCTTGCTCACCCTGGTCAACCGTGTACAAGCCGGTAAATGCCCAGAAACCCAGACCAACGACGAGTAACAACAGAATCGGGTATTTCCCCAGTCCACTGCCTCGACGTCTTTCACCGCCATCATCGCCACCGGAGTCTCCATCGCCACCTTTATGGCTCCTGAAACCCTTAAATCGCGACCAGATCTGTTGAACAATTTCATCCAGTTCAGGCGGACCCTGTTGAGGCCTTCGGCCCCGCTTACCCCAATTCTGGTTCTGTTGTCCCCATGGGTCTTTGTCGTTTCCGTTAGAACCCGACTGATTCCAAGGCATTGATACTTTCCTTTTCGAAGTTAAAGAATTGTGTGAATTTTGATTATAACCCTGTTCACCGGAGAATATCCAACATCCCTGTCAGTATTCAAAAATGAATCAGAGGCTGTAGTACATGTCGAACTCGACCGGATGAGTCGCCATCCTGAGTCGTGTAACATCATCCATCAGGAGCTCAATGTACCCATCAATCATATCGTTGTTGAAGACGTCTCCGGCCAGCAGAAAATCCCGGTCAGCATCCAGTGCTTCAAGGGCAATATCCAGGCCATGGGCGACGGTTGGGATATTGATTTCTTCTTCGGGAGGGAGATCATACAGATCCTTATCGGAGGGACTGCCTGGGTCGATCTTGTTCTGGATTCCGTCAAGGCCTGCCATCAGCATCGCAGCAAACGCCAGATACGGGTTGGCGGTCGAATCAGGAAAACGAATCTCGATTCGTCTTGCCTTGGGGTTTGCAACGTAAGGAATCCGACATGATGCCGACCGGTTTTTCGACGAATAAGCCAGCAATACCGGTGCCTCAAAGCCCGGAACCAGTCGCTTGTAGCTGTTGGTGCTTGCGTTGGCAAAGGCATTGATCGCTCGAGCATGCTTGAAGATACCGCCGATATAGTACAGCGCTTCATCACTCAAACCACCGTAACCGTCTCCTGCGAAGATATTTTTGCCACCATTGAAAATGGACTGGTGAACGTGCATTCCCGAACCATTGTCGCCAACCAGTGGCTTGGGCATGAAGGTGGCAGTCATGTCATACTCGTTGGCAACGTTCAACACCACATACTTGTAAATCTGTACTTCATCGGCCTTTCTGACCATGGTATTGAACTTGGTGCCAATTTCACACTGTCCTGCAGTTCCCACTTCATGGTGATGTACCTCAGTTGCGAGACCCATATCATTCATAAAAGTGCACATTGTGCCACGCAAGTCAGACAGGCTATCGACCGGGGGAACCGGGAAGTATCCGCCCTTGACTCTCGGTCGGTGGGCCAGATTCATGCCACCCAGTTTCCTTCTACTGCTCCAGTCTCCTTCTTCCGAATCAATCGCATAGAACGAATGTTCCATGCTGTTTTCCCAACGAACCGAATCGAATACGAAAAATTCATTCTCGGGGCCAAAATAAGCAGTATCTCCGATTCCCGTGGAAGCCAGATAAGCTTCTGCACGCTTGGCAATTGAGCGCGGGTCCCTGGCATATCCCTGCATATCAGACGGCTCTATGATGTCGCATCGAATATTGACCTGAACCAGTTCAGAAAACGGATCAACCACTGCGCTTTCAGTGTCGGGCATCAAAATCATGTCCGATTCATTGATTCCCTTCCACCCGGCAATTGACGAACCATCAAACATTTTTCCATCTTCGAACAAATCCTCGCCTGCTTCGGAAACCGGAAGGGTCACATGCTGTTCCTTGCCTCTGGTGTCTGTAAAGCGCAAGTCAACGAACTCTGCCTCACTTTCATTTATTAAATTCAGCACATCTTTGATCGACATATATCTACCTATTCAAAATTAAATTAGTCTGGAGTCGAATAATCGACTCTTCAAGGTTTGTTATCCACGTTCCAGAAGACACTTGTGTCATTTCCTTTCCGGCTGTATTGTGAAGCCACAGCGAGATATTCCCGACTGAAGGGAAGGAGCATTGATAATAAAAGGAACGGCGTTGCATTATACACAATTTTGAATGAATTTTGGTTGTTTTCATGAAAACCGCAATTCCAATTATGGAAAATATTTTCCGGTTGTTGTCTGTATGCTGTTTTCTTACGGTGATGTCTTATTTTCGTGTTCGAGCATGAAAAGATGTTTTCGTGGTCTGTCGGTCCGGCAATCGGAACCCGTCTGGCCATTGCGGGCGATTTTTCCCGACTTTTTCACCGCCAGCCATTTGACCTTGTAGCCGGGATTTGCCATGGTCGGGCAATGCAGCCATTACGGAACCTGGCAATGGGTCATCCGATATTCGGATCCAGGGCGACCGCAGGACTGTGTCAGGCAATCATTGCCCTGATGCCGCCTCATAACGTCTATATCGAGTCGCATCTGGGAAGCGGTGCCATCATGAAGCGCAAGCCGCCGGCGATGCACAATATCGGCATTGACCGGGACTGGCGTTCGATCGAGGGTTTCCGAGCCGACCATCCGGTCGAGCTGGTACATGGCTGCTGTCACCGGTTCCTGTCGACGTTCGAAGCGGACTGGGACACTCTCGTGTATGCGGACCCGCCGTATCTCGCAAGCACCCGCAAGGCCCGGATCGCTACCGGTACCGCTACGACTACGAGGAGCAGGGCCATCGCGAGC
>JAJEAV010000002.1 GCA_022822625.1 Gammaproteobacteria bacterium | reverse complement strand
CTTAAGCTGGCAAATATTGACTGGGGTGGGAGGATTCGAACCTCCGAATGCCGGAATCAGAATCCGGTGCCTTAGACCGCTTGGCTACACCCCATCTTGAACACTACAAGGATTGTGGATCGACTACGATTGATCAACAATGACTTTTTCCAGTACCCTGAACTGCATGTTCAGCATCCTGACAGCGGCCTTGATGCCTGCGAACACCTGATTGGCATCCACTCCTCTGGTTCGATACCGTCGGCCTGCAGTTTCCCATGTGACAATGCATTCAACCAGCGCACTGGTCTTGCCACCCTTGGGAATTCGAATTTGATAATCAACCAGTTCTGGAAACACAATCTCTGTCTGGTCTACAATTTCCCGAATCGCATTGATAAACGCATCAAACCCTCCGTTACCGCTACCCGTAGCCTTGTAAATACTATCATAGAGTCGCGCTCTCAGACTGACAATTGAGTTGAGTTCCAGCCCGCTGGTGATTGTGCAATTCAGCAATTCCAAATATCGATGACCGCCAGATTCAAGTGCATCGGCAATAATCATCGGAAGATCTTCAACAGTTATTTCTGTTTTCGAATCACCCAGGCTGACAATCTTGTCCAGCACTTTGGCCTGGTCTTTCTCGGACAGGTTAATTCCCAGAATTTCCAGATTTTTTTGCAGGGATGCCTTTCCGCTCATTTTTCCGAGTGCGTAGGACATAGAACGATTGAAACGATCCGGACTTAGGTTGGTCTGGTAAAGCCTACCCTTCTGATCTCCATCTGCATGTATTCCTGCAGTCTGGGTAAATACATTGGATCCAACAATGGGCGCGTTCTCGGCCACCCGCTTGCCCGAGAAATTCTCGATCATCTGGCTGATTGTATAAAAATCCTTTTCCTGGATATTGAGATCAATATCCATCTTGTCTCTAAGCACAGTACATACTTCAGCCAAAGAGGCATTTCCGGCCCTTTCGCCCAGACAATTGATCGTACAGTGGATCGAGGTCACTCCCGCTTCGACCGCCGCCATGGCATTTGCGGTCGAAAGACCATAGTCATTGTGGGGGTGAAAATCGAATCGACAGTCAGTATAGCGCGATATCATGTCAGAAATACTGCTGTAGACATCTTTCGGAGTCATTACCCCCAATGTGTCCGGCAACATGACATGTAAAATGGGCATATCCTTCAGAGCATCCATCATTTCAAAGACATAATCCCGGTTATCCGCATATCCATTTGACCAGTCCTCAAGATATACATTTACGTCAAGTCCGGTATCCTGCGCATACTCGATGGTTTTCTCGATACCGGCAAGGTGTTCCCGCACAGACATCCTTAACTGTTCGCGACAATGCTTTTCACTGCCCTTGGTGAGCAGGTTCAGTACTTTTCCGCCAGAACCATTGATCCAGTCTACGCTGGGCTTGTGATCGGTAAAACCGAGAATCTCGACACGCTCCAGACAACCCTGATCGGCAGCCCACTTGGTGATGCGCGAGACAGCCTCTCGCTCTCCTTGCGAAATTTTCGCTGATGCGACTTCAATACGGTCTACCTTCAGGGAACTCAGCAAGGCCTTGGCAATGGTGACCTTTTCAGCCTGGGAGAATGACACTCCCTGTGTCTGCTCGCCATCTCGCAAGGTAACATCAACGATCTTTATTTCTCTGGGCAACATAACTCCGTAATCTACTTCTTCAAAAAGGGATGGTCAGGTGTCTATATAAATGAAATACTGAAAGCAGGTAACGATTGATAATTCTATATTATTTTATCGAATTATCAGAAAGGTTAAAGGAATGTAATGAGAATTGATGCTGGAAATATTATCAAGGAACCGCAACATGGATGTCCATTCATCTTCTTTTCTCAGTCAGACATCATGCCAGTCAGATAAACCGATTCTTCACGCCCGGTACTTTTCCCTGTTCCCGAAGCTGTCAGATTGCATTGTTGAAGCCCTCTTCCACTTCCGTGCCATCATCTGCCATCCTGAATTCAGGAATGAATCCCATCTTTCGTGCAGTAGCACCATGTCCGAGCGGTCATGGCTGAGGCCTCTCTGCCCGGATATCAACCGTATTGTCCTGAAACCCATGTATAGCAGACTCGCATGCCAGGATTCATAGCGACTGAGGTCGCCCTGTCATGCCTTTTCCCGAATGGTCAGATATCGGACTGGAGCAGCAGTGCCTCACTGCTGAACGCATCTATCTCGAATTTTGAAATCAGGGGCAATGGCAGGATGAGTAGTTATCAAGGAATTAGAAACCATCATCGATGAATTTTGCCCAGGGCCTTTTTCATGCGTTCCAGTTTCTCTGTGAGAATAGAGCGGGATGTCGCAAAATTCATTCTTATACACCCCTCTCCACCAGGCCCAAATTCGGCACCGGAATATACTGCTACCTTGGCCTTCTCCAGAAAAAACTCTGCTGGATCCCGGTCAAGACATAATTTCCGACAATCGACCCAGGCGAGAAATGTTGACTGATTCGGAACATGCCGTAAATTCGGCATGTTCCGTTTCAGATAGTCAACAAAATAGTTCCGATTCGATTCAAGATAAGAGATCGTGTATTCAAGCCAGTCATCGCACTGTTCCCAGGCAATTCGTGTGGCTCGATTGCCGATCGCATTACTGCCACCGCGCATACCATCAGGAAAACGATCAAACCGCTTGCGTAGAGAGTCAGAACCGTAATGCGCTATTGCACACCGAATCCCACCCATGTTGTGGGACTTGGTTGCAGAATTCAACGTTACTGTTCGCTCTGCAATCTCTCTTGAAATCGATGCAAATGGAATATGTGGACCACTATCGGAATACACCAGATCGCAATGTATCTCGTCAGATACAACAACCAGATCATTCTCAAGAACAATATTGGCAATGGTTTCCAGTTCATCCTGTCGAAGTGCTTTTCCAGAAGGATTATGTGGGTTAACCAAAAGAAGCAATCGGGATTTCGGCCCTACACACTCCCGCAACTGATCAAAATCAATCTGCCATTCATTGTCCGATGGTACAAGTGGGTTAAACACCATTTCTCGATTCATTTTCCGACATGCAGAAAGGATCGGGTGATAAATCGGGGTTTGCATGATCACTTGCTGACCCTTTTCGCAAAGTGCCGCTACTGCAATATAAATCGCCTGTACAAGATCAGTCATTCCGTCAAAGCCGGCAGGATCAGGCGTCCAGCCAAAACGGTTCTGCATCCTTTGCGAAAATAGCTGGACTAGTTGGTCTTCATGTATATTGGGAGCATACGATAGGTCACCAGAGTCGGCAAGAGAGCGAAGTAGGTCTGATATGGGTTCTGCCACTGGATAATCCATGTCGGCAATCCATGATGGAATTACACCAGGAGCATGCCGAGTCCACTTAAGACCAGGCGATATCCGAGCCTGCTCCAATGTAATTTCGTCATGATTCATGACTGCACCGCCTTATATCAGTATCTTGAAGTGCATTCCGGAACATCTGATAACGAAATATTGGAAGGGAAAGACGCACAGGAAAGGTCGGGAGGTATACGAGGGACGAGGTCGACCAGACCTATGCGCACAGGTATTATATCAAACCTTGCCGGAATCCAGACAAAATTTACTAAAAAAGTTGAATGCTGGACTTCTCCCTGGTTGTTGTCTAAATACGGTTTAATCGCTGTCGAACATGGAGCAGTTCCTGCATGAATCAGAATTGCTTCACGAAGCTTAAATCACCATAAGTACGCGTGTAATCCTGGTCATCGGGTGCTCTGTTTGAGTCTCGCTTGGTACGACCGATTGTCAGGCGGGGGCTGAAACCAAGGATAGTCAAGTCCCGCTTGAGAAAATTGACGCTTATATCGGTAGTCTTGTCCTTTCTCAGGCTCCCATCATCAGTACGATTCTGTGTATCCCATTTCTTACTACGAAGAGACCCGTTGAGGCCCACTGTATAACCACGGGGGAAGTCCCGATTGACACCCAGAAAAATACCTCTGGTCTTGTTGCGGCCACTCATAAAACGCGGTCGTTCCCGACCCCATAGAATTGATCCTGAAAAATGCAGGTTTGGAGTGGCAAAGAATCGTCCCCCGAATATGTGATTCTGGATGACTGCGTTGTTCTGAGGGTCTGTTTCCCTGTAATATCGCTCTGCCCAGGACAAGTCGAAATTCAGGAGGGTTCTGGGCCCTGTCTGATGCTGTCCCTCAAGACTAATACCATAATCGTTTGAGGTAATCTTGCCGGCATCCCAATGGCGAGTGGTCGTTGCAAGCAGGCTGAAGGACGTCTGTTGCGAAACCAGAAATTGTGGGCCAATATGCAAGGAGAGGGCCGAACGGTCATAAACTCTTCTTTCATAGTCGTGCTGCGAAAGATCCACACCCATACGCAATCGTGTTCCCTGATTCAACGGGTAATGATATTCCCCCCCTGTAAAGAGCCTCAATCCCACTCCTGAAGTAGGGGGTTCATTGTCACGCTGAAAAGGCAGGCCAAAGAGTTCAATGATTCTCTGTTCCGACACCTGACCGATATTGGTGTCAGGCGCAAGAGCAAAACCAAAATAGACTGTCCATCGTTTACGGGATCGAATGGCATTCAAAAAGCGCTGGACGTTCGCCGCTACGGCAGGCGGGATATCGCCAGCCATGACCCGGTCAAAATGCTGTTTTGAAAGCCCGTCTTCACCCTTCATGAAAAATGCCCGGGCCAGTTCAAGTCGAACACGCACACGCTCCGGATCAGCTGCCAGAATCGTCAGAAAAGCGGCTATGGAAACATTAATAATCTCATTTCGGTCCTTTTCCGAAAGCTCGGTATTATGAGAGGCATTCAGTGTAGCCATGCCAACATCAAACAGCAATGATGCCGCCTCCGGATCATTTGCGAGGGGCTCGAGAATTTTGAAGGCTAGTTCCCAGCGGCCGGTGCGAAGCAGGGCTTTTGCGTCTTCAATGGGCGATACCTGGATAACCGACTCTGTCGACCCGGATGTTTCGTCAGGATTTTCCTGTGCCATGGCAGACAAGCCCAAGCCCATGGCTACCAGGATTATCGTGAAAAAAGAGGTGAGTTTTCGTTTGTAGCGCATCCCAGGTGCTTTGCTTGATTTCCGGGTTTTCCTTGTGAAGCGACATCCCGCCGCACATCCAGGAGGCTTTGTTTTCTGCCTCGTACCTGGGTAGTCATTCGTGAATATCTCAAGCGCAGAATACTACCAAAAATTCTTGTCGTTTCATAGCAAGAAATAAAACCGTCCAGTGCTATTTGCGTTGGTCGATGGCAGGTGCCTGATGAGGGATTTGCGTGGTCGGCCTGATTCAGTGTACAGGGTTGTCATGAAAGACCATGATCAGAAGGAACTCGTGAACCCATCCCCATTCCTGGATTTTTGATCACGCCGTATTTGCTTGCCCGGGTAGACGGTGACTAGGCATGGCCATTTTCAGTGATTTTCCTGGTCATGGCATTCTTCTCATTGAATATATCCAGGCAAGAACCCGTTCGTTATCTCTCGCTTGCACAAGCTCTACCGAAGAAAATTGCCGTAATGGCGACCCATGATAATTGAGTTCCCGGTTAACCGAAAAATAATCACCGGCAAAAACGACAAGATGCATTCCTCCCCCGGTATTGCCCTGCACTATTGAACATCCTCACCCTGATGAAAAAACAAGCCCCCCCTCTCCAGACGTAACCGAAATCATGTCACCGGGATGGTAACTGCCTCTCAATATTTCACTGGCAAGCGGATTTTCAAGCCCGGTCTGAATGGCCCTCTTCAATGGACGCGCACCATACATCGGATCAAAGCCCGACTCAGCCAGCCAGTCAAGCGCATCATCGGATACAGACAGATTCATATCACGATCAGCAAGTCGCTTTACAAGGTATTGAACCTGAATCCATGCAATCTCGCGTAATTGATCATTCCCCAGCGAATGGAAAACAACCATATCATCTATCCTATTGACAAATTCCGGCCGAAAATAGTCGCCAACAATTTGCATGACTACCGATTTCATGGAATCATAATCACCCTCATCACTCATGGCCTGAATCCTTTCTGAGCCAAGATTGGAAGTCATGATAACTACAGTATTCCTGAAATCAACAGTACGCCCCTGACTGTCTGTCAGTCGACCGTCATCCAGCACCTGCAAAAAGACATTGAAGACATCGGGGTGTGCTTTTTCGACCTCATCGAACAAGAGCACCGAATAAGGCCTGCGGCGAACTGCTTCTGTCAAATACCCGCCTTCTTCGTAACCAACGTAGCCTGGAGGTGCACCGGTCAGTTTTGCCACAGAATGTTTTTCCATGTATTCCGACATGTCGATACGCACCATGGCATCTTCACTGTCAAACAGAAACTCGGCCAATGCCTTGCATAGTTCCGTCTTGCCCACGCCTGTCGGGCCAAGGAATAAAAATGATCCATAAGGCTTGCCTGGATCGGAAAGTCCTGCCCGGGAACGTCGAATGGCATTGGCTACCGCACTGACAGCCTCGCCTTGACCGACCACACGCTTGTGTAGATTGACTTCAATCTCCAGCAGCTTTTCGCGTTCTCCCTGCATCATTCTTGATACCGGGATCCCAGTCCATTTTGAGACTACATCGGCCACTTCATCTTCGCCGACCCTATGTCGCATCAGGGACAGATCCTGCTTGGAATCTTCCGCTGAAGCCAGTTGCTTTTCCAGTTCTGGAATGCGCCAGTGCTGAAACTCGGCCATCCGCTCCAGATCCCTGCTTCGTTCAGCCTGTTCCAGTTCAATGCGAGCCCGGTCAAGCTGTTCGCGGATATGCTGGCTTCCCTGGACAGCCGATTTCTCGATTTTCCATGCCTCCTCAAGATCCGCATATTCTTTTTCCAGATTGCGAATTTCCGATTCCAGGTCATTTCTCCGCTTTCCGGTCGCCTCATCCGTTTCCTTCTTCAAGGCCTCATGCTCGATTTTCAGCAGAATCAATCTTCTATCCAGGCGATCCAGTGATTCAGGCTTGGAATCGATTTCCATTCGAATGCGGCTGGCTGCTTCATCAATCAGATCAATAGCCTTGTCAGGCAGCTTGCGATCAGTGATATATCGGTGAGACAGGCCAGTAGCCGCTACAATGGCTGGATCAGTGATTGTTACGCTATGGTGTACTTCATAACGTTCCTTCAATCCACGTAATATGGCAACCGTGTCCTCAACAGTAGGCTCATCAACCAGTACTTTTTGAAACCGGCGCTCCAGAGCCGCATCTTTTTCAACGTATTTACGATATTCATTCAGTGTAGTTGCCCCTACACAATGCAGCTCTCCACGAGCAAGTGCCGGCTTCAACATGTTTCCGGCATCCATGGATCCTTCAGCCTTGCCAGCCCCAACCACGGTGTGTAACTCGTCAATGAAAAGGATAATTTGGCCTTCCAGTCTAGACAAGTTCTGAAGCACGCCTTTCAGTCTTTCCTCGAACTCCCCTCTGAATTTGGTTCCTGCCAGCAATGCGGCAAGATCAAGGGATAACACCCGTTTGTTGCGAACACCCTCAGGAACCTCTCCATTTACAATACGTTGTGCCAAACCTTCAATGATGGCGGTTTTGCCAACACCGGGATCGCCAATCAGAACCGGATTGTTCTTGGTTCGCCTCTGTAGCACCTGAATGGTTCTGCGAATTTCGTCATCACGACCAATAACAGGATCAAGTTTGCCCTGCTCCGCACGCTCGGTAATGTCAACAGTATATTTCTCGAGCGCTTCCCGGTTCTCTTCAGCATTTTGACTGTCAACGGTTTCGCCACCGCGAATCCGGTCAATGGCCGATTCAACCAGTGTCCGTGAAGCACCTGCACTGCGCATCAACTTTCCCAGTTCACCCTGGTCCGAGACTGTTGCCAAAACAAACATTTCAACAGGGATGAACCGGTCCCCTCGATCCTGAGAGAGCTTGTCGCAAACATTCAGCATCTTCACAAGCTGATTTGAAAAACTTATTTCCCCGTCATTACCTTCAATCCGGGGGAACCGATCGACAATCTCCCCCAGACCCGAGCGCAGCCTGTTTACATCGACTCCCCCCCTGAAAAGCAGGCCGCTGACTCCCTTGTCCTGATCAAGAAGTGCCAGCATTACATGGGCCGGTTCCACAACGGCATGACTCCGACCTACCGCAAGACTCTGGGCATCGGATAAGGCGATCTGAAAGCGATTGGTAAATTTGTCGATTCGCATACGGTTTGTTACGATTTGTGTCGTGTTTCACAACTCTTCAAGTAATGCCTCATAATGTGGGGGAACCAGGTTGAAGTTCAAGACGGCGCATGGTCTTTTCCTGAGCCCTGCCAAGTGAAAAATGCGCCACTTGCCGGGTTGATAGGACAAGTACGATGCATGCTGAACAGGTGCTGTTATTACCATACAATCACCAAAGCCGACAGGACATTGCTATATAATTCATGGCAATGAATAAAACCAGAATCAGATAAGCACTTTAACCCTCTTGTATTTGACTAATCATGGCTACTGAAATAGTGATTCTCGCTGGCGGAAGCGGTAAACGCATGCTCTCCGGACTTCCGAAGGTACTGCATATTCTGGGAGGACGTCCCTTAATCCACCACATTATTGAATCTTCATCTGCAATCAAGCCAGACAGAATCAACGTCGTTGTAGGAGGGGCAACAAGGGACTTCATCTTGAAAGAGGTGGGGCGCTACCCCCTGAACATGATGAACCCACATACTGAAATTGCCTGGATAACCCAGCCTTTGCCCGAGGGTACTGGACAAGCAGCATTGATGGGCATTGAAAACGTTGATGATGATGCTACCGTCATCATCCTGAATGGCGATATGCCGCTGATAACGCCAGAAACGATTGCACGAACAGCCGATCTTGGCGATAACCTGAATATGGTGACATGCAATCTGGACAACCCGAAAAGCTATGGACGCATTACCCGTACCAAGGACAATAAAATAAAAGGCGTTATCGAAGAATCCGATGCCACTGATGCACAAAGAAAAATCACGGAAGTGAATGTCAACTGCTTTGGTGGAAAGGCGGGCTGGCTGAAAAAATGGCTATCCGGCCTGAAAACCGGGAATTTCAAGGGAGAGTACTATCTACCCGACATTGTCGCGATGGCAACGGATGATGGCCATGATATTCAATGCATTAGTCCATTGGACCCTCAGGAAATACTTGGAGCCAACAATCATGTTGAACTCGCAAACATAGAAAGAATATATCAAAAAAGACTAGCCACCCTGCTTATGCAGAAGGGGGTCAGGATTATGGACCCGGCACGCTTCGACATGCGTGGCATCCTGAAACATGGGCTTGACTGCAGGATTGACATTAATGTCATTCTTGAAGGCAAGGTCAGGATTGGCAACAACGTAACGATCGGAGCAAACTCAATCATAAGAAACAGCGTGATCGGAAATAATTCCGTGATTTTCGAAAACTCGATAATCGAAAATTCCATGGTGGGTTCTCAATGCATGATTGGTCCATATGCCCGAATCCGTCCCATATCACTGATCGGAGACCATGCCAAGATCGGAAACTTTGTGGAAATCAAGGAAAGCCTCATCGACAGCGAAACCAAGGCCAGCCACCTTTCCTATATCGGCAATGCGCGAATAGGCAAAAATGTGAATATTGGAGCGGGAGTCATAACGGCCAATTACGATGGATCAGGCAAACACAAGACCACGATTCAGGATAATGTATTTGTCGGTTCAGGCAGCCAGCTGGTGGCACCTCTGAATATCGGTGAAGGTGCGACAATAGGTGCCGGCAGCAGTATCACGAGCGATATTGACAGCAGATGCCTGGTCATTACCCGTGCCCAGCGCAAGGCATTTCCAAACTGGCAGCGTAACAAGTCAAAGAAGTAATTGCCTGAACTTGTCCGATAATAATGCTGTTCCTGTTTTCTTGACCTCACCATGTGCGGAATCATAGGCGCAGTATCCAGTTCCAATGTTCTACCGGTTTTACTGGACGGCCTGAAACGTCTGGAATATCGGGGTTATGATTCATCCGGTCTTGCAATAATTGACCAACCGGGAAAATTCCTGCGGTTACGTGCACCGGGCAAACTGGTCGAACTTGAACGTACCGTGAGTGCCAATGGCGATATTGATGGCCTAACCGGCATTGCACATACGCGCTGGGCAACACATGGCCCGCCCACCGAACAAAATGCACACCCCCATATAAGCGGCGATCGAATAGCCCTGGTTTGCAATGGTATCGTGGAAAATCATGAAGATCTTCGAATCTGGCTGACTGATGAGGGAATGGAATTTCAGTCCGAGACTGATACCGAAGTCATCGTTAACCTCATTCGTCTACATATGGACAGGGGTACTGACTTCATGTCTGCAATCAGAACCAGCATAAAGTCCCTGAAAGGCGCATTCGCCTTGGGAATTCTGCATGCAGATGAACCAGGAAGAATTATTGGCGTACGTCGCGGTTCACCCTTGATCGTAGGGATTGGTGAAGACGGAATCTACTTGGCCTCGGATATTTCCGCGATGATCGCGCAAACCCGTAAGTTTATCGTACTCGAGAACGGGGATATCGTTGACATAAACCGGGGTGGTATGGAAATCACCAATCTGGATGGGCAAGTTCAGCACCGTGATGCCCGAATCAGCGACTTGACCCCACAATCGATGGAGATTGGAGATTATCGCCATTACATGGAAAAGGAAATCTTTGAACAGGGGCAAGCCGTATCCGACACCCTTGAAGGACGAATTACCGCATCCCGTGTACTTGAAGCCTGTTTCGGAACGGAAGCAGACCGCATTTTCAACAGGACGGAAAATATCCAGATCCTTGCTTGCGGTACCAGTTATCATGCAGGACTGGTTGCAAAGTACTGGCTTGAAGATGCCGGCATGCCGTGCCAGGTCGAGATTGCCAGTGAATTTACCTCTCGCAAGCACCCTACTCCAAACAATTGCCTGGTGATCACACTCTCCCAGTCCGGAGAAACGATTGATACTCTTACCGCCCTGGACTATGCAAAACAGTGTGGTTACGCACATTCTCTGGCCATATGCAATGTCCCGGACAGTTCTCTGGTACGCAATTCTGAGCTGGTCTTCATGACTCATGCCGGTCCGGAAATTGGTGTTGCATCCACCAAAGCGTTTCTTACCCAATTGGTCGCATTGCGTCTGCTTTCGATCGTCATGGCACGCAAGGACCCATCAACTGCTCAGGATGAAGCCGATTCGATTCGTGAATTAAGGGAGCTTCCCGCCAATGTGGAATCCACCCTGAAAATGAACTCCACAATTCAGGAAATTGCACAACAGTTTGCCGACAAGCAACATGCCTTGTTTCTGGCGCGAGGCATCCATTTTCCGATCGCTCTGGAAGGTGCGTTGAAGCTAAAGGAAATCAGTTATGTTCATGCAGAAGCCTATGCCGCAGGAGAACTCAAGCATGGCCCTCTGGCTCTTGTCGACCGGGATATGCCGGTAGTATCCGTGGCTCCAAACGATACACAGCTCGACAAGTTGAAAAGCAATATTGAAGAAGTTCGGGCACGTGGCGGAAAGCTGATCGTATTTGCGGATTCTGAAACCCGGTTATCGAGTCGGGAAAATCTGCAGGTAATTAACGTAGCATCCGTGGAGAGTTCCATAGCCCCCATTATCTTCACGATTCCGCTGCAATTGCTTGCCTATCATGTTGCACTAATTAAGGGCACTGATATCGACAAGCCCAGAAACCTGGCAAAATCGGTTACAGTTGAATAGGTGCGCCACTCCAATGCTGGCCCTGCTTCCAGCATGCTGATGAAAGCAAAAATTACCTCCCTGCAATTCCGGAACAATGTCAGTGAGCCTGTATACAAGAATTTACCGCATCGTGGCGCAAATTCCGTACGGCAAGGTAATCAATTATGGCAGTATTGCAAATGTGATCGGATGTTCCGCCAGACAGGTCGGTTATGCGATGGCATCAATTCCCCATGATCTGGATTTGCCCTGGCATCGGGTCGTCAATTCAAGGGGCGAGATCAGCATGCGAAAACAGGGTCAGGCTGATCTGGAACAAAAACGCCTTTTGCTTGAAGAAGGCGTGCTTTTTGATGGTGCCGGGCGTATTGACCTGAAGCATCACGGTTGGCACATCAACCATGATTTGCTTGATGCCGAACCTGCGATTAGGAAACTGGATAGAGTATGACTCCCACAATTGTAGTTACTACTGGCGAACCTGCTGGAATTGGTCCCGACATATGCATCGAAGCCGCCATGCAGGATCATGATGCCCGCATCGTATTTGCTGCTGACCCTGCCATCATCCAGGCAAGAGCCTCCCTGATCGGTATCGGTGTCGAAATACACGAACTTGAAGTCGGGCAGAATGTCCCCGGTCACCAGTCGGGAGTAATGCAGATATTACCGATCAAGGCTCCACATCCATCAGTTCCCGGCGAATTGAACCCGGAAAATAGTCCGCATGTCATCAAAATCATCAACAGGGCCGTTGATCTTTGTAAAATTGGTCATTGTGATGCCATGGTCACTGCACCGGTTCAAAAAAGCGTAATCAATCAGGCCGGAATATCCTTTACAGGTCATACCGAGTGGATTGCCAAAAAAACCGGTACCGACCATCCGGTCATGATGCTGGTTACTCAGGGGGTCCGGGTTTGTCTTGCAACCACGCACATTCCACTTGCCCAGGTGCCCAAAAGCATTACCCAGGATAGTCTGTGTCGAACCATCAGGATAATTCACTCCGACATGCGGCAAATGCTTGGACTGGAAAATCCTCATATTGCCATATGTGGATTGAACCCGCATGCTGGCGAGTCTGGACATCTGGGCAACGAGGAAATACGAATTCTGGAACCTGCAATTGCTTCAATGCAGCAGGCAGGAATTTCCGTTTTCGGTCCGATACCGGCTGATACTGCGTTCACCCCTCGAAACCTCGGCAATTATGACGTGATACTTGCCATGTATCATGATCAGGGGCTACCGGTAGTAAAACATTCCGGGTTTGGAGAAATAGTCAACATCACACTGGGGCTGCCAATCATTCGCACTTCAGTCGACCACGGTACTGCACTTGACCTGGCAGGTACAGGCAAGGCAGAAAAGTCGAGTTTGTGTGCGGCTCTTGACATGGCTATTGATCTGTCGATACGCAGAGCCCTCGAAAATTGAGTCGCATATCACCTCGCAAACGATTTGGCCAGCACTTTCTGGCCGACCCGGTTGTACTCGAATCGATTATCCGGGCCTTTTCCCCCCAACGGGATGACAGAGTACTTGAAATCGGACCCGGAACCGGGGTCCTGACCGAGCTGTTGCTGGATCATCTGGATTATCTGGTGACAATCGAAATTGACCGGGATATGGTGAACCACCTGAATCAACGTTTTTCGGGAAGTCCCCTGTCGGTCCTTCAACAGGACATTATCAACACCAATATCCGATCACCTGATGTTATCGGGGAGAGTTCCAGTATCCGGATTATCGGCAACCTCCCATACAACATATCCACACCGTTACTATTTCATGTCTTTGACAATCTCGATATCGTCCAGGACATGTTATTCATGGTCCAGAAGGAAGTTGCCCTCAGACTTGTTGCCCAGGCTGGTGACCGTAATTACGGCAGACTCTCGGTAATGGCCAGCCTGCATGTCGATACCGAACTTCTGTTTGATGTGCAGCCAGAGAGTTTCTCTCCGCCTCCAAAAGTCACTTCATCAATGATTCACATGCATCCCAAACATCCTGCCAACAACCACGGGAACCGGGAAAGGCTCGAAATGCTGGTCAAAACTGCTTTTTCCAACCGCCGAAAAACCTTGCGCAATGCACTCTCGAGCATGATTACTCCTGAGCAATTCAAGAAGGCCGGGATTGATTATTCATTACGTCCCGAAAATCTCGAACCTCTCGATTATTTGCGATTATCAGAGATAAGGGACTAATTTCCCGCAACAGACAGCTGGGAGAGATTCGCAAGAATTGCGGACTCGATTTCCGCGTTCAATTCCCGGGTCTTCCTGCCATCTGCGTAAATAGGCTGGCCGATAACGAGATCAATCGTTCCAGGACGCTTGAGCAAACTGTTCTTTGGCCAAAACACGCCGGCATTGTGTGCTACCGGCACAACCGTTACTCCTGTCCTCGCCGCAATCATGGCCCCGCCAATCTGGAATTTCCCCGGTCGTCCAGGAGGCTGGCGGGCGCCTTCGGGAAAGATCACGAGCCACCTCCCGTCCTTAAGACGTCTGGTCCCCTGTTTCACCAGATTATCCAGTGCTCGCACTTTTTGCTCACGGTCTATCGCCACCGGGTGAGTCATTGCGAGCCCCCAGCCCAGAAACGGTATTTTCAGCAGGCTTTTCTTCAGAAGATATGACTGAGTCGGAAAAATTAGCTGGAAAGCCAGAGTCTCCCAGGCTGACTGATGGTTGGAGATGATTATTGAGGGTTCACTCGGAATGTTTTCCCTTCCCTGAATATTGACCGTAATACCGTAAATTACTGACAGGGTCCAGATATTGAATCGCGCCCACTGAAGAATAACTCGGTCCTTCAAGTCAGATGAAATACAGGTAGCAATCACCGCCAGCAGGAAAATGATGACGGCACTCACGACTTGACCAGACAGGTATGCCAATGCACGGAGGTACTGCATAATCGAATTCGGCCGATCAATGCGGATGCCGCAACAACTCGGTCACAAATGCCGCCAGATCCGGATAGACCGGGGTGTTCACCAGGTCCTGATGCTGACCTGAGTGAATTTGCTCATGTGTATGCTCACCTTTACCGGTCCTTACCAGGGCAGACCTGGCTGAAGCTGCATTCGCCGCCTGTATATCCCTGAGGGAATCTCCTACTGCATGGACCTGGCGCAAATCAACATTTAACCGTTCGGCCAACTTGAAGAACATGCCCGGTGCTGGTTTGCGACAGTTGCAGTTTTCCTTTTCACTGTGAGGACAGAAAAAAATCGCACTGATCTCACCGCCGAACCGGGACAGTTCGCTGAACATTTTCTGATGGATACGGTTCAGCATATTGATTGTCAGCAATCCCCGGGAAATGCCGGACTGGTTGGTAATGATCACCACGGTGTATTTTTCCCGACTGAGTCTTGCTATGGCCTCAAGACTGCCGGGTATTGCAATCCACTCTTCCGGAGACTTGATGAATGAATCCGAATCCTGATTGATCACGCCATCTCGATCAAGAATGACTAACCTGGGTTTATCCATGCGATTCCCCGAAATCAGATACTCGAATTCTCCCCTTTATCATCCTGGATGATCGGCCAGACAGTTTTTCCATTTTCCGCCAGAATGCCTCATTGAGATCGAACTTGGCTGCAATGGCACTACCAAGCAGCAGTATCAGCAAATCTGCACATTCTTCGGACAGTTGGTCGATACTCCGGCCCTTGCTAACACAGGCAGATATCTCACCGAGTTCTTCGGCCATCAGGGCAACCCGATACACCATATCCTCGCCAACATACTTCTCGAACTCATGCCTGTCATGAAATTCCTGAACAGCTTGCAACATTTCCGCGTAAGAGTCAGCGTTTTTCATGATTTTCGATCCTGACTTGCGAGAAATCAATCACGTCCAGAAACATTGAACGAATGGACTGCAACAGGTTTATTCGGTTCTTCCGTACCCCGGGATTTTCGGCATTGACCAGAACGCTGTCAAAAAAACGGTCAATGCAGCAGCCGATCCCGAACAGACTGTGAAATCCATTCGTATAATTTCCCTGCTGCCTATCTGCAAACACGCCAGGTTCCATGTCAATCAATACCTTGACCAGTTCCTGTTCACTTTCATGCTCGATGAACTTGATATCGATACTCGTAGGAGAGATGGATTCATCCGGCTCATTCTGGAGAATATTGGAGATGCGTTTATTGATGGCAATGATTGATTCTGCCATCTCGCGTTCTTCATTGACGAGTTTTCGGGTGGACTCGATACGATTTACGAGATCGAGTGGCCGGGTGGGCTTTCCGGCCATGACTGCATTCCAGAGATCGGTTTCATATCCCTGACTCAACAGGAGTTGTCGCGACCTTCCGAGGATATACTCCATGAGGTTCTGACGGACTTCCTGTCCCGTATCGATGTTCTTCCAGCCCTGATCTCGATACAGTTCCATACTCCAGCCGATCATTTCAGCCAAGTCCAGGTCGATTCGATTTTCGATCAGAATTCGTAAAACTCCCAAAGATGCACGACGCAGGCTAAATGGGTCTCTCTCTCCACTTGGAACATCGCCGCAGGCAAAAATTCCACACAGGGTATCGATCCGGTCTGCAATCGCAACACTGCTTGCAATGCCGGTCACGGGCAACCTGTCACCCGAAAATCTAGGCAGGTAATGGGATTCGATCGCCTCTGCGATATCCGGTTCGATTCCCTGCACACCAGCATAATATCGTCCAACTACTCCCTGCAGTCTGGGAAACTCACCAACCATTTCGGTTACCAGATCCGCCTTGCATAGTCGGGATGCCAGTTCCGTGGCCGCTTCATCCAGCTTCAGGTAACCTGAGATTTTTTTCGCCAGCCCGGCAATACGATGGGACTTGTCAAGGATGGAACCCAGTTCATTATGAAAGACCACGGTCCTTAATCGATCAAATCGATCCATCAGCGGAATTCCTTGATCCGTGTTCCAGAAAAACTCGGCATCGGCAAGTCTCGCTCCGAGCACTCGCTCATTGCCTTTGCGTACCCGTTCCGAATCCTGGCTATCCAGATTGGCAACTACAATAAATCGGGGTGCGATCCGATCACTCTGGTCAACCAGCGAGAAGTATTTTTGGTGTGCGGTCATGGTTTCAATCAACACTTCTTCAGGGAGGCTGAGGAAACGATCATCAAACGAACCTTCCAGTGCTATGGGCCATTCTGTCAGGCCGGCCACTTCATCCAGCAGGTCAGGATCAATCAAGGCCTTGAGGCCATTCCCCTCGGCAAGACGATTCACCTGTTCCTGAATTGTCGATTTTCGAGATGAATGGTCTGCCATCACAAAGCCCTTCCGCTGTATCTCATCAACATAGTGGTCCGCAGCGCTGATTGAAATATGCCCAGGAGCATGAAAACGATGACCACGAGTGATTCGGCCTGTTTTCAGACCCAGGACTTCAAAATCCAGAACTGCATCACCATGCAGGGCAAGAACCCAGTGTACTGGACGTACGAATTCATGCTCGCAGTCACCCCAGCGCATGCGCTTGGGGATTGGCAACTGTCGAATCGCATCATTCAGTATTTCCGGGATAACGAGATCAATGGATTTCCCCGGGATTGTTTGCGTATATGCCAACCATTCACCCTTGTCGGTTATGTGGGTTTCCAGATCACTAACGGCAATGCCGCAAGAACGGGCAAATCCCTTGGCAGCTGGCGTTGGAGTGCCGTCTTCTCCAAAAGCTGCCGAGACCGAAGGCCCCTTTCTGAGTTGTTTTCGATCAGGCTGGACACCCAGAACCTGTTTGATTGCGACTGCAATTCTCCGGGGACTTGCGAAGGAGTGCCACTGCAAATCGACATCATCAAGCATGCATGCCTCTTGTAGAGCACTACCGACAGACCCTGAAAAAGCATCTGACAGAGATTGAAGTGCCTTGGGCGGCAACTCTTCCGTGCCTATCTCGATGAGCAGGTCATGCGCCTTGTTTTTCACTGGTGCTGCTTTATCCGGCATCCGTACCATTCCCTCCTGCATCCCGGCCTGGAATGCTGCTCAGTCTTGGAAAACCCATTTTCTCCCGACTCGCATGGTATCCATTGGCTACGCTTCGAGCGAGGTTGCGAACCCGCGCGATATATCGGGCACGCTCAGTGACCCCGATCGCCTGTCTGGCATCAAGCAGGTTGAACGTATGCGAGGCCTTTAGCACCTGCTCATATGCCGGCAACGGCAAATCATGTTCAACAAGATATTTCGCCGAAATTTCTGCTGATTCAAATTGCTGGAACAACGTATCTACATCAGCATGCTCAAAGTTATAGGCAGACTGCTCAATCTCGTTCTGCCTGAAGATGTCTCCATAGGTCCAGATCGCCTCACCATCGGCCCAGACAAGATCAAACAGGGAGTCAACGCTCTGGACATACATTGCGATTCGCTCAAGCCCATAGGTAATTTCCCCGGTAACGGGCCGGCAGTCAAGTCCGCCTGCCTGCTGGAAATAGGTAAACTGTGACACCTCCATGCCATTGAGCCAAACTTCCCATCCCAGTCCCCAGGCTCCTAGTGTGGGCGATTCCCAGTCATCTTCAACAAAACGTATATCGTCTTTCCGGAAATCGAATCCCAGACCCTGCAGTGATCCGATATAAAGATCCTGGAAATTCTCCGGTGAAGGCTTCATCACAACCTGAAACTGAAAGTAGTGCTGTGTACGGTTCGGGTTTTCGCCATAGCGACCATCGGTGGGACGTCTTGACGGTTGGACATAGGCCGCCCGCATTGGTTCAGGGCCAATTGCAGCGAGAAAGGTCGCCGGATGAAAGGTTCCTGCCCCCACTTCCATGTCATAAGGCTGCAGTACAACACAACCTTGATCAGACCAGTACTGCTGCAATGTAAATATCAGTTGCTGAAAAGTAAGCATGTCTGTTGTTTTCCGGTTAACCAGTATGAATTTCCGTGTCACTGCCTGTTGTTTTCCAGCTCAGCAGGATCTGGGCAAAGCGATCCAGCTCCTGCAAGCGGTCACCCCGAATCAACAGTCGAAGAACTGGACGACAGTTTTTCTCCAGCACCAGAAAATCACCATCCGACTGAGCCCGACACAAACGATCGAATCCATATTTTCGACCGGGTATGTCAACATCAATTTTATTCTCTTCAACAATCTCCAAAAAACATCCGGTTTGGGGACCCCCCTTGTGCAATTGTCCAGTGGAATGAAGATATCTTGGCCCAAACCCGATTGTAACAGCGCGAAATCGGGACTTGAGAGCATCAGCCAGTTTTTCGAGAGACTCTTCCACCCGGGATTCCTTAGGCAGAAAGGCAAGTATAGCGAGATAACTGCCCTGTTCCGCCCTTTTGCAGAAACTACCTACCCTATTCCTTACCGCATCTGGAGTTTGCGTATCGAACCGGATTATGGAGCGGCCAAAATCCTGATTTTTCATGATCATCGACCGTGGCTGCCTATCTTCCACAATATGCCGGGTTTTCTCTTTTGATGCTTCTACGTCCGGCTGATCAAAAGCGTTAACGTTAAGGAGGCTCGAAACGATTGAAGTTGCTGCCATCCACAGCATGAAGACCCCCCCCAAATCATATCCATCCTGCATGCTGATTGTGGCTTGATTGTGTATTTGACGTCTCCCCTTCGATGAATTCGGGCAAGCCTGTACGTCAATACTGACAGATCGGTAATTCTCGGAAGATACCGTTCGCTCATTAACCCTGTTAGGGTCAACCGGAAGAATCCCCTTCCCTTGTTTGCCGGTACTCTCGGCAACCAATTGCTCAATCCAGGCGAAGAGCGAATTGAGGGAAGAAGGCAAATCAAGGCCCAACATGCCATCACCGGAAGTTGAGCATGCGCTCATAACCTCGATGAGGTTCACTAGGTCAGGAGATTGTCCAGATAGACAATCAGACCATTTTTTCCGTAGTTGCCTGCCAAGTCGTATCAGGTCAACCCCCAGTAATGCCGCAGGTACAAGAGCAAAGTAGGTCAAGGCCGAATATCTGCCAACAATGTCTCCCGGATTAATGGAAAGGTGCAAAAACTTTTCAGTTGAAGCTGTTTTTGCCAATTCGGTACCCGGATCGGTAATCGCCATAAAACGCTCGTTTGGTGGGCCAGCAAGAATCTGGGCCTTCTCGTATAGCCATGAATACAAGGAGAGTGTTTCGATAGTTGTTCCGGACTTGCTGGAGACGATAAACAGGGTCCGATCGTTTATCTCAAGCTGACTCAGTGTTCCTGGAGAGGTTGTATCCAATATGGTCAATTCCGGAAAACCCTGCTGTCTTCCAAATACAGAATAAAAGACTTCTACAGACAGGCTTGATCCCCCCATTCCCATCAGCAATATTCTCTTGATCTGGCGGTCTGTCACCAACGAGGAAGCCCATTGCATGAGACCGCTACCATGCTGTTCGATGAAATCGATAGAGTCAAGCCACCCAAGTGGTGGAGTATTGTCACCAGGCCAAAGTGACTGATCACGAGCAATGAGTCGCTCAATTAATACCTCGGGGGCTTCATGCATAATAAGTGGAAGAACGCTGGTTTGTTGGAGTGACCGGGAAGACTACCCGACCTTCAGGCAAACAAGGGGAATTATATAGTTGCTAGCCCCCCGCTAAATCGACGCAGAATTTAGAATGAGCCTTGCTTGAGGCGGTTTACTTGTCGGAATTTGGGCTGATAGTGGTTATCAGCCTGTGCAGGATTAATGATATTTCTTTCAATCCCATCGCATCCTCGCTACTAATATTAGTCCCACTCCTTCAAGTATCACGATGATCAAAGGCCCGCCAAATGACTGCATTGACGGAAAAATCAAGGCATCGAATAGAATTACATACAGAATTATCGAGACAAATAGGATTTCTCTAAATCGAACTCTCTCCAATTGCAAGGTATCTTCTAATTTCTTAATTCGCTTATCGACAGAATCAGTATCTTCTTTGAATAAAGATTGATCTATATCCACCACTACGCCCTTTCTCCTCTTTCGACTCGCTTTTTATATTCTTTCAAAGTGTCTTCATTTGGAATAATCTTGCTTGAATAATCAGGATCGTAGTTGCAATACCATGCGCCATTTTCCCAATGAGTAATGGCAATAAGCCGAGAACCAGAATAATCTGAAATCATTTCATAAGTAGAACTGAGGGTTTCGGTCTCTGGTTCATCTTTGCTCAAATCAGGGTAACCATGGAATATGTCGCTTACCCGGCCGGCGCCAAAGATTTTTATCTTGTGGTATAAGTCAGGATGAACAGGTCCGAAATCCCATGCTTCAAAATATCCTCTAACTAATGGTGATTCCAGCCCATTCTCACCTAAGTGGACCATGTGGGCAAGGTAAATAATCTTCTGGAGTTCAAGATTGGTTTTTGACCAACCGGACAACACGCCAATGTGTTTGGCGGCAGATAGGACGGAGATAGACATAACTGCGTAAATCTATTTTATGTATGGAATTATACTATTTTTGTCTCCTTCATGTATAGAGTGAGTGTTGTCCAATGACAAATGAGCCTGAGCGAAAAGCGGGATTCCACCGTGAAGTGAGCCTGTAGGGGTCGGATTTTTCCATTTTGGTTCCGGAACATGGGATCATCAGGAGATGATTATCATGCTGCAAACGAAACGGGTAACCACGCTCGAACAGGTCAGGCAGGTGGTTCAGGGCATTGTGCCGATCGAGTGTCGATCAATGGACCGTGCATCTGCCTATGCA
>JAJEAV010000018.1 GCA_022822625.1 Gammaproteobacteria bacterium | reverse complement strand
CCGATCATGCACACTTGTAGTGCCACACCATTTTTTATTTCATTCAGAATCAATCTGTTAAAGCACTACATGTTAAACTTGGGGTAAGACAACAGGATACAGACAACAACCGGGAAATATTTTCCATAATTGGAATTGCTGGTTGTTCAAGCGTGAAATAATGAAAAACACCCCTCATCAATATCTGTGGCAATGATTCCTGCTGAATCCAGGTATCCACTAGGTCGCAGTTTCAGAAAACCTTATGTCGTTGAAGTCACGAGGAATTGGCCAATCAACACGATTGCCAGAAATACCAGTAGCACATGAAGTATTTTCCTGTAGATTTCCTTGCTGATGTGGCTACCGATTTTCATCCCGACCCACAAACCGCCCGTAGCGGCTATTGCCGGTAAAACGGACTGGTAGATCAAGCTGGAATTCACCCAACCGGCAAAACTCAAGACAACCAGCTGAATCACCTTGCCGATCAAGAAACAGATGTTGAAGATCGGCACCATTTTCGAGCGTGTCATGGATTGGCTCAAAAAATAGATGATCAGTATCGCAACCATGACATTCGTAATTCCCCCGGAGATACCGGCAGCCACCCCAAACCCGCACATAACGGTCTTGTTGTAGTGGGGTAGCCATTCTGTATATTTTGACGACTTGATTCCAGTGAACAGATATAGAATGATCAAAAGAGCAAGTGCTAGCCTGAATGGTGATGGATCCATGGTTGCCAGCATCCAGGCACCGATGATGGAGCCGGCGATAGCACCCACAAACATGGGCGCATAGTCCTTGATGCTCCGCATTTGGTCAGTACCACCCGCAATGGTGACGACGTTAACCGCGACAGTTGGAACCAGGGTCATTAATATGGCCAGTCGAACATCCAGAAACACGGCGATCAATGGCGTCGCAACCATGGGAAATCCGATACCCAGGCTACCGTGCACGACGCCGGCAAAGATCATGACACCGAGCAGGTAAAGGTAGATCAGGGTTTCACTTGTGATGAGTTCCATAAACTAGTGGATACCCGTATCACGAATGCATGTTCAGGGCTGGATAGGGATTCCTGAATCCAGGGCAAATTGAATATAGTTCTCTCGCATGGTCATGCTGATAGGGCCTGGTACTCCATTGCCTATTGGAACGCTGTCCACTGTAACTACCGGGAGAATCAAGGAGGATGCGCCGCTCAAGAATGCTTCCTCTGCTGCAAGGACTTCATCCAGAGTAAACGAACGCTCTTCAATTGAAATCTGATGGGTATTTTTCAGTTTCATCAGGGCGTTTCGGGTCACCCCCGGAAGTATATCCGTACCGAGCGGGCGGGTAGTGATGCATTGGTCTCTGTAAATAAAAAAACTGCTGCTACCGCATTCCGTAATAGTGCCATCGGGTTCGATCATGAGTGCTTCATCAGCGCCTTCATCCCGTGCTGTTGATTTGGAAAGGATCTGGCCAAGCAAGTTACAGGACTTGATATCGCGCCTCGCCCAACGGATATCAGGAACAGTTTTGAGTTTGACCCCATTCGGCAGTTTTGGGTGTTGCAATAGGGACTTTTCTTGTGTGAACATGAATACTGTGGGAGAAAGGTCTTTCTCGGCCAGAAAGTCGCGGTCTGCAATCCCTCGGCTGACTTGAATATAGACGACTCCCTCGGATAAACTGTTCCTCAATGCTAATTTCCGAACTGATATGAGCAAATCCTCGGAACTTATCGGGCAAGGGATAGACAGCAAATCCAGCGAACGGGTTAATCGTGCATGGTGATTGCCGAAGTTGACAAGGCGGTCGGACATGACGGGCACAACGTCATAGACAGCATCGCCGAAAAGTGTTCCCCGGTCGAATACCGAAATCTTGGCCTCACTCTCAGGAAGGTACTGTCCATTCAGGTATACAGTGCGTTGCAAGACCATTCGTTACTCCGAATTCCCATTTGCTTCAAACAATATCATGTTCCGATAACATGACACGCTCGCGTTTGCTGACATGGGACAGTGAATCTTGTGCGACCTGTTGACCGATCTCACTGGCATAAGCGTCCAGAAAATCCTGCTGGTTGTCGAACCAGAGCTCGGACACTGCATCCACTTCGCCAGTCCCTTCTTCGGTTGAAAAATTAAATACTGCCTTGCGGATATTGGGCAATTGGCGGACCAAGGCTGCATGATGATCCAGCCAGTGTGATTTAAACTCCTCAAACTTCAGGTCTTCTCGACGTTTCAGGATGATTATTGCCTTGAACATGGGTCTCTCCGGTGTTGCTATATGAATTCTTGTTTCGGTTGGCAGTTTGATCTAGCTGTGGTATTTCCTGATACTTCATTGTAACGAAATCACGGATTTTCCGATAGCGTTACGTGAGAGTTATAACGAGTACACGCCATTTTTTTGACAGTCCCGAATTTCTCGACACTGCATTGCGTAGGCAACGATCGCTGCTTGCAAGGGAATTTCTTGCATCGATCACTTTTTCACATTCGGAGCAGATGGCTTCCCTGGCCACACATGACGTCTAGTCCAGGTGTTGGTGCCGAGTAATCTTCTAGAAACATATTCTCCATGTAGAATCCATCTTTCCTGTTTCCCGGAATCTGTAGCTCCAGACCAACCTTATTGATGGAAAAAACGATGATCTTGACATTGATTCGACATGGACTCAGTGATTTTAATATTGCTGGGCGATTTCAGGGCTCTGGCAATCTGGCCCAGTTGTCTGATAAGGGAATCGAACAGGCCTACCGTGTAGGTGATGCGCTTGGTAATCATTCGATAGATGTCATTTATGCAAGCCCGTTGCTTCGTACAAGTCAAACCGCAGAAATCATTGCAAAGGTCATTCGCCATCCTCATCCTGTCTGGTTTGATGATCGTCTGCGAGAAGTGGACATTCCAGATTGGCAGGGGTTGACTCATTCGGAAATCCAGGACAAGAGTCCCGCCCTTTTCAAGATTTTTCATGAATGTCCCGAGAAGTTCGAAATGTACTCGGAAGGGATATTGAGGAGGCCGCTATCCGATCTTTACCAAAGAGTGGCCGGGTTTATGAGTGAGCGGATATCCGGTTCGAATTCTCGAATTCTGGTAGTCTCGCACCTTGGCACCAATCAGGCCCTGATTAACGTTGCTTTGGGTCTGTCAGAGAGCAACCATCATCGTATTCAGCAATCACAGTGTGCAGTCAGCCGACTGAAACTTAATGCTGCCGGAGCCGTTAAGTTAACCAAATTAAACGATGTCGGACACTTTGGTCATGTCTTGCCCAAGGTCAAGTCGCAAAAGAGCGGCATCAGGGTGATTTTTCTCGGATTGGCAGACCGAGTGAATTTGCTGGGTCTTGACTTCAGCATCCTTAATGTCGAGAAGGATTCAGTCTGGATCGAAAATGCCCTTGATCCCGGGAAATTGACATTACCCCTAAAACTGGCCGTATTCGGGATGAGTTCATATGGTCTGGACAAATCACTGGCCGAACGTATAAAGCGGTTGCGGATGTGCAGAAACCACATGAATACGCTCTTGATTGTGGCTCGTTCAGCATCCTTGACAACGATCGCTGAATCTCTGTTTGAGATACCACAGGAACTCATGACAAGTGCAAGAAATTCCACTGAATTTTCAATGGTCATCCATGATTCAACGGAACATGCGAGACCGATTGTGCAGTTGCTGAGTAACTCCATTGCGGATTTTCTGAAACAATAGGGTTGTCTGCATGGGAGGCCCACTCTGTCCATGAACCGTCATACAGGCGATGCATTCCATAACCGCAAATCACCAACGCCAGGTTAATCACGGCTGCGCTCACACCAGAGCCGCAAGAAGTAATCAGTTTCTGGCCATCAACAATACCCCGACTCTCAAAAACCTGTTTGAGGCTTTCAGCTGGCTTGAGTTTTCCATTTTCAATAAGTTCGGTAAAAGGCAGTGAGAGTGCTCCGGGCATATGTCCGCTGTTCAGTTCAGGTCGTGGTTCGGGATCTGATCCCGTGAAGCGCCCGGTACTACGCGCATCAAGAATGACTGATTCACGGGTTTCAAGATTATTCAGAATGTCCTGCATGGATACCACTTTGCTTGAATCAAAATGGACATCAAATGTATCTGGGGCGATATCAGGCTCTTGGTCGCTGGTCGGGAATCCACCGGCCAACCATGCGGGCAGTCCGCCGGACAACAGGACAATGGACTTGTGTCCGAAGACCCGAAACATCCACCACACCCGTGCTGCAGAGAACAATCCCTTGCCGTCATACACAACTACCTGAGAGTCATTGGAAACTCCCAGTCTTTCGACTGCCCTGGCGAAATAATCCGGCTTTGGCAACATATGCGGTAAGTCACTATCGGGGTCAGAGATCCTGTCGATATCGAAGAATCTCGCTCCCGGAATATGCTGACTCTGGAACTCATGTTTGGGGTCCCGGTTTTCTGTGGGCAAATACCAGGAACCATCAAGTACCACCAGATTGGGATCTCCGATTCGGTTTGCCAGTTCGTGGGGACTGATTAGCGGGGGTTGTGTATGGTTCATCGCATAATTTTCAGATATGATTGTGGATATTCTGAATGGAAAGTCGTCTGTTCAGTCAATCATGAGGGTTGGCAAGTTACTGTTGCTGACTGCCTGTTTGGTGTCTTGGCTCAAAATACTCAATTTGTCTCGAGTCTTTCGCCCCTTCTATCTGTCGGATCTTTTTTGTTGTACTCGATGAAATGCTGTTCTGGCTGGCTTCCCTGATGGTAACGGAAATCTCAAGATCGGCGTCTCCACCACCAAGCAATACTCCTCGGGTTGGTGCGACATCGGAGTAGTCACGTCCTCTTGCGATTCGAATATGACGATGGTCAACGACGCTGTTATTGGTCGGGTCAAAACCAGTCCAGCCGATTTCAGGTAGCCAGAATTCAGCCCAGGCATGACTGGCGCCTTGAGGGCTCTGCTCTCCGGGTGCACCTTCCAGAAAAAGATAACCCGAAACATAACGGCTGGGTATTCCCCAACTGCGTGCCAGTGCAATCATCACGTGACTGTAATCTTGGCACACTCCTTTCCCTGTCTCCAGAATATGCTCTATAGATGAGTAGACGCTCGTGCTGTTGGGTGTGTAGGTGAACGTTTTATGTAAGGTGCTACAGGTTTTTTGCAGAGTTTGAAGTGGGTCTTGCATGGCCAACAGGCCATGCTTGTCGGCAAAGTCTGTCAATGACGGGGAAGGCCTGGTGTATTTCCCACTGGTCAGATAGTCCCAGAAATCGATACTCTGCTGCACTTCTCGAAGACGGCTCCAGGCATCTGGTGCAAGTGATTCCGGCAAACCGGCACTGTCAGATGTTATTACCGTTGAACGACTGTGAACAGTTGTATTCATGTGACTCCGATGGATATTGAACAGATGATAATGATTACCAAAGGAATCATCGCAGGGAATTGGCATGGCTATCGGGTCGATATCAATGTCAAAAGAGAGGAGTCGCTGGTTGTCTCCGTCCAGAGGTTGCAGGTACACAGTCATCACGCTTCCGGTAGCCGACTTGCTATAAGTGTAGATAGAGTGATGATCGACAATAAAGTGCTGTTGCGAAGACAATGTCATGTTGGCGGAGTATCCTCTATCTCGTAAAAGAAGTAATTTTGTTCCAACTCATGGTTCATCAGTTGGCAGGCATGGTTGACGTTATTAATCATGTCGAGAGTTTCCACATCGTCCTGCTTATTTCGATTGGGCCATTGGTCTTCGAATAGCGTGAGAGCATTTCGAATATGGGTTCCCGGCCTGGTTTGCTGGTCAGGGCAATCAATAGCCAGGTCAGTCAATGCCTGTTGAATTATGGTCAGCGCCGAACATGCGGAAACAGTCAGTTTTTCATCTGCAAACAGAAACTCGACAATCTGGTTGGGGTTGAACTTGATTGAGTGCAAGTTTCGGAATGCGCTACGTACCTCACAGATGCCCAGCAGGGAACTCCAGTTCCATTCGCGATGTGCTTCCGAGGTCGGGAACAGATTGATATGGGACCGAAGCAGGGAAGTGATGTTGATGGCCCGTTCCTGATAGAGTCCTACTCTCAAAAAGTGCCATCCATGATCCCTGTACATGGTACTGTCAGCAACACCGTTAAACGTTCTTATAGCCAAAGCAGCCTTGGCAAGGAAACTCTCGGGCTGAACCTCCCAAATATCCTGCAAACGAACATCACGCATCTCAAGATAGGAAGTGTTAAGACAGGTCCACATCTCGTAAGTGATATTGTTGCGGATCTGGCGGGCATTCTCTCTAGCGGTTGCGAAACAGCTTAGAACGGCATCTGGGTTGTAGGTTTCAAAGACCAGATCGTCGGTTAATGTATATACATCAGCCAACATGTAGTTTTCATCACCCATGTCAGGGCCAAGTCCGCTGACCGGGCGAGTTCCGAGTGTTGAATAAAGACGTTTCCAGCCAACGTGAATGTCTTCTATGGGACGGTCCTGAAGTGTCTGTAACTGATCGAGAACCAGTCGACTTACAAAGCCGGCGCGTTCCATGTATCGTCCTATCCAGTAAAGACCATAGGCATTTCTTGAAAGCATCGCTTTTAATCCACCACCACCCAGAAATCCTTGCCGCCGCCACCCTGACTTGAGTTTACGACCAAGGAACCTTCGGTCAGTGCCACTCGGCAAAAACCACCCGGAACGATGTTAATTTCCCTGGCCTGTAAAATAAAGGGGCGTAAATCGACGTGGCGAGGTGTTGCACCATTCGGTGTAAGACAGGGCATTCTGGAAAGGTCCAGAGTAGGCTGGGCAATGAAGTTGCTCGGATCCTTGCGTATTTCCCGTGCATACTCATCGCGTGCTTCGGGAGTGGCATGAGGGCCTACGAGCATTCCGTATCCGCCGGATTCCCCGACCATCTTGACCACTAACTTGTCGAGATTATCCAGTGTGTACTCAAGGTCTTCAGGGTTCCGGCAGAGATGGGTTTGGACATTCGGAAGTAATGGCTCTTCGGCCAGATAGTAGCGGATCATTTCAGGCACATAGGCATAGACGCTTTTATCGTCGGCCACCCCGGTTCCCGGCGCATTGGCTATTGCCACATTGCCTAAGCGAAAAACATGAAACAGTCCTGGAACTCCCAATTGACTGTCTGGCATAAAAGTCAGTGGATCGATATAGGTATCGTCAACTCGGCGATAGATGACATCTACGCGCTTTAAGCCGCTGGTTGTTCGCATGTATACAAATCCATTGTGAACCAGTAAATCCTGTCCCTGGACGATCTCGATGCCCATTTCACGAGCCAGAAATACATGCTCATAAAATGCCGAATTGTAAGCACCGGGAGTCAATATCACCACACAGGGATTGTCGGTATTGTGTGGGGCAAGTTCATTCAGGGTTTGTCTCAACAGGGATCCGTAGTGCTCGATTCTTTGTACTGAATATTGCCGAAACAACTGACGAAAGTTGGATTTGACTGCCTTGCGGTTAGCGAGCATGTACGATACCCCGGACGGAACCCGAAGATTATCCTCAAGGACTTTGAAGCCATCATTGTCCTGCACCAGGTCGGTTCCACAAATTGAGACATGTACACCTTGAGGCAGGCTGATTCCACGCATTTCAGGGAGATATTGTGAGCACCCATAGATCATGTCGACAGGAATGACGCCATCTTTCAGGATTCTTGACTTGTTGTAAACATCATCCAGAAACAGATTGAGAGCCTTGAGTCTTTGTTTGAGCCCGGACTCAATACGGTTCCAATCCTGAAGCCTGATAAGGCGAGGCAGGCAGTCTACAGGGATAATTTTCTCTAACGCGTTGTTCTCACTTGAGATCGAAAAGGTGATGCCATCACGAAGGAATGACTGCTCAACCTGTGACTGCATCTTCAGCAGGTTGTTGGGTGACATGCCGCTGAGTGTATTCAGCAGCAATTCGCAATGCGGGAAAGGCTTGCCATATGACGAGAACATTTCATCAAGGAATTTTGCATCAACCGGGTAGTGATCGAACAGTCCCTTGTCTGATTCGTCAGTATCGTGTTCGGCTTCTCTTCTTTGGATATTCATGAGGGTATGACAATTTGAACTCCATTACATTCTATGAATATGGCGAGTATGGTTCAATAGCCCGATCTGATTAATATAAGTCGAGGTGCTTGTGAAAAAAGATTCAGAAAATTTATGCTACCATCGACAACAACAAGATAACAATAATCATAGATTGATTTTCAGAGCATGATTCCCACAAAAACCTTTCTGTTGACCTGTACGCGTGAGTATTGCTGGTGCCGGTTGAGGTCGTTCAATTTACTCCGGTCTCTGGATATGCCTGTATCCTGGGTCATGGTACTTTTCCTTCTGTCCTTGGCAACAATCCCAGCGGCTGGCGTGGTATTTGCCGACAAGGGAGAAATCCTTTCCGAATATGGCGATACCTATGCAGGTATCTTTCTTGGATCAGTTGAATCGAACAACCGGATTGTCGACCCCGACGGTTTTGCGAACTGGGGCAATCCCGGATGGGCGGTGAATTATGATGTGGGAGATGTTGTTGGGGGGATTCTATTCGGCAAAAAGCTGAGGCAAGAAAACGGGCCAGTTCGGCTCGAGCTTGATCTCATGCTTGATGGCAAAACGGCGAGCTCGAATAAACTTGATCCTAGCCCACAAGGTGGCGACGAGACTGTCAGATCAGAATTCCAGTGGGTTGCGACTGCACGGGCCGGCATCGAACGGCCAATCGGCCGAACAACAGTTTTTGCCACCGGGGGTCTGGCCCTGGCTCGCATACAGAATTCCGTAACGGATATTGATTATTTTCCAGACAGAGATCCCGAATTCGATCCTGACGATTCATTCAGCGACAGTTCAACAGAAGTTGGATGGGTGCTTGGGACCGGCATCGAAATCCCATTCTCAGAGAAAACGCTGATTCGGCTTGAGGGGTTGCACATGGATTTTGGAGAAACTACCCATCTGGTGAATCAATCAGGCAATAATAGGTGTGGGGCTGATGGCCCCAACAGACCCTGTCCTTACCAGATTAAGAACGAAATGAGTGTGGTACGTTTGGCCTTTGTTCGTTATTTTGGGCCCTGATATCATCGCAAGACTCGCAAAGCCCTCTTCGGCTGGTTTTGATACGGACAAACTGCCACATTGGTTTTCGCGGTGTTCGGTTGATTCGGTCCGATAGTGCTGAATTACCAATTCGGATCGATTGACCACTGTTTGCTGATTGGGCAACATGCTCGGACAATGTAGAACAGAATCTGGAAATGGACGAGATTGATCACGAAAGTCGCGTGATTCTGGTGCATTATGGACTTTGCCACATTGCCTTCAGAACGTAGATGAGTAAACGAATAACGATTGAACAGCAACTCGGAATTGCAGTGATCGGTCAGGGTTCGATTGCGCGCTATGTAGTCGAGCAGATGATCGATGAATCGCCAATCCGCATTCTTGCATTGATCGCCCGGAAATCCTCGCTCCAGAAAGCACAGGAGTTTGCTGATGGTCGATTTCCTGTATATACGGCAATCCAGGAAGTGGTACCCAAACCGGATATGGCGGTTGACTGTGCCGGGCATTCAGGTTTGATCGAGCATGGGCCGGTAGCACTCGGAGCAGGTATCAATGTGATTTCCATTTCTACCGGGGCACTGGCAACCCCGGAACTGGCCGAGAAACTGGAAGATAGTGCTAGAGCAGGCAGATCCTGGATCAGGTTTCTTTCTGGTGCTGTTGGTGGCATTGACTCTCTACTGGCAGCCAGCATCGGGGGAATGAAGAAAGTGCGATACATTGGCAGAAAGCCGCCACTTGGCTGGTCAGGTTCACGTGCTGAGCAATCCTGTGACCTGGAAAATCTTCAAGAACCGCTTGTGCATTTTTCCGGAACGGCCAGAGAGGCAGCAAGGCTGTATCCGGCGAATGCCAATGTTGCTGCGACCATAGCGCTTGCCAGCACAGGACTTGATCACGTGTCTGTGGAATTGATAGCAGACCCCGGCGTATCACGAAACATCCATGAAATTGAAGCATCAGGGGCATTTGGCGACTTGAAATTCCACATAGAAGGCAATCCGCTGGCAACCAATCCAAAGTCATCTGCTTTGGCGGCAATGAGCATTGTCCGGGAACTCAAACAACGGGCCAACCCTGTCCGGTTTTAGGTACGGGAGTTCTGGTGGTCTTGGTGATCTTGGGGTTGAGTGTCTTGACCGGTGAACCTTGGAGGCCCGGGATTCATTTAAATCGATTGGCTGAGTAGGGGAGGATATCCATTGAAGGTTTTTCACCGGCGACTATTTCGGAGATGAGTTTTCCGGTTATGCCGGCCAGTGTCAGTCCTAGATGTTGATGACCAAACGCATAGTAGGTATTGGGTGCCTTGGTGGATGCACCAATAACCGGCAAGGCATCGGGCAAGGTTGGCCTGAATCCAAGCCAATCCGAATCGGGTTGTTCGCTTAAACCAAACATCCGATTTGCCTTGTCTTTCATATATTCAATTCGCTCGGGGGTTTTTGGCTTGTCGAGTCCACTGATCTCGACGGTGCCGGCCATCCTCAAACCCAGTTGCATGGGAACAGCATAGAATGCGTACCTATTCCAGCAAATCGGACGGCTAACGAGGTGTTCAAGGCCCGCAAACTGAATGTGATAGCCCCTTTCCGTTCCGAGTGGAATCCGTTCAACATCACAACCCTCTATTTTTCTTGAGTGGGCACCAGCACAAATCACGAAGCGATTGGCGCGCAAAAATCTTTTGCTGCACATGAAGATTTTCATACCGTCTTCTGTATGAAGCAATCCTTGCACCATTTCCCGGATATGCTGACCGCCTGATGCCAGAAAATGCTCAAAAAGATTTTCCACAAGTTTCTGGGGATGCTTGACATGCACGATATCCTCATACAGCAATCCCCGATGAAATGTTGGTTTTACTGCAGGCTCAAGTTCCTGAATTTCCCGGGCGTCCAACTCTTGAAAGCGGGCACCATACTCGGCTCTGCGTCGTTGCTTTGGCAAACCATGCTCAAATTCAGATTGAGTCTCGTAGAGATCCAGAAATCCGGTATTCGAAAGTAACCCTTCGGTACCGGCCCGTTTGATGAGCGGCATAAGGCCTTCACTTGTCTTGCCAAGCAAGCTAGCCAAATGTCTTGTCGTATATTCGACTTTTGGTTTCCTGCAGTTTTTCATGAAGGCAATTAGCCATGGCAAATGAGTAAAAACATGCCATGGATCAATTCGAAGAGGGCTATCAACACCAAATAGCGAACGAGATGATGGGTCGAGTACTTCAAGGTCGTTTACTGGAATACAGCCGTAGGTTGCCAGTGTACAGGCACAACCGGATGTAGCACCTGACCCCGGATCATTCTTGTCAATCAGGGTGACCTTGAATCCTTTTTCCTGAAGCCACAAGGCACAGCTGACACCTACGATGCCCGCACCGGCGATAGCCACATGAAGATTGCTGTCCAACTCAGGATACATCCAGTGCTTTTTCAATGAGATTGGCAAGGCTGACGTATTCAAGTGCATTTTTATGAGTGGATCGTAAAAATACATGTGGTGCAAAGCCGGCTTCCAGTGCTTCAGCATAGCGTGGTGCACAGACACACCAGCGATCACCGTCCTTCAGACCAGGAAATCCGAATTCAGGTCGGGGTGAGCTGAGATCATTCCCCTGCTTTTTGCTGAATGTCAGAAATTCCTCAGTCACCCGAACACAGACTGTATGCGAACCGAAGTCTTCCGGCCCTGTCTCACAGCAGCCATTCCGGGTGAACCCGGCCCTCGGAGAGAGCGAGCATGTCTCAAGAGGTTCTTGCAATACGTTCAGTTGCTCTGTAGGCCACTGCATAACGGCAATCCAAATCAATCATAAATATATAGCAAGTATACTTTATTCCTGTTTCAGACTTCTCGTTGACATCTTCCCCTAATCCTTAAATGAGGAATCGGGGGAACACTGGCGGTTGCATCCGGCCAGTTTTTCGTCAATAATATGCTTCATTCGTCCCGATAGGGGAAATGCCATCCACCGGGTTGCGATGCACCCGCTACCACCAGTAACATGATGATGAAGAAAACGAAGAACAGGTTGATTTTCGGCAAGGTATCACCCCCCCCCCTGCGCCCGTGCTCCGGCCATGAGTGCGTCGGCATGGGGCCGCTCCCGCCCGTCCGACTCCCCGTCTGAGTCTTCCGCCCGCGCCATTTCGGGATTCCTGCGCCGGGCTGCCGGTCTTCTTCCGCTCCTGCCGCTGCTGCTCGGCCCGGCCACGGTAGCGGTCGCCGCCGACGACGGCCCGCCCACGGCGACACTGGTCCCCCTCGTCAGCGGCCTGACGAGGCTACCGGAGGGTGCGGGGATTACTTTCAATGCCGTACTGTCGAGATCCCTGGAGGCCGACGAGACGGTGACGCTGCCGCTGGACGTGGGGGGCACCGCCACCCGGGGGACGGACTACCGGCTGGTCTGCGTCGAAACGGCCCCTGCCGGGGCGGGCGTCTGCAACGGCTTCGACGGCGCCGATCCCTCGATCACCTTCCACGGCGCGCATCTGAAGGACCACCGTGTGACGGGTCCGCTGCGGATCGAGGTCGTCGAGGACAATACGGCGGAATCGAACGAGACGGTCACCCTGTCGCTCGGGGGTGGGACGACGCAGACGATCACGCTCAGGGACGCGCCGTCGTCGGTGACCCTGTCTTTCGCCGTGCCGACCTCCACGCTGCCCGAAGCAGGTAACCTGATACAGCCGGTGCTGCGGGTGGATGCGGCGCCGGGCGGCGACATCGCGGTGCCGCTGCTCTTCACGGACATCACGGCCACGGCGGGGGCGGATTACGTCAGGAAGGCCACGGTGACGTTCGAGGCGAACGGCGGTACCACTAACTCCTTCGACTTGCTGAGCCTGGACGACGCCCTGTGCGAGGGCGACGAGACCTTCCGGGTGGCGATCGATGCCTCGAGGCTGCCGGCCGGGGTCACGCTGGGCGCGCAGGACTCGTTGTTGATCACCGTCGAGGACGACGACTGCATCGTCACGGTCTCCGGCGTCAATGATGCGCGGGAGGGCGAGGAAGCGGTTTTCGCGGTGCATGTGGATCCGGCACCGGTCAGGGACATGGCGATCGGCTACATGGTCACGGAGGTTGCGGGGAACAGTCGGCAGTTCGTGGCCTCGACAGACCTGGGCGTCGGCAAGAGTGTCACCGTCCCCGCCAACCGGTCCTCGGCGCAGGTGACCATCCCCACGATACAGGCCGCGGGGGCCGACCCGGAGGGCCGCGTGGCGGTGACCCTGGAAAGCGGCAACCAGTATACGCTCGGTAGCCCGTCCTCTGTCTCGGTGCGGGTCTTCGACGAGCAGTACGAGGCAGCCCACGTGAACTTCACGGGCCTTGCCAGTTCGGCGAGTGGGCCGCTTGATTCCCTTTCGGAGTTCGGGTCGTACGAGGTGAACGAGGATGCGGGCTCGGTATGGGTGGAGCTGGAGTTGAGCCAGAAGCCGGAGTACACGA
>JAJEAV010000040.1 GCA_022822625.1 Gammaproteobacteria bacterium | reverse complement strand
CTGGAGTTGCGTGATCTAACAAGGCATGATGACAACATCCCTCGGGAGGATGCCTATCAGCTTATTTTAGACGGCGATGAAGAACAGGTCATTGAAGAAATTCAACGGATCAAGAAATTCCTCGAAGAGAAAAAACCTGATCTTCCTCAAACTGAAACTGGCCCTTTGAAAGTCTGTTGTTTTGACAGGCACCTGTTTCAGCCACTTTTTCGCATCCGCTCTGGGGAAAAAATTACTGTCCGGTCTGTTGTTCTTAATGAAAGCGAATATCAATTCGTAACCGACCTGAAAAAGTGGTGCGATGAGCACAAGGCTGTTCTGGAAAAAAACGAAATCGAACTGTTCCTGCTGAGGAACATGGGCCGAGGCAAAGGCGTTGGGTTTTTTGAAGCGGGTAATTTCCACCCTGATTTTATTCTTTGGGTGCTGACTGGCGATAAACAGCACATCACCTTCATTGAACCACATGGTCTCATGCACGAAGGTCCTGGGAGTAAAAAGGTTCTATTCTTTCAGCAGATTAAAAATATTGGACAGCGCCTAAAGGCTCCCAAAATAATCCTTAACAGTTTTATCTTGTCATGGACACCGTATCAACAACTGGAGTGGGGTAAAACCCAGGAAGAACTTGAGGACATGAATTTGCTTTTTATGAAGGATCATCAGAACAGTTATATTAAAACAATGATTCACAAGATTGGGATTTCCATCTGAGACGCCTCACGACATTTACACTAACGACCTTGGCGTGATGGTAAACATGCTGATTTCGTTAAGCGAACCCAATCGCATCAAAGGCCCCCATGTGCCCGTTCCCGGGGAGATATAGAAATAATGCCCTCCATGACTATGCAATCCATGAGTTCGCCTGAAGTATTTTCGGACCACGAAATTAAATGGAAAAACCTGGCCCTTGTGGGTATGCCCACTGAGCATCAGATCAATGCCGTGATCAATTGCAGACTTCCATCCTTGTGGACGATGATAAAGAAGAATATTGAATTTTTCCTGATCGCGACTGATACCGGGCAACTGTTTCGAAACCTGGTCCGGGTCGGGAGCATCGTCAATTCCAGTGATGCAGAATTCCCCAAGCTCATCAGACTGTTGGCGCAGTGTCCTCAAGCCCAGTTTGCATGACATATCCATCACCTTGTCCATGTCGGCATACAGTTCGTGATTTCCGATCGAAAAATATACCGGCATGTCCAGCCAGGTTAAAGGTCGCAAGGATTCGATTTCGACAGCACTGCTGTCAATCAAGTCACCAGTAATCACCACAAGGTCAGGGTTCAGTTTTTGAACCTTTCGGATTACCCTCCCAAAATAGCCTGTCTGTCGAGAGCCGACATGCACGTCCGATAACTGAATCACTCGCCATGTGCGGGATACCTTGTAGCTCGGTATATCCATCCTGCGTACCGTAATGTGATGCGACAAGAGGTGCGCAACAATCATCACGAATCCAGCATAGATGAGAGTCCCGTTTGCAATAACAGGATCCGGATATGCAGTACTCAATCGCACGAATTCTGCAACAAATGTGACCGATGCAAGAATAAATCCGGCACCTAACCAGTGCACAACCGGGTATCGGATTTTCATATTTGGGCCAACAAACGAATAATGCATGCCTATCAAGCCCAGTATCCAGAGTGCGACTGAAACTCCAACCGCAAGGGCTGTATTGCTAGTCATCCAGTCCACATAGCGAAGCCATGGATAGGCAAAAACCAGATAGGCCGCCAATACGAAAAACACCCTGCCCATGGACTGCCTGAACTGGTTGCAGGTTCAAATGGCTGTTTCTCCGGTTCAACTTTCCGATTGATCGGAAAGTTCCCGGATCACGGTTTTCTGAAGAAACCAAACCCCGATAAAGCAAAACCACATTGCAAAGACTGGACCATATATGTCAAAAAAGACGGTTTTGCGACCGTGTTTCAAGGTCATTAATTGTGTTGCCGCTGTCCAGATGGAATATGCGATACAGCCCAGCACTGTAAAATGGACGTAGATCATCCATCCGGGAAGTGCATGAAGCACCCCGTCATGGAGTGGCATCAGAACCGAATGAACATAAACTGCAAGTCCGACAAATGGCATGATGAATGAAAGCTTCATCAACTGGATTCTGAGCGGTGATATTTGATACTCGGGTGGAAGTCGACAATTTGCTTCATGACAGATGCTGTGAATCCAGCCGAGCATGGCAAGGAGAAAAACAATCACAAGAACCGCCCACTCAATCGGATGATTGCTTCCGAATGCCGTCAATTTATACACCGCATAAGGGGTTACCATCAAAAAGCAGAGTACTAGCGGTTGGGAAGTCGTGAAATACTTGATGGCAGCGTTCATGGAGACGGTAATCGGGTATGCAAATATGAAGCCATGTCAAAGCAGGCCCGTGAATTCCAATTATAATCTTTCATATGGACACTGTTGACTCCGAGTTATCCAAGTGAATACCTGTCGTGTCGGAATATCCGTCGTTCAACCCGGCTTCCCGGTCTGGCAAATCCGGATTTTTCCCTGCCCTGTCCTTGCGGCATCGCCGGATTCGTGCAGGAAACCCGGAAACAGTGACGGAATGATGACATCTTGTCCCCGTACCGGCTGGTTACCGTGTTCCGGTTCAACAACGAAGCACGGATGCCGAAACAAAACCTGTACCTCTCTTGGAGTCAACAGTGTCCATATGAAAGAATTATAATTGCAGATACTTCATCTCAATACAAGAACCCTGAACACGAAATCCAAATTTAGAAAGACCAAGGTCATTGCCACGATTGGACCGGCCTGTAATTCGCTGGAAGGACTGAAGGCGATGGCCAAGGCTGGCATGAATGTCGCCAGATTGAATATGTCACACAGTGATGAGGCCGAGCATCGCCGAATTCTCGGCCTGATTCGTGAAGCCAGTCGTCAAACCGGGTTGACAATTGCCAGTATGGTTGATACCCGTGGTCGGGAAATCCGCTCCGGCCCACTAAGGGAAGGTAGTATTCTACTGGAACGACATCAGCCATTTTCCATCTACTGTGACAATCAGGATGGCGATCAGGGTGGCGTGTCCACTACGCACACGACACTCTACCAAACCGTCGGAAAGGGGCATCGTATCCTGATTGACGATGGCCAGATTGAGCTGGTAGTAGACGGCGTCAAGGGCAGGCAAATCCAGACCCGGGTGATTTGTGGCGGAATCCTGCGTAGCAGCAAGGGCGTAAATTTGCCGGATAGCCCCGAGGCATTCGAGGCAGTCTCCGATAATTCGGATTACGAGATTAATTTTGCGATCGACAATGACGTGGAATATCTGGCCGCTTCATTCATCCGAAACGCCGAAGATGTCAATCGACTACGCAGAATGATCAAGGATCGTAGTGGAGCCATACCGATTATTGCCAAGATTGAAACTCGCGAAGGGGTCAACAACATTGACGAAATTATCGCGACTGCAAATGGCATCATGGTGGCCCGAGGGGACCTTGGTGTCGAACTGGACCCGGGTGAAGGACCAATCGTACAGAAACGCATCATCCGAGCCACCGTCTCGCAGGGGAAACCGGTAATCACCGCTACTCAAATGCTCGACTCAATGGAACGCAATCCTCGCCCGACCCGGGCTGAAGTCAGTGATGTGGCAAATGCCATATTTGATGGCAGTTCCGCAGTGATGCTCTCTGGAGAGACTGCTGTTGGACGTCGTCCGGTTGAAGCGGTGGCGATGATGGATGACCTGGCAAAGGCGGCCGAGTCCTCTCTCGGCAACTTCGGCCACTTGCAAAGAATTGAAGCCAGCGAATCTCACAAATCCCGTAAAGTAACCGATGCTGTCGGGCTCGCGGCGATTGCCATATCCAGTCAACTCAATGCCAGCGCAATTATTGCCCTTACCGAGACTGGCATGACTGCACGCCAGGTATCAAAATATCGACCCACTTGCCCGATACTGGCCATTACCTCATCACCAAAAGTGGTCAACCGACTTGCCATGAACTGGGGAGTACTGGGAATTCTGTATTTGGGGGGCGGCTCCGATGAAGAGCGCCTGCTGTTTGCAACCGAGCGGGGCAAGGAACTCGGCCTTGTGCAATCGGGGAATCAGGCAATCCTGATCGCCGGCAGTTCAAACCAGGCAGGGAGCACGAACCTGATTCGCGTAATTTCCGTCCCGTAGCAATTACACTCTTGTTTGCGATTAATCCGATACTCCGGATTTAACCATGTTTACCGGACCCGGAATGTCAAGCGTGGTGGTTGGGAAGGCACAGGACGCACCATGACCTTCGACAATGTCTAAAATCTTGAGCAGAATATCCTGCTTTACTCGATAGTATTCCGGCCCGGATTGGGTTCGGGTAAAGCAGTAGATGAAAAAGTCCAGAGATGATGCCGAGAATGCAGTAAAACCGGCCATTAGCGTGTTTTCCTGATCAATACCTTCGTGAGCTTCAAGATAAGAGCGCACATCATCGACTATCTGGTTCATCATGCTGGCATCCTGATAACGAATTCCTACCAGTTCATAGATTCTGCGATTGCTCATTCTTGTAACGTTTTCAATGGTTATACAGGAAAAGCTTGAATTTGGCACATAAAGGGGACGACTGTCGAAATTGCGAATCAACGTGACTCGCCATCCGATTTTCTCGACAATGCCTTCAATTTCTCGGTCCGGAGACCGCACCCAGTCTCCAACCTTGAAGGGACGGTCAAAGTAAATCATGAACCCGCCGAAAAAGTTGGCAAGCATATCCTTGGCAGCAAATCCTACCGCGAGACCACCTATACCGCCGAATGCAAGCAGTCCAGTCAGGCTGAAACCCAGAGTCTGCATGGAAATCAGTACCGCAAGAATCACCACGACAAGCTTGACCAGCTTGCTCACTATGTCGACAGACGATTGATCGATAGTCCCGCCGCTCAAGGTTGTCGTACCCACCAGATTATTGCCGAATGATTCAATCAAGCGAAACAGAAACCATGAAAAAAGAACAACCACAATCAGGATGCGCGAGACATGCAGCATCCCGGCCACATCGTCCGGTACTATTCCGGAGATATCCAGAGCCACGGTCAGGCCAACAACCCAAATCAGCCAGTGGACTGGCGCCCCAATTGACTCGATCAACGCATCGTCCCAGGCTGTCTTGCTTTTTTGGGTGAGCGTGGCCATTTTCCTGACCAGCAGTCGACTCGCAATGTCAAGAATCACTACAACCAGAAGTACCCAGACCATTTTGGCAATGGACCCATACCCAGAAATCTCGGTGGTCAGTATTTCGATCATAAGCATGTAATCCGGAGATAATGTTGATACAACGCAGTCATTTTACTCTCAAGCGCCATGAACGGGTTTTGGGCAATATCCTAACCTGATTTATCCATCTGGGATAAATCATGCCAGCGCTTGAATCCGCCATCGAGGCTGTAGACTCGTTCAAACCCCTGTTGCCCCATGAATTCAGCCGCACCCTGACTCGCGTTTCCATGATAACAATAAACAATTAGGGGAACCTCGCGATCCGCCTGATCAAGAAATTCCTTGAGATTCTGGTTATCAACGCGTATTGATCCCTGAATATGGCTTTGCTCATGGGTAGCCGGATCCCGGATATCCATAAGCTGCACTGTCTCTTCAGACATCAGGAACTTCGCATCTTCTACAGAAATATGTTGAAAGTGTCTTTGCATGTTGTTTTCAGAGTATGGTGATTGGGATTGAAGTAAACTGCCATTGAAGATGCCAGATGAGCAGGATCACCGGTTCTTGTCCGAGATGGTTGGCATCCCGGATCCCCAAGATAACGGAAACCGTGCTGTCGATTCTATACGAATAACCATGCAAAATGAGATACCGGCAAGATCAAAGTATGGCGCATTCCCGACAAACACTAGTAATCGCTTATATATGCAATCATTCTATTCAGTACACAACCGGTCATCCAAGGCGATTCTTGAAATAATTGATCAAACGCCCTACTCAAGCATCTATCAGGATATCTATTTTTCCCGTGAAAACGGGCTTGAGGAATCAAGGCATGTGTTCCTGAGGGGAAACGACCTGCCGGCTCGCTGGGTGGACAGGCCCGTCTTTACGATTGCTGAAACCGGATTTGGTACAGGACTCAACTTTCTTGCGACCTGGCAATTGTGGCGTCGTCATTCAGGTGCCCACACGAGATTGCACTACATCTCGCTCGAGAAGCACCCACTTGACGTAAAGACACTCGGGTCCTGCCATGCACTCTTCCCCGAACTGGATTCACTATCCATGCTGCTCTGCGAGCAGTGGCCGGGCACCCTTACGGGCTTTCATCGGTGTTTTCTGGATGATGCTCGTGTAACCCTGACCCTGTGTCATGGCGAAGCCCATCAGGTATTAAGTGAACTGGTCGCAAAAGTTGACTGCTGGTATCTGGACGGGTTCTCACCGACCAGGAATCCCTGCATGTGGAGTAAACCGGTATTTCGTGAAATCGCCAGACTGAGCGACTCCGGAACAACGATTGCAACATTCACCGTCGCTTCCCTGGTCCGACAGTCATTGCTCGATAACGGGTTTCATGTCCGCAAGGTTCCGGGGTATGGCAGGAAACGGGAAATGCTGACCGCAGTCATGGAATCGAGACTGAATATCCGGACCAGGGAACCATGGTATTTTCCGGAACGACCCGACCTTCCATCAAAAACAGCAACTGTGGTCGGGGCGGGTATTGCGGGTGCCCAAAGTGCCTATCATCTGGCAAGACGTGGATGGCAGGTTACTGTTCTGGAACAGGAATCCTCTGTAGCGATGCAGGCAAGTGGCAATCCAGCTGCGGTTTATTCTCCCTACCTGACCGCCAGGCCCTCACTTGAAGAGCAACTCTCCCTGCAAGGTTTCCTGTTCCTGTTGAGCCATCTCAATGAACTGGACCCCGAGGTGGTATTCCACAACCCATGCGGTCTTCTTGCTTTCGCACTGGATGAGGTCCAGAGGTTGCGTCAGGAAAAAATATCTGTCCGATCTCTTCCAGAATGGCTGGTACAACCGACTACCCGAGATCAGGCAGAATCGGCAAGCGGTGTTGAATGTCCCTTTTCCGGGCTACTCTATTCGAAAGCCGGGTCCGTAAATCCAGGCAAGTGGATCAAGCGTTTGCTCGCTCATGAAAATATCGAACTTCGGTTGGGGGAGAAGGCCTTCAACATCCTGCCCGGCAAAAAGGGTATAGGCATAGTAGACCCAAATCAGCAAATTCTTTCGGATACCGCTGTCGTGATTCTCGCAACCGGACACACAATGGCATGGACTGAAGTCAACTGGATACCCTTCACACGGGTCTCGGGCCAAAGCACCTTTATTGATACCGAACTGCTGCTCCAGTCTCCAAAGTGCATACTTCGCTATGGGGGCTATCTGCTACCGGCCTCCGACGGCCGTCACTTGATTGGTTCTACCTTTGCAAGTGATACGATTTCAGTCAACCCGACCCTTGAGGCAGACAGATGGAATCTGCATCACCTTGAAACAGCCCTGCCTCACCTCGTCAATCTGAACCACAAACTTGATCATGGCATCGAAAGTGCACATAACGGCGTGCGCATGGTCAGTGAAGACCGACTTCCCCTGGTTGGCGCAGTTCCGAAGCAGGAGAACTTTCCCGATCAATTCCAATCCATGCAAAAACGGAATTACCCTTCATCAGACATTGCACCCGCCTATCATCCGGGATTGTATCTATCAGCCGCCTGGGGTTCGCATGGCATGACAGGAGCCGCACTGGGTGGCGAATTCCTTGCATCATGGATTGCAAATGAACCGCTACCTCTTCAGGCTTCACTGGCTCGTGCCATCCACCCTGCACGAAGCCTGGTTCGAAATCTGAAACGAGGAAACCATGGGGAATTATAATCACGGTTTCAGGTCAAGCCCGATTCCCCTAACCATACCAGAGCATGGAAACCCTGATCCGAGACTTCATAGATACTGATACCCGGGAGATTCTTGAAATAAATCAGGAATCGGTCAACATGCTAAGCCCCCTGGATGAGGCTCGACTTCACCTGCTGAGGGAATTGTCCAGTCTGCTTCTGGTTTGCCAGACGCCGCAAGGCGTTGGTGGCTTCCTGATTGGCTTTGAAAACGGTGCCAACTATGACAGTACCAACTATAAGTGGTTCGATGAACATGAAGAGCAGTTTCTGTATATTGACCGCATCGCAGTCCACTCTACCTGCCGAGGTCTGGGTATTGGCAAGCAGCTGTATGACCGGGCCGTAATCTGGACTCGCGAGCAGTCATTATTATCGGTTGTCGCAGAAATCAACGTGAAACCGAGAAACGAAGCTTCATTGTTGTTTCATAAAATGCAGGGCTTTGTGGAAATTGGAACGCGCAGCCCCGAACCGGGGAAAATCGTGACCCTGCAGAAGTTGCTTGTCTGAGCCCTGGCATTCCCCCTCAAGATCGGTTATAGGCTTGCCCAAGATAATAATCCACTTCTGATTCCGTATAGCCAATCAGATCGACCAGCCGTCGTCGACATTCCTGTATGGAGGCGCCTCGCTGCTTCCATACGGGCACCCTTTTAACCAGCGTTTCAATTCTTTCGCGTGGTGTAATGATCCACGTATCCTGCGGTGTTTCACCAAATGAGAAGTCCACATCGCATACCGTCTTCGCTTTTGGCTTCATGTACATAACCAAAGTCAATACTCTTCGAGCCCCACTATCCAGCACGTACTGATTCAGGAACTGCAGAGTCCCCCCGCCATCACCCATGTCATCCAGCAACAGGACCGTCTGACCACTGATCGGGATCGAAATGCCGTGCTCAACCCTGGGATTCTCATAGCGCTGGCCGGGACCCTTGTACATGGAAACACCAAGCGTACCAAACTCGATCGCCGGTTTCCCGGCCTGACGACCTTCAACCAGATGATCATAGAGGAGCACGCTCGGCAACAAGCCTCCCATGGTGACCATCAATGCCCGTGTGATTTGCTCAACAGGGTCTTCCTGTTCAGACTGCCAGCGATGCACTTGCCTGGCGAGATACAGGCAGGCAACAGACTCCACCACATCCGGAATCAGCAGGAAGCTCAGTTCATCATCAGGAACTGATACACCCCGGGGAGCTTTCCAGAAATCCAGATCAATGGATTCTCTGGAGCAGTTGAGTTGTTTGTGGTAGATATCCAAGAATGAAGAATATTCGCCTATCACATCCGATCCAGTCATGCCAAGGAAGCCCTGTTGGAATTCACCAGATGTTCGCTGAAGTCAGAAACCGCCTGCCATGAATGTAATGGATTACCGGATTGAAGTGAGCAAAAGCAAGAACCAGATTTCCCAAGCTTCTTGTTCAGGTCTTCGACAGGGCAATGGAGTCATCCAGACGCCTGGCCTCGTCAACCCCCGAATTGATGTCCACTCTCGACAAGAAGAATGCACCACCGGCAAACAGTATCAGCAGCACGAGAATGCTGTCTCGCTCATCAGCACCGGTGATCAGAATGGGGACCATGATCATCATCAACGGACCCAGAATACTCGAGAACCTGCCGACAAGATTGAAAAACCCGAAAAACTCCGCAATTCTGGATTTCGGAACAAGCCTTGCGAAAAGGGACCGACTAAGACCCTGAATACCCCCCTGAACCAGTCCGATACCCACCGCAAGAAAATAGAAATCCAGGGCGGAACGAAGCCATTGCCATGCGTAAGTGATGACAGTCACATAAACGGCAATACAGATAAAGATTCCGGACTTTGGGCCTATCTTCTTGCCAAGCCACCCGAAGAACAGTGCGGCCGGAAAAGACACGAATTGGGTCAGTAACAGTGCCTTGATCAGACTATCCGAAGGCAACCCCAAAATACGGTCTGCAAAAAAAACTGCCATCTTGAAGATGGTTGCGACACCATCGATATACAACCAATAGCCGATGAGGAAGAAAAATGCCGTACGGAGCATGCGGATTTCCCGGAGCGTCGACTTGAACCGATGCCATCCTTCGCCAATTGTTGAACCAATGTTCCGGTCTCGTTCAGTTCGAGGTTCCTTGATGAACAGAAAAAGAGGAAGGCTGAAAATCAACCACCAGATCCCAACTGAAGCAAACGAGGCAGCGAGAGCAACCGAGGTTGTTTCAAACCCAAACCAGCTCGGATTGGTAACCATCAATACATTGATTAGAAACAACAGGCCGCCACCAATATACCCAAGCGCATAACCGTAGCCGGAAACCATATCGACCTGATCAATAGGCGATATCAAGACCAGAAGGGAGTTGTAAAAGGTAACCGCTCCATTGAATCCAATCAATCCGATTCCAAACAGGATCAACGCCATCCACCAAAAACCGGATGCAGCCCAGCCAAGCCCCAGACACATTATGATGCCAAGCAGGGTAAATCCGGCAAGAAAGGTTTTACGCTGATTGCCGGAATCCGCAATTGCACCCAGAATGGGCGAGCTGACGCCAACGACAATGCTACCCGCGGCAATCGTGATGTTGAGCCAGATCTGGGCATCCTGCGCCGTCAGGTCACGAGTCATATGGCTATAGAGTACTGGAAAAAATCCAGCTACCACGGTTGTTGCAAAAGCCGAATTTGCCCAGTCATACAAGGCCCATGAAAGAATCTTGCGATCAAAAAACAGGGAAGAAGCCATTTTCAACGTGATCCTGAATCGGCCCGGGCATCCTGATATTCGAGCATTTCAGGTCAGGACAAACCCATGCATGGTGATAACGGGTGCTAGGGATACCGGAACGAAACTGACAGTGGACTGGCGATTTGAATTTTCCCGCTGGTTCTATCCGGTCAGCAGTCGCTTGCAAGCTCCATTCATGTGCTCTTCAGAAGAACAACCTGCTTTACTGGAGCGTAATTTTCCGGTTCACTAACAGAGCTATCATACCCGAAAAAATCACACATGAAGCAAAAGAAAACAAGACAGGCAGGGCGGATTTTTGATTGAATCATCCGGATAGATTGCAGAGTTGCGATGTCATGCCTATGACCTGTGGTGTCAAAAACCGTCGATTCCTCAAATTTGTCTTATTCGGAGTATATTCTTTTTTCACCGTGACATATTTGGCGAGCATCAGCCCCTGATATACTTCAGTGACATAGCCTCTCCAATGCCGGATAGTTTAACAATATCCGTAACGAGGGTTTTTCGTTAGCTGAAAGCGCTTGATATAGCAGTCATTTTTGACCCCTGAAAATTTCCCTTATCCCAGAAAATGACCCGGGATAACCGGTTTTTACATGCTTTCGGGTGTTTTCGGGTATTCCGGTGATTTTTGTACCCCAGACCCGGCAAGGGTGGGGGAAATGACAGGGTTCTCCAGCTATATTCATGTTTCTGTTTGATAATTGTACCGGTGAAAACCCCACATTCCCATGCACCGATTCCGTTCGCTGCAATTCTTGAAAAAGCAAATCCTGCATCAAGTCCAACCCGCAAGCCTGACATAACGGAAATTTGCTCCAACACAAAAGCCTCGTAACTGACTCCCCCACACTCCTTTATCGCCTTGTAATGCTTGATCCCAAAAAGGGGAATCATGATCGTCTTTTCGCCGTGCGGGGCATCGTCATACATCCGTCCCGACTCTCGCCCTGGCTACCTTATTGCCATTGTCATTTTTTCATGGTTGATTGCTCCAATGAATGTAAATGGGATAATTTCTTGGCATGGATTTCATTGTACATTATCTTCAGTTTCCTCCTCTTGTTATCGCCGGAATCATAGCGGTCACGAGACAGAGGTCGGTGAAAGTGTACAAGCATGAAAAGTAACTACCCATACCCATAATTGCTGTCTCGCTATTGGACTAGCACCCCTTTCAGGTCCGTATTGGATATCAGTCAGAATTCGATGGCACTCTGGTCGAGCATTATGGGCGGCTACAGCAATCTCGACGCATTACGGACAGGATATCCGGCATGTCATCAAAGCGGTTCAACGCGCATTTCCAATAGGTTTCTATCGCCAAACACCATGCCGATCAGGTGAACCGGTTCTCCACGACCCCGATACTTCTCTGCATACCCTTTTTCCCGTATCTGCTTGATTGCACTGTCGAGTCCTTGTTCGGTTTCTGTCTTGTCTTTCACCATCTTGAACTCGAGCACGAACACCTGGCCTTCATGCAGCAGCACCATGTCCGAACGCCCATGGCTTGAAGCCTCCTCTGCCTTGACATCCACCCGTGTCGTCTTGAAACCCATGTACAACAGGCTCGCATACCAGGATTCGTAGTGATCGAGACCGCCACTGTCATGCCAGGAATGGGGAATCCCTGAAAGCAGTTTCCGGATTTTCTCCCGAAACAGGGAAAAGTCGTTGGCACCGAAAGCTTCAACCATGTCCCTTCCCGCGGTCGCCACTTCCCGGCCACGTCCGGTCAGGTGCTCGGCCAGACCTGCATTGAAACTGCTCTGCACCTCGAAGTTCGGATAGTCCAGATGGTACAGGGTATG
>JAJEAV010000033.1 GCA_022822625.1 Gammaproteobacteria bacterium | reverse complement strand
TACGACGAATGCCTCGGAGACTGGCACAGCCTCTCGATGCAGGTTATGAACCATGCCGGGGTGGTGACCGAGAAGGTGTGGTACAACTTCGAGCCGGGTCGGCTGCACTGGCATCGTCTCGCCGGTCGTAACTCGACCGATCGCCAGCGCATCAGGCGTCGTGCCGAGACCTGGTCGAGACGCTATCGCGAGATGGGGTCGGCCGAACGTCTGGCGATCCTTGCCGGGATCATGGGAGTCGAGGCCGGAGAGCATGAGGCCGCTGGTTGACGACCTGCTCGGCCGCATGCTCGGGGTCTTCCGCAACATCTGGAACCCGCGCAGTGGAAGCAACAGGCAGTATGCTCTTGACGACATCCTGATGGCGGCCTTCTCGGTATTCTTCATGGAGTCGCCCTCGTTCCTCGAGCACCGGCGCATGGCCGCCAGCGCGTACGGCAGGCATGCCTGCAGTGCCCTGTTCGGCGTTGACCCACTGCCGACCGACAATCACATCCGCAGGCAACTCGACCGCATCGACAGCTCCGACCTGCATGCGGGCTTCGACATCACCCTCGAGACGCTCCGCGAACACCGGGCCATGCAGTCCTATCAGGTTCTCGGAGGCAGAACCCTGATTGCGCTGGACGGCAACGAATTCCACCACTCCCGCAAGCTGCACTGCCCGAGGTGCCAGAAACGGGTCTGCAACCGGGATCAGGAGAACCCGTACGCCAGCAATTCTAATTTTGGAGATTGTTTTTTGATGGCATCCTATAGACTATTGTTTTCTAATGATGTTTTATCTTTTCGTTTCGGCTGGGAAACTGTTCGAGATGCCTTGCCGGGCAAGAAAACAAAACAAGTCCGGTCATTCGGAACGGCTGTGCTTGATTTTCCTGTCACTGTCTTCTTGACAGACAATGTCAAAAACTGTTCCGCGCTGAAACCGATCAGGAAAATATTTCGATAAAACAATATATTATCCAGACCTGATCGAAAATGTTTTCCATAATTAGAATTGCTGTCTGGAAGCAAGAAAATTCATAACTATTTGATACTAAAAAAATATTTATTTTTAATTCGTTCTACAAACAACGATTTGTGCAATCATCAATCACGTAGGCACTCAGTTTTTCACCGACATCCTGGCTGGCGGTAAAAATCTCAGGAACTTGTTACCGATTCTCGCAAGACAATGTCCGAGACGATGAATAGCGGTTCAAATCAGACTTTGAATTTGCGCCCGCCTGTCCCGGAATTCAGGTGTGATCCGACAAAAGCGCTAACAGCGGCGGGTTGATGTAGAGGTTTTCCAGCCTTTACTTTCTCCAGGAAGGCCCCGTCCGCCAGGGTATTCAGATAGACGGTGGCCGTCTGACGCTGACAGATGCCCACCTTGACCACATCGTTTACGCGGCAATAGGGATTCACGAAGATCAGTTCCACCAATTCTCGGGAGTAAGTTTTCGGCAGTTTTCTTCGAATTGCGGAGGCTGTTTCATCGAGAAGCTCGCGGATTGCCTGAATCTTTGCCGTGGTCCATTCCGCTGTCGTCCTGACGGCTTCCAGCATGAACAGAATCCACGTTTGCCAATCCTTCTCGGTCGTCACCGCGAGCAGGTCCGATAGTAGAGTGCCTTGTTCCTGATGATATATCGACTGAGGTAGAGGACGGGGATATCAAGCAAGTCCTTGTCGACCAGAAAAAGCAGGTTCAACACTCGCCCGGTTCGACCGTTACCATCCACAAATGGGTGGATCACCTCGAATTGATAATGTATGACTGCGAGCTGGATCAAGGGGTCGATGTTCTCGGCCTCATGAATATAGCGCTCCCAGTTGGCCAGTTTGGTTCGAATCAGATTCTCCCCCATTAGCGGTGTGTAAATCAATTTGTTGGTTGCATCATTGAGTAATGCCGTCCCCGGCACTTTGCGAATATCGAGATTCACACCCTTGATCGTTTTGCATACCTCGACGGCCATGGCTGTCGCAACCGGTCGGTGATACAGTATCTCGAAGCCACGGTTAAGAGCTGTGCGATAGCGTAGCGCCTCTTCGGTGGCGGGGTCTGCCCGGCCCGTCGCGTCGTTGGCATGGCGGAACAGTCGGTTCGCTGTCGTGACGATGTTTTCGATCTCGGAACTTGCCTAAGCTTCCAGCAACGGGGTCGAGTTGATCAACACAGCCTGGTTGGGAATGAGCTTTCCGGAAGCCCGAAGTTTCGCCAGCGCTACGCGCGTTACGATGCAACTGCGAAGAATTGCTATCGTCTCGGTTTCCGCACCAGGCGGCAAGCCCGGTAGTTTGCTGTAGGGACGACTAGGGTCAAATGATTGGTCTATGCTGATTTGTATTCCACTGGTGCGGCTACACCGCCGGACAAGTCAATGCAATCGACATGTCGTCGAAACGTGTCGATAAAATCGAATTATATCGACATATCCTCACGAGGCAAACAATGATTTGTGTAATCATCAATTGCGTGGCTATTCAATTTTTTGGAATTATATATGGTCAGTTTGCCTTGTCCCACGTTTTTCCGTTTCCATGTTCATCCAACGCCTGGCTTCGCTTTCTAGCGAATCGTCTGACAGGAAGCAATACAAAAAACCTACAAGTAATTGTTTTTAAAATATATGTTTCGTCATCTGGCAACCCCTGGCAAGGGGGTTGGTACCGGAGGCCAATACCTCTACCGTTCGCCGATAAGTGGACAAGACTGTATTAGGATGTGAGAATGAGGTGGGGTGTAAACTAGTTCCTTGCAGTACTCATTCTAGTCAACCATTGCTGTAACTACATCGTAATCGAAATTATGCTGATGCAAAATTTTCGAGATCAGAAATAACATTATTCCAAGGAAATCATGGCGGTTGAACCATGTAAAATATAAGAATTATATATTGTCAGTCTAGACCAACGGTTATGACTGAAATGGATTGGGTATCCGGTTTGCCATCAATCAACCTAGCAAGCAAACAATGAGAACCTGTCCGGGTACGTGATGGCTTTGTCTGGGTAATAACCCAAAGGCATAAGTCATTCGATGTTCCTTGAATTCTTCTTCATATCACAATTTCAGAAACTACAACGATGAGCTGGCAGAGAAACATACTACGAGTAAATTTAACTGAAGGAACGACATCTATGGAGCCCCTGAACATGGACTGGGCTAACGATTATCTGGGAGGCCGCGGATTAGCCACCCGATATCTTTACGAGGAAATGGACCCAACAGTGGATGCCCTGAGCCCTGAAAATGTTTTGATTTTTGCAAACGGGCCATTAGGCGGGACCATGGCATCAACCAGCGGTCGTTATGTCGTGGTAACCAAGGGACCGCTAACAGGTGCGATTGCCTGTTCCAACTCGGGTGGAAAGTTTGGCGCAGAAATGAAATATGCCGGATTTGATCTCATGATCATTACCGGAAAATCAGACCGTCCAGTTTATCTCAAAATCTCAAACAATCACGCTGAGCTGCTACTGGCTGACGAGATCTGGGGAGAAAGTGTCTGGTATGCCGATGAATGGATTCACAAGCAGCATCAGGAGCCGGGAATGAAGATTGCGGCAATCGGAGTTTCTGGAGAGCAAGGTGTTCGCTATGCCTGTGTGGTCAACGATCTGCACCGTGCTGCTGGAAGATCAGGAGTCGGAGCGGTCATGGGCAGCAAGAACTTAAAGGCAATTGCGGCTCACGGATCGCTTGGAGTGAAGAATGAAAATCCGAAACACTTCATGTCAGCCATCCAGAAGACCAATGGTGCTCTGCATGGAAGTGGGAATCGACGGGGTTTGTCACGTTATGGTACGCTCGCTATGCTGGATAGCATGCAGGAGTTTGGCGGGCTTCCAACCCGAAATTTCCAGGATGTCACTTTCGATGGTGCAGGTAACATCAATCATGACGCTGTCACCGTGAAAAACCGTAATGGTCATACCAATCTGATTCGCAATGCGGCCTGTTTTGGGTGCACAATCGGATGTGGACGTATTGCACATATTGACCCAATGCATTTCAGTGTCAAAGACCGCCCCGAGTACCATATTGCTTCGGGAGGGCTGGAATATGAAACCGCGTTTGCATTTGGTCCGGTTGTTGGTGTTGATGATCTTGATGCATTGACCTTTGCCGGATTCATGATGAATGAACATGGCATGGACCCAATTTCTTTTGGGGTTACTCTGGCTGCCGCGATGGAGCTGTATGAGCTGGGGGTAATCACCAAGGAGCAGACGGATGGAGTTGATCTTCGTTTTGGCAGTGCAGAAGCATTGGTCATCATGTCTGAGAAGACCGGTAAGCATGAAGGTTTTGGCAAGGACCTGGGTCTGGGATCAAGACTATTGTGTGAAAAATACGGTCGACCCGAATTGGCAATGGTTTCCAAGGGACAGGAGTTTGCAGGTTACGATGGTCGTTCCATGCAGGGAATGGGGCTTGGTTATGCAACGAGCAACCGTGGCGCTTGTCATTTGAAACACGATACATTTGAGGAAGATTATCAGACCCCGGGAACAGCAGGCAAAGCTGAAGCATGCGCTCAAACTCAGGATTTTATCGCGATGGTCGACTCAACCGGGCTGTGCCTGTTTACTACAGGTACCTGGGGGTATGAAGATTTTGCGGTTATGGTCGATACAGATCTGCCTGGCGAATGGACTGTTGAACGTCTCCGTCAGACCGGTGAGAGAGTTTGGAATCTTGAGAAGCTATTTAACTTGAAGGCAGGTCTAACCAAAGCTGATGATACTCTACCTCCACGCATTCTCAAGGATCCGGTTCCCGCAGGATTTAACAAGGGCGGCGTCTGTGAACTGGACGTAATGCTCCCCGAATACTACAAAATCAGAGGGTGGTCAGAGGAGGGAATTCCGAGTGCCGATAAACTGGGTGGTTTAGCCATACAGGCCTGAAGCATTACTGGGTTTGCTCGTGAAGTAGACGATCACTCAGACTGACGGTACTAAATCCGGCATCCACATAGGTAATCTCGCCAGTGATGCCTGATGCCAGGTCAGAGCATAAAAATGCAGCGGTATTGCCAACTTCATCAATGGTGACTGCCCGACCTAGCGGTGCTACTTTTTCGAAATGTCCAAGCATTGACCTGAAATTCTTGATGCCGGAGGCTGCCAGTGTTCGTATTGGGCCTGCTGATATGGCATTTACCCGGATATTTTGACTGCCAACGGATTGAGCCATGTAACGGACATTTGCTTCGAGGCTTGCTTTGGCCAGTCCCATAACATTGTAGTTTGGCATGGAACGGACAGCGCCAAGGTAACTCAAGGTCAGCATACTGGTAGCTCGTCCTTGCATAAGTGGTAATGCTGCCTTGCCCATGGCAGAGAAACTATACGAACTGATATCATGGGCCAATGCAAACCCTTCTCGGGTGACCGAATCGAGATAGGTGCCATCAAGTTCCTCTCGATTGGCAAATGCAATGCAGTGGACAAGTGCATCCAGGCCGTCCCAGTGCTTTCCAATCTCGAGAAATAAATTGTTTATGTCATCGTCGCTTGTGACATCGCAGGGCAGGATTATGTCTGATCCTAACTGCCCGCCTAGATCAACAACCCTGGATTTGAGTTTGTCGTTGGGGTAGGAGAAGGCAAGTTCAGCGCCTTGTCGATGCATGGCTTGTGCAATGCCCCATGCGATGGACCGATTATTTGCGATCCCGCAGATCAGTACTTTTTTCCCGCTAAGAAATCCCATATTGATATTCGATGGATAAATTGGTTAGTAAAAATGACAACGGGTATTCTACATCAGCCTCAAGGATTGCGAATGCAAAGCCCTCTTTATGGATCAGGGGTACGTCATCAGGCTGGGTCCTGTGGTGGGTCATGGCAAAAGTTGAATCGATCGGGTTGGAATACTAGGGAAATCAAGAAAATTCACGAGGTTCCCTGGTTCTCGACCAACCTCCTTACGGATTTTTTTACATAGACTGATGGAACGCAAGGAAATGTCCAAAAACCTGATTCGCTTCGTCCTGGACCTGCTACAGCCCTGTCTCCACCGTCGTGCGAAACAGTAGGGGGATCTGTCGCAGAGGATTCCGGTCAACGAGTCTTCAAGTTCCCTGATTCCAAAAATTCAATAATGGTATCATTATGGGAGTTAGTGCATCTCATGGTTAATCCGGCTACGCCGTTTTTTCAACCCCATCTCCTCTACACACTATCTTCAAACATAATTCCATGAGACGACCTTTTTCATGAGTGCTGTATCGGTTTGGGAAAACCATGAATTGAAACAGTTGTACAAATTAAAGTCGGATTCCTTTTATTGTTTGCAACAAGCATGAATTCGGATCTCGTCACCTTGGTATCCGACCAGTCCGATATCAAGTACACTGAATGGATAGCCGAGATTCTGGGAGTCAGGATATATTCGGAATCATTAGAAGACCGGCCAGTGAACAATACCCCCTTTTTTCTTCGTGTGTCTGGAAACAGGGTTCAGCTTGAATTTGCGAGAGACAAACGCAAACCTTATATACCGATGATTGCCCCAGGCTTTCCGGCAAAAGGCGTAGATCCTCTGTTAAGGGCAATTGGAATCAGACAGGGTATAGTGATTGATATGACGGCTGGTTGGTGTGTAGATGCTTCCAGAATTGCTTCCTCGGGTTGTAGCACCATCGCCTTCGAAAATAATCCTCTGGTTTATGTCCTGACTCAAAATGCGATTGATCATTGCCAGCATTCCATCATCAGGCACTACCTGGATCTGAGACACGCAGACAGTATCCAGACATTGCAATCAGAAACCATGGACGCGGATGTGATTTACATGGACCCGATGTTTCCCATACACAAGCGTGATGCGGCATCACCCAAACCGATTACCTTGTTAAGGGAATTGGTCAATCACTCCCGGCATATGCAATCCCTTGACCGAATGTTTGATGTGGCCATGAGATCAAGCGCCCGACGTGTCGTTATAAAGAGGCCTCATCACCAGCCTGCAATACAGAAGGGGAAGGTTGGTGAAATCAAGAGCAAGCAGATTCGGTACGACATTTACTATCCAGGATCGAACATTGAGAATTGATTCCACCCCGTTTTATCTAAATCCAGTTCCTGATCCAGGTTGCTATGGGGAAATTACCGGCCCCGAAGCACTCCATGCCGGCAAGTCGAAACGCTTGCTGGCTGGCGATCATTTGTACCTGATGGATGGAAGGGGGACGATGGCACTAGCCAGAATTCTTGACCAATCACCTCGAAGCGATGTACTCAGGATTCAGGTCGAAGAAACAGAAAGCTATACGGAACCCGTGCCAAGACTGACTCTCGCCAGTGCTATTGCCAAAGGGGATCGTCAGTCTGTTCTGCTCGGTATGGCTGTACAGATGGGCATGAATCACTATATCCCCCTGAAGTGTGAACATGGCGTGGTTAACCATACTTCAAACATGAAAAAACGCTGGGACAAAATAATTCTTCAATCGTGCAAGCAATGTCGGCAGCCATATATCCCGACGGTCAGTCACCCCATGATGCTGGAAAGGTTATGCGAATCAAGCAGGGAATCAGTATCAAATGGCTCCTCTCTAATGATTGTCGGTGATCCTGATGGGGAATCGCTGGATTCAATGAATCTCTTGGAACCACTCGGTTTAGAAGAAATTATTCTCATGATTGGACCCGAAGGCGGATTCAGCAGGTCGGAAAAACAGCTTCTGGACGACCAAAAGACATTAAAATTGCGTCTATCAGATCATATTCTGCGAATTGAGACTGCGGCCATTGCAATTTGTGCAGCAATTCACCAACAAATTACCTCCAGACGCTGAAAGGACAGAAACAATATGCAGCATCCTAAAAATCTGGTTTGGATAGACATGGAAATGACCGGTCTATCTCCAGACAATGATCGAATTATCGAAATTGCAAGCGTTGTTACCGACGCCAACTTAAATATCCTTGAGCAAGGCCCAGTGCTTGCAATCAATCAGTCATTGGAGCGTTTGGTCGCAATGGATGAATGGAATACCCGTACCCATACCAAAAGCGGTTTGATTCAGAGAGTGCGCGAATCCAAAATGGATGAACAGCAGGCCGAAGCCGAGACCCTGAAATTCATCAAGCGATACGTGCCAGCCAATGAATCACCTCTGTGCGGCAATTCGATTTGTCAGGACCGACGGTTCATGCACCGGTTAATGCCGACATTGGAGAAGTATCTGCACTACCGCAATCTCGATGTCAGTTCCATTAATGAATTGGTTCAGCGCTGGAGACCGGACCTGGTCAATGGGTTCAGGAAACGCAATGCACATCGGGCACTTGATGACATCATCGAGTCGATTGAGGAACTCAAATACTATCGAGAGGTGTTTATCAACGTCCTCACTCCCAACTAACCGGCACTGCCTGAAGAATCAAATTCAGAATGATTGCTCATGCTCGCGGGTTGATGCTTGCTGACGTTTTGAGACTTGGGAGTGTTGCTGTAATGCCCAGTCAATATGCTCGTCAACCAGTTCTGAAGCTTGGCCTTGACGCTCGTTCAGGATTTTCACAATCGTTCGTGAAGTAGGGGCATTGCCAAGGGCTACTGCAATATTGCGTAGCCATCTCTGGAACCCAGTCCGGCGAATTGCCGATCCTTCTGTCTTGGTCAGGAAATCCTGTTCGCTCCAACTGAATAGATCGATCAGACGAGAGCTATTGAGGGAGTGCCGGGAAGCGAAATCAGGCTCCTGAGTGATTTTTGCATATCGATTCCATGGACAGACAAGCTGACAGTCATCACACCCGTAAATTCGATTGCCGATCGATTTTCTGAACTCGACAGGTATGGGTCCATGTAGCTCGATAGTGAGATAGGAAATACAGCGCCGGGCATCAAGAACATATGGGGCCACGATAGCCTGAGTGGGACAAACGTCAATACAGGCACGACAACTGCCACAATGTGAACTAGTTGGTGTATCGACCGGGAGGGGCACGTCTGTATAAATCTCACCGATGAAGAACCATGACCCCTCATGTCTGTTCAGAAGATTTGTATGCTTGCCAATCCAGCCGAGACCGGCTTTTTCTGCCAGAGGCTTTTCCATGACCGGAGCACTGTCACAAAAGACCCGGTACCCGAACGGCCCGATTTCCTGTTCGATACGTTTGGCAAGTTTGTTCAATCTGGAGCGCATGACCTTGTGATAGTCCCTGCCCAACGCATAGCGGGAAACATAGCCAATATGGGGATTTTCAAGCACCGACCCACTCGCTGACATCGGTTCGGGCATATAATTCATTCTCGTTGAAACAACCCGAATTGTTCCATCAATGAGCCTGTTCGGCCTGGTGCGTTTTGTACCATGCCGGTACATATAATCCATCTTCCCATGGTATTGATTTCTAAGCCACTTTGCCAGGTTGCTCTCGGCCTGATTGAGATCAATGTCGGATACACCAATCTGGTCAAAACCCAGTTCGGTACCCCAGTGGCGAATGGAACGGGCAAGCTGCCTGGCCTTGGCTTGATTCATGGAGAGATAAAATGAATGTCCGAAATTCAGTGCCGTCTTTCTTTCATGAGACATTGGGGGTATATTGAAGTCACTTTGCAGACAGGCGAGGTTTTCAACGCTTGGGACTACTTGTCCGCTTATTTTACATCATTGAGAATCTAACCTGTAAACTGCATCAGTAAACGGCAACATGGAAGGATGGAAACCATGAGCAAAAATCGTCTGGTTTGCAATACGATTGCAATCATGTTGCTCGCGTTGATCGTTGGCGCGTTGGCATCGGTAGCATCCATTGCATTTGTCTTGGTAGTCGAGTGGCTCAATGAATTTCTCCTGGTGTCCCTCGAAACAAGGGAAGAGGGTGCTCAGTCAATTCTGGATATTGGTATTTTCATCCTGGTTCCTGTCATTGGTGGACTGGTAGTCGGATTGATATTAAAGGATTTGCCGGAAGGACGCCCCGAAAGTCTTGCACAGACCATCAGAATGTCACAATCCATGGTCTTTAAGCCCTCGTACAGAAATGCTTTCAGAACGGCAATTGCTGCGGTAGTGACACTGGGAAGTGGGGCATCCATGGGTCAGTATGGACCGGTCTCCCACATCGGAGCAACCCTAGGGCTGGTTGCAGAACGAACAGGGGGAAAACTTGGATTCACTGCAAATATGGGTATTGGATGTGGTGTTGCCGCAGCAATATCTACCGTCTTCAATGCCCCTATTGCAGGGCTGGTTTTTGCACATGAGGTCATTATTCGGCATTTCTCTCTGAAATTATTTGCATCTATCGCAGTTGCATCAGTGGTTGGATATTTAGTCACCAACCATGTTTTCGATCGAAATCATGTTTTTCATGTTGCAGAAGTGGGGGGCATTAATCCGGAAGAGTTTCTGGTTTTCGCCCTGATCGGCTTGGCAGGTGCCCTGGTTGCAGCGGTATTCGTACGCATGATGTTTTATTTCACGGATGTATCAAGGTGCCTGAACCTGCCATTCTGGCTGAAACCGTCCATCGCAGGGGCCGGCATCGGATTGACTGGCCTGTGGTTACCGGAAATTCTTGGCGTTGGTGAACCAGTCATGCAGAAAGTCCTGGTCGGATCAGGATATCCCGGCGGCGAACTGCTCATTATTTTGATCATGAAGCTGGTCATGACCGCTGTATGTTTCGGATTTGGCATGGCCGGTAGCGTCTTCAGTCCATCATTACTGTGTGGGATTGTTTTCGGGGCCCTGGTCTCAATCATCAGTGCTTCAGTAATGGGTACGCATTATTCATCAGCAACTCCTTATATGGTTTGTGGCATGGTGGCGCTGGTCGGTCCCGTCATGGGGGCGCCTCTAACAGCGATACTGATAGTGTTTGAGTTAACGCGAAACTATGACCTGGCGGTCGCAGCCATGGTCAGTACTGTCTTTGCCAATCTGATCGGATATCGCCTGATTGGCCGCTCCATGTTCGATGTGCAGCTTGCCAGGCAAGGCCTTGACCTAAGCATGGGTCGTGAAAAGGTAATTTTGTGTGGTCGGAAAATCAGTGCCTGTATTTCAGATGACTTTTCAATACTTTCCGGTGAAGCCAGTCTCGCCAGGGCCAAACGGGTTCTCCTGGATTCCGGGAAGGTTGCTCTCTATATTGTGGATGCGAAACAGAGATATATAGGGTCTATAACACTGAATGAGATTGATCGAAAAGAGAGCGAGGGACTGGACATGACCAGACTGTCATGCAAGGATTACTGCACCGGAGAGATAGTATTTACTTCGGATATTTCGATATGGGAGGCCATGGAGAGAATCCAGGATTTTACCGGAGAAAGCCTGCCGGTGGTAGATGACAGGGTTGGCAACAGGCTGATTGGCGTGATTTATGAATCATCCCTGATTACTGCTTATATCAATTCTCTTAAAGACGCTCGAAGTGAAGAGCATGAGGGAGAGTAATGAACAGGTTTCCAGAACCAGTGCACACAGGAATTTCATTTATATGTAACATTTAATAATCACATAAAGATATTGATAATATGAATAATTATATTTTTAATGTGGCACAGGTTCGCGAAATTGACCGGATTGCAATAGAGGAAATGGGTATACCGGGAAGCAGGTTAATGGAGAGAGCAGGCAAGCGGGCATTTCGTGCCATTTGTGGCCTTCGTGAGAATCTTCCAGGCATTCTGGTGCTATGCGGGTCGGGAAACAATGGAGGGGATGGCTATGTTGTGGCGCTGTGTGCATTGCAGGCGGGTATGGATGTTCAGGTAATCTTCACGGAAAAACCGAAACCCAGTGATGCAAAGTTGATGTGCCAACAGTATCTCAGAGCAGGTGGGATTGCCAGGAAGTACGACCCAGGAGCTGGAGAATTACCGCCTGTTGGAGATTTGATCGTCGATGCAATCCTGGGAACCGGGATTAAGGAATCTCCCGGAGGAGCTGCTGCAAAACTGATTGACATTGCCAATGAGGACTGGCGTTCCATTGTGGCACTGGATGTTCCATCTGGTCTGGAATGTAATACTGGAGTGGCTTTTGACCCATGTATTAAAGCGATAATGACTGTGACTTTCATTGGACGAAAGGCAGGTTGCTATACTGCTGATGGACGCGATCAATGCGGCACCATGATATATGAATCACTTGACGTGGCACTGGAAGAAACCGGAGTGAATCCCTTTGCGACACTGGTTGAACCATATGTGCTGGACCCGCGCATTCATAATTCCCACAAGGGATGGTATGGCAATCTAGCCGTTTTTGGTGGCTCAACGGGCATGTTTGGTGCGGTTCTACTTGCCGGTCGTGCAGCAATGAGATCAGGATGTGGTTTGACCACTGTCGTAAGTGAACGAAAGCATGCCGACCTATTGGCAATTCATTGCCCAGAACTAATGAGTCTGGACTTCTCGGAAGAAGAAGGGGTTAACCGATTATTAATGAAGGCTGATAGCCTGGTTATCGGTCCGGGACTGGATGACGGAAACTGGGCGCATCAGGTATTCTCTGTAATTGATGATTATGAAGGCCCTATGGTTATCGATGCGGGCGGCCTTCGATTACTGTCCACGCCCCGGTATCGTCATAGTCGGGACAACTGGATTTTGACGCCACATGCGGGTGAGGCAGCAGCATTGCTTGGGTGTTCCCCTCTGGATATCCAGCATGATCGTATTGAAGCTGCTAGGGAGATTGTCGCAATTTATGGTGGTGTTTGTGTGTTAAAAGGCTCTGGAACAGTCATAGCAGGTTCAGGAAATTTGACTCCAGGAATTTGCGATAAAGGGAACCCTGGTATGGCGACGGCCGGTATGGGGGATGTGTTAAGCGGCATACTCGGTGCATATGTATCAGCCGGGTGGCCGATCCATGACTGTGCCGAGTTCGCAGTCTGGGTTCATTCCATTGCTGCGGATTATGCCGCATCACAATCATCGGAACACTCGCTCATGGCTTCCGATGTGATTGATTCGTTGCCAGCTGTATACCGAGCGCTTGACGCCCCTGTCGAAAAGGAGAATGATGGAACGATGACTCAATAAATGGGTAGTGGCAAAAAGTTAGCCATTCGAGACATGATGAACGGGTATAATCAATGCCGGGACACGATTATCGGAACTGCTACTCAAATCTGACGAAACAATGCGTGCACTATCCCATCGAATTGATGGTGAATCATCAATGCTTGAATTCGGTGAAGCACTATCCGATAAAATTGAACCCGGAGAGGTGATTTACCTGATTGGTGAGTTAGGTACCGGAAAAACCACTCTTGTCAGAGGTATTTTGTCGGGTCTGGGTTATCAAAAAAATGTGGTTAGCCCAACCTACACCCTGATTGAACCTTATACAGTTTCTAACTATAACATTTATCATCTTGATCTGTATAGGTTAAATTCAGAAAGTGAGATTGAGAATTTGGGATTGAGAGATTTGCTTGACGGACATGCCATTTGTTTCATTGAATGGCCTGACAAGTTTACTGTGCATTTGCCTCCCCCATCCCTGACGATTCGCGTTAGGGTTCTTGGTCGGGGTAGAGCAATTTCGCTTGATCCAGACCCGGTATCTGTCCAATGAAGCCATTGTCCATAATCAAGCTGGCCTTGCTTCTGATCCTGCTTGGTTTCTCGGTCAGTGCCAAGTCCTCGACTGTTGAGGACATACGCATGTGGCATGCGCCAGAACGTTCACGTTTTGTCTTTGATATTGATGCAAAACCCGACTACCAGGTCTATACACTGAAATCCCCGGATCGCCTGGTTGTTGATCTGGAACGCTCTGTACTTGGCAGGCCCATGCCTCCACCCGACAAACTCGGTCCATATGTCGGGAAAATGCGATCGGGCAATCCCAAACCCAATACCTTGCGTGTGGTATTTGAAATTGCAAAGCCGATTCGCTATGAACTGCAGCTGTTAAAGCCCTTTGACAGATATCAGTATCGTCTGGTGATTGATTTCTATGATGAAAATCATGTCCAGGAACAAGCATCGGTGTCAGCAGACATAGCGGTTCCAGGACAACAGAGAAAACGCATGGGTGATATTCTGGTTGTCATCGATGCCGGTCATGGCGGTGAAGATCCCGGTGCTGTTGGCAAACGTTCATATGAGAAAACAATTGTTCTGTCGGTCGCGAAAAAACTGAAGAAAATGCTTGATCAGGAGTCGGGATTACGGGCTGAACTGACACGAACTGGCGATTACTACATCAGTTTAAGGCGCCGGATCATCATGGCCCGTAACATGAATGCCGACTTGTTTGTATCCGTGCATGCGGATGGTCATCATAATACCAGGGCTCAGGGCGCTTCGGTGTATGCCTTGTCCCGAAGAGGTGCGACAAGCGAAACGGCAAGATGGCTGGCAGACAAGGAAAATTCGGCAGACCTTGCTGGGGGGGTCAGCATATCAGACAAGGATGACCTGCTGGCTGAAGTCCTGCTTGACTTGTCCATGACCAAAACCGTTAGTGAAAGCATCAGTTTTGGTCGGGAGGTACTTGACGAGCTAATGAAAATCGGCAAGATACATAGCAAACGGGTGGAACAGGCAGGTTTTGCGGTTCTGAAGTCACCGGATATTCCTTCAATTCTTGTCGAAACGGCCTATATTACAAACCCGGCTGAAGAGAAACTGCTGGGAACCCACTCACACCAGACCAAACTGGCTACTGCAATTACCAATGGCATCAAGCGATATCTGCGCAAAAATCATGGCATATACGCCTACCAGTAATGATTGGCGGGTTTGCCGACCCAATCGGTAATTATTGACTCTGAGTCGGATGCAAAAGAAACTTCCTGCCGAAATTCGACTTCTGGATGACAATCTGGTCAACCAGATCGCGGCTGGGGAAGTGGTTGAACGACCCGCATCGCTACTCAAGGAGCTACTTGAAAACAGTCTGGATGCCGGTGCTACAGAAATCCGTATTCACATTGATCGTGGCGGCATAAAGCGTGTTTCGGTGAATGATAACGGATCCGGCATACCTCATGATCAGATTCCCCTGGCTGTTTCCCGGCATGCGACCAGCAAGCTCAGTTCCGCAGATGATCTGTTCAATCTGGCTACGATGGGCTTCAGGGGCGAGGCATTGCCGAGTATTGCAGCCGTATCGAGACTCACTCTGAAAACCCGCGTCGCAGATGAAGATTCGGGATATGAATATCGCGCACATGGTGGCACGCCAGTTAGCGAGATCAGGCCTATAGCCCATCCAGTCGGCACGACTGTCGAGATTGAGGACTTGTTCGTCAATACTCCTGCACGGCGAAAGTTCCTGCGCACCGAGTCGACCGAGTTTAATCATTGTGATGCGGTTGTCCGAAAAATTGCTCTGGGCAATCCATCTGTGGCTATTGATTTCATGCGTGATGGGAAGACGGTATTCCAGACCTACCGGGCTACGGATGTTGCAACCATGTCCGAACGCATGATCAAAGTATGTGGTCAGCCGTTTACCAATCAGTCCATGTATATCGATTATGCAGTCGATGGCTATGCACTTGAAGGCTGGATTGGTCTACCGACATTCTCGAGGAGTCAGCGTGACTTGCAGTATTTCTTTGTCAATGGGCGATCGGTCACTGACCACCTGGCCTCGCATGCAGTCAAACGGGCATACAGCGATGTGCTTTACCACGGACGACACCCCGCATTTGTGCTGTTTCTGAAACTCGATTCAAGGCTTGTCGATGTGAATGTGCACCCCGCCAAGAATGAAGTCAGGTTCCGGGAAAGTCGCATGGTTTACGATTTTCTTTTTCGAACCCTGAATCGGGCCGTGGCAGGGATTTCGCCGGAAGAAGGCGAAGTTGCACTGCCCTTGCCGGATGCCGGTAGAGTGCAGGGTCGTTGGTCAGGCGCTGCCAGTGGTTCCCAGCAACGTATCAGGATGCCGGCTTCGGATCAGGCTTCAGGTAGTTTGACCGCCAATATATGGGATATGGGTCTGAACCCATCCGGGTCAACGACCGAAAAGGAAGAAGATGAAGATTTGCCACCTCTCGGACATGCAGTTGCTCAAATCAAGGGAGTCTATATTCTTGCAGAGAACAAGGATGGAATGATTTTGGTGGACATGCATGCCGCACATGAGCGAATCACGTATGAATCACTAAAGCAGCAACTGGATTCTCAGGACTCGATACGGACTCAACCCCTGCTGGTGCCGATCAGAATCGCCATGTCATTTTCCGAGGTTCGCTGTCTGGAATCCCATAAAGACGAGTTGGGCAGGCTCGGGTTCGAGATAGAAGTGTTTGCGGAAGATCAAGTAGTCATTCGGACGGTTCCGGAACTGCTCAAGAACAACGACATTGAAACCATGATTCGGGATACTGCCTCGGATCTTCTGGAACATGGAAGTAGCGATCGCCCACGAAATGCGATTAATGAGGTTCTTTCTTCCATTGCCTGTCATGGAGCAGTTCGGGCAAACAGAAAGCTGGAAATTCTCGAAATGAATGCGTTATTGCGACAGATTGAATCTGTTGAACGTTCAGGACAGTGCAACCATGGTCGTCCAACCTGGATGAGTCTTACAATGGTCGAACTAGACAAATGGTTTATGCGTGGCAGATAAACCCTCTGTTCCCATTGCTGTTTTTCTGATGGGCCCTACTGCAGTCGGCAAGTCATCGGTTGCAGAACATCTCTTCGGGCTTCTGGATGCAGAATTGATTAGCGTGGATTCCGGTCAGGTCTATCGCGGCATGAATATCGGTACGGCAAAGCCGGATCAGGAGTTTTTACAACGCGTTCCCCATCACTTGATCGATATTCGTGGTATCACCGAGAGCTATTCGGCCGCAGAATTCAGAAATGATGCTCTGTCTCTCATTGAGTCGATTCTCGCCAAAGGCAAGACACCGCTTCTGGTGGGTGGCACCATGTTCTACTTTTCGGTACTGGAAAACGGAATATCAAAACTGCCTGGAGCAGATTCGGAGGCGCGGTCTGAAATTGAGCGGATAGGCAAGAAAAAGGGCCTGGAATATCTGCATCGACAGCTTGCAGAGATTGATCCGGCGAGCGCAGGAAAAATCAGGGCCCAGGATGCACAACGAATCAAGAGAGCCTTGGAGATATTCAGAATTACCGGCCAGCCTCCTTCGTCGGTGATGGCAGAATCACGTCCTCAAAGCATGAAAATCCAGTATCGAAAAATCGCGTTGTTTCGTCCTCGGCCAATTTTGCATGAGCGGATCAAGGTGCGATTTTTGGACATGATTGAAAAAGGATTGGTCCGTGAAGTTGAAATGTTGATCGGAAAACTCAAGAGACCTGAAACCCTGTCTTCCATGCGTAGCGTTGGATACCGTCAGGTAATCGATTATCTGCATGGCAAGTCAAGCGAGGACGAAATGATCGAAAAGGGCATAGCGGCGACTCGGCAACTGGCAAAGCGACAACTGACATGGTTGCGTAATCAATCCAGCGTAGTGTGGGTAAATGCCGAGGATCGGAACCCCGAGAGGATGATTTTCGAATATCTGCAGTCGTTGAACGTCAAGGCTGATGCCGGCAATCCGTTGCCGAGTCAGCAATAGGCAATCCTCGTTTCAGTTCCGATGCGATGTGTCTGGCTGATAAAGTCTTGTGTTGGTGTAATTGCTTGTGGTATCTGACAACCATTCGGCAGGAAGTGAAACAGCAGATAGTTAATGTCCGGATTGATGAGGCTCAGACAAACTGGAATCCCGTGGCTTGATTGAAGCCTCCAACGCAATGCTCCTGATCTTTTTTGGATCAATGAATCTGCAGTTCCAAAGACAAGACATGAAGATTAGAGGGGCTTGTTTTGTTGTCAGTGATTGCCAATCGGGCCTTATAGTTCCAATTCCGTAATCATGGCTTCTCGCATTTTGTACTTTTGCGCTTTTCCAGTAACCGTCATTGGCAAATCATCGCGAATTCGCACATGACGGGGCACCTTGTAATGGGCAATTTGCCCTTTGCAGAAATCAATGACGTCTTGTTCGTTTAATCCTTGAGAACCTACCGGAACTACCCACGCACATACTTCTTCACCCAGATGGTGATCTGGGACACCGAACACCTGAACATCCTGAATTCCCGGATGTTGGTGAAGGTATTCCTCGATTTCCTTTGGGTAGATATTTTCTCCGCCACGAATGATCATATCCTTGACGCGACCAACAATGTTGCAATATCCCATATTATCAATAATGGCCAGGTCACCCGAATGCATCCAACCATCAGTGTCGATGGACTCCCTGGTTTGTGCGGAGTCGTTCCAGTATCCCTTCATGACCGAATAGCCGCGAGTGCATAATTCACCCTGTTGTCCAACTGGCACTGTATTGCCTTCGTCATCAATAACACGACATTCCACATGCGGATGGACCCGACCGACTTTTGATACCCGCATTTCAATCGGGTCATCCAGGTTGCTTTGAAAGGAAACCGGGCTTGTTTCAGTCATGCCGTAAGCAATTGTTACTTCTGTCATGTGCATGTCATCGACAACTCGTTTCATGATTTCGATTGGGCAGGGTGCACCAGCCATGACCCCGGTTCTCAGAGAGGTCAGGTCATACGAATCAAAGTCTTCGAGAGTCAGGATTGCATTAAACATGGTGGGTACGCCATACAATGCTGTACACCTTTCCTTGGCTATCGCACGGGCAGTACCCGCTGCTTCGAAACCCTCTGAAGGAAACACCATGGTCGCACCTTTGGTCGCACAGCCCAAGGCCCCCATAACCATTCCAAAACAGTGATACAGGGGAACAGGTATGCATAACTTGTCATTTTCCGTAAATCCCTGGGCATCCGTGACAAACTTCCCGTTGTTGAGGATATTTCGATGGGAAAGGGTGGCACCCTTTGGCAAGCCGGTTGTGCCACTGGTAAACTGGATATTGATTGCATCATCTGGATGCAGGTCGGCACTGATTTCGTCGAGACGCAAAATATGTGCGGGGCCGGGCAAGCTCATGATTTCGGAAAATGCATGCATCCCAGCTGGCGTATCATTCTGACCTTGATTGTGGATAACGATTGCGTGTTTCAGTTTCGGCAAACCATAATCAGGAAATTCGGATGTGGATGTATCCACCTTGAGCTGCAGAAACATTTCAACATAGTTACTGGACTTGAATTGCTGAGCCATGATAATGGCCTTGCATCCCGACGTTTCCAGTACATGTCCTAGTTCAGATATTTTGTAGGCGGGGTTGATGGTGACCAGAATCACTCCCGTTCTAGCGGTGGCAAACTGAGTTAGCAACCACTCATAACAATTCGGTGACCAGATGCCCAAACGATCGCCTTTTTTCAACCCCAGAGCCAGAAATCCTGCGGCAAGCCGATCAATGTCTGCCGCAAACTCCTGCCAGGTTTTCCGGATGTCTTGATCGCAAAACACCACAGCTGTTCGTTGGGGATGGTTGCGAACAGTTTTATTGACCAACTCCGGGATGGATAATTCGAGCAAGGGAGTCGTTGTATCTCCCTTGACATGGGACATGCCCGGCCGTACGAATTTTCGAGTTGACTTCTGGCCATGACTCCCCGATGAAGAAGATGAACAGGCAGGAATGATCGAATAATCAATCAGGGGATTGGAAAGATCAGTAATTGGTTTGCCGAGCTTGCTCATTGTGTAGTCAAAGCCCCTGCCAGTTGGATGATTGTTCGAATTCGTATGCGGCCCGGTAGATTGTTGACTCATCCAGGTACTTTCCAATCAGCATCATTCCGACCGGTAGTCCATCTCTTAGTCCGCATGGTATGCTCATGGCGGGATGGCCTGTACAATTGAACGGTGCAGTATTCACAATCATTTCAAATGCTCGTTGAATATACAGTGATAGCGGTGCATCGGGAGGTGGCAGGGGTGTTGCCTTCATCTGAATCGTTGGCATGACCAAAAGATCGAATTGCTGAAAAGCATTGTCATAGGCACGGCGTAGTCGCCGCGACAGATTCTGGGACTTCCCATAATATCGCCCTCGATGATGCTTTATGAAGTATTCCCCGATCATCATGCAGATTTTTAGACTGGGAGACAGTTCATCAGCACGGTTTCGCCAATTGGCATAATGATCAATCATGCTGGTCATGTACAAGCCGCGATAGTTGGTCCCAAAGGTATTGCCATGCATCATGAAATCGGTTAACCCCTCAAGAGCAATGGGTGTCCATATGGCAGAGCCCTGCCGATGCAGGGGGATTGACAACTCTTCAACCCTTGCTCCCAAAGTACGCAACAAATCAATTGCCGAGTGCACGCATTCGTCTACATCCGACTCACTGTTTGGCCATCCGAATCCTTCATTGACGACCCCGATCCGCAACCCGGCAATTCCCTGAAGCATGTCTGTCGCATACGCATTGGTTTTGATGCTGTATTGACGGGGGTCCAAACCATCATCAAAACCGGCAATGGATTCAAGCAGCAATGCATTGTCATGCACGGTTCTGGTCATTGGCCCGACATTATCAATAGTGCGCTCAATCCCCATAACGCCTGTGTAGGGCACTAGCCCATGGGTCGGTTTCATGCCATAACAACCTGACCATGAAGAAGGTATCCTGACTGATCCTCCCTGATCTCCTCCAATTGCCATGGGCACTTCTCCTGCACCAATCAGGGCACCGCAACCTGATGAAGACCCCCCTGATGAATGAGTAGTTCGCCAAGGGTTCTTGACCGGCCCGCCGGTACTGGTATGGCTCCCGCCTGACAGGCAGAGATATTCACATCGCGCCTTTCCAACAATTTTTCCGCCGGAATCCAGAATTCGGGTAACAATCGATGCGTCAATATCCGGCACGTATCCATCCATAATTGACGCACCATTCATCATTCTGATGCCAGACAGGGAAATGGTATCTTTTAGTACCACTTCCTTGCCGTTAAGCGGGCCGTCCGGGGATCCTGGAATATCGCATTTCACATACCAGGCGTTCAATGGGTTTTCTGATTCTGCGGGTATATGACCGCCGGTTCTGGGGTATTTCACCTCCGGCAATTCATCAGGCATTGCATCGACAACGTCATAAGCATCAATGGTGGACTGAGCCAAGTCCAGGTATTCAGTCAGGGTAGTTTTGTCGATATGAAAATAAAGGTCCGACGAAATCTTTTGCATTTGATCAATTGTCGGTCTTGATACTGGCATTTGTTTCTCCAAAATTGGTTCACTAGTGATCTCGAAAGATTCTTCCTGACCAGAATCTGTCGTAGATACTGCAGTTTCAGTTCGAGGAATGGATGGTTGCGGTTTTGGCTGTGCTATGCTACTTGAAGATCGATTCCCCTGCTCAGTAATTCTACCGTTTTCAATATGCAGGACTCGATCCGCCAGGACGTTCAGGAAATCTATGTTTTGCTCAACCATCAATATGGTTAGTCCGGTATTTTTTGCGATCGTAGCCAGTTCATTCGCAATTTCCATCACGATGGAAGGTTGAATTCCTTCTGTTGGTTCGTCCAGAAGCAGCATGACCGGATCGGCGGTAAGTGCCCTTGCTAGTGCAAGTATCTGCTGTTCGCCACCGCTTAGAGTGCCGCCGGACTGCTTGAGCAGAGGTTCCAGTATTGGAAAGCGTGCGATTGCACTTTCCAGGGCAGACAGCTCATCCTTGTCTCGAGTGTCCGGATTGTATGCAATGCTGACATTGTCTGAAACAGAAAGGCTGGGGAAAATACCGCGCCCCTGAGGTAGGTACCCCATACCCAGTCTGGCTCTTTTCCATGTGGGAAGATGGGTAATATCCTGACCGTCAAACTCGATGGACCCTGACAGGGGTCGAATCAAGCCAATCAAGGTTCGAAGCAGTGTTGACTTTCCCATGCCATTATGACCGAAAAGGCCAACGCACTCTCCTTCACTGACATGCAGGTTGACATCTCTAAGCACGGAAATTCCCGAGTAACCCGCGCTCAGATTCTTGACTGTCAGCAAATTGAAGGATGAGTTACCGTTCATGCAGTGGCCTCCTTGCCCAGATAGACTTCCTGAACTCTTGTATCGTTGAAAACAAGATCCGGTTCGCCTGAAATGAGAAGTCTGCCTTTATGAAGAACGCTGACTTGTTGAGCAATCATTTGCACAAATTTCATGTTGTGTTCAACAACAAGTAATGACATCTGGGAGGGCAGGGTGTGCAGCAATTTGGCAAAATCTGCAACTTCTTTATCGGACAGCCCGGCTGCCGGCTCATCCAGTAGCATAATGGAAGGTTTGGCGATCAGGGCTGTTGCAAACTCAACCAATTGACGTCTTCCATGAGCCATGGTGTTTACGATTGTGGTTGAATCATTCGAGATTCCAACACTTTCCATAACGGGCTCAATCATTTTTTTGCAGCTTTGCCGGCGATATTTCCGTCGAGCAACAATCCAGAGGTTTTCATAGACTGTCAGTCCTTCCAGTAAACTGGGAACCTGAGTTTTTACACTGATTCCTCTGCGGGCTACCAGATGAGGGGGTAAGTGCGTTGTTTCTTCGCTCTTGACCCAAATTCTGCCAGATAATGGTTGTACCAAACCGGCAATCGCCTTGAACAGCGTACTTTTCCCTGCTCCATTTGGACCAATTAAACAGCGCAATTCGTTTCTATTGAGGGTAAGGTTGATACCGTCAACGGCAGCTACACCGCCAAATCTGACGACCAAATCCTCAATTTGAAGTACAGCAAGATTGGACACAGAAACTAATCCTGAATCATCGTTTGACATTCATTGTACGGTTTGAATGTGTTCGCCATTTTTTCGTCGCCGTATTTTTTTGAAGGAATCTCGACTGCATTGTAGCTCCTGCAATTCCATTGGGAAACCACAGTACAACAAGGATTAGCAGAACTCCCAGCAAAAAATAGTTATCGACAACTGTCTGGTATCCGAGCAACAGCTTCAGCAGCATCAGCAGGACGGCGCCAACGATTGGCCCGATCAACGTGCCAAGTCCGCCAACAATTGTCCATATGATAATCTCCGCAGACTGGGTTAGGCTGAACAGGCTCGGGGTGACGATTCCGGCCCAGTTTGCATATAAAACGCCCGCTATGCCAGCCAAACCGCCTCCAATCGCAAACGTCATTGTTTTGTGCAATCGTGTGTCATAGCCTGCAAATTCGACCTTCCTCTCGTTTTCGCGAATGGCAATCATCACCCGGCCAAAATGAGTTTTCAATAACCAGCGACAAAATATCCAGGAGATGATGAGAAATCCAAAGCAAATGTAAAAGAACAGAATATCCGGGATGAACATCGAGTCACTCCATGGCAGTTTCAGCATGTCAAAGCCAGGAATGCCGTTAAACCCTCCGAGTCTGGCTGATCCGATGTGGTACTCGGGTCCGGCGGTTGCGTTCATGAATCGATTCAGGATCAGGGTAAAGACCAGGGTAACAACAGCGAGATAAACATCCCCCAGCCTTCCATAAAACATTACCAGTCCCAGGCATCCGGCGACAAGCATTGTGCAGAAAACTGCCAAAATCAGGGACGTCCAGGGGAGCGATAGATTCGTAACCAAAATCACGTATGAATAGGCCCCAATACCAAAAAAAGCACCTTGTCCAAAGCACAGAATACCCCCGTACCCCCATATCAAGCCAAGGCTTAAAGCCAAAAGGGCAAAGATGGACAGTTGCGCCAGTGCATAGGGCTGCATCACTGACGGTGCGATAACAATCACCGGTATTGACAAGAGCAATGGAGCAACCATGCTCTTTGTGAAATTGTTTTGACCAAGACTCATCGGTTACGCTGTTGCCACAGGCTGGATATGCCGGTAGGAAGAATGCGCAACAGTACAAGGGCAGCTATAAGCAGAGCGACCCCGCCGGACGCAGAACTGAAGATGAAGGAGGTGATCGAAGATACGGACCCCAAAATGCCAGCACTCACCAGTGTGCCCATCACCGAACCCGTTCCGCCCGAAATGACCGTGATGAAGGCATCTGCTATCCAGGCACTTCCGCTATAGGGTGAAATTCCCGTAGTTGGCGCCAATATGCCTCCGGCTAAACCAGATAGCATGCCGCCTGCTACGAATGTCCACATGTAAACCTTGTTGATCGGGTACCCGAATGCTTCTACCATTTCTCGATTTTCCATCGCGGCACGGGCGACTCGACCATAGTTTGAGCCAAATAGAACAAAGGCAATCACCATCGCCACGATAATCGTTATCACAATCACATAAATGCTGTACAGGCTTGCCTGATAGGTTCCGACCGAGAAAGAACCAGCCTGTGCTGACACGCCTTCGGTTGTGGTTCCGAAAATCATGGTCATTGCGCCAGCCATGGCGAGACTCAGTCCCCATGTGGCCAGCATCGTGTACACGAGTCGACCATACAGGAATCTGATCAGAAGGCGTTCAACGATCAAGCTCCACAGGCCGACCACCAGCGGAGAAATGACAAGCATGGATATCCATAGATTAACACCCATTTTGGCAGAAAGAATTGTTGCATAGGCTCCGAGGGTCAGGAATTCTCCATGGGCCAGATTGATGACGCGCATCATTCCGAATATCAGCGCGAGCCCGAAAGAAATCAGTGCCAGTAAGGCTATGGCATAGAAAATCTGCAGGATGAATATGGCTGTGATGTCCATTTCACCAAAAAAACGGGAATGCACCAGCCCTGCTGTTTGAGAACGGGCGCAAATCAGGAAAATTCCGAGATTGCGCTCCATCTGCAAATTTGAAGCGCAATCTCATTGCTACGAAGAAGGGAAACAGTAATTCCAACCAGAGAATTAACTTGAAAGTGATTTTCTCTACAGGGTTATTTCATACTGTACGTTGGAATCAGGGTTTTCAGACAAGTTGCAGAAGCGTCGAGTATCCAGTGGTTCACGTTGCTCGAGTTTCTGAACTACATTCAGCTTCTGACCACTTAACTCCATAATATTAATGTCGAGACTGCAATGGTGAGTAAGTGGGTCCATTTTCACCATACCTGCAGGCCCGATAATTGAGATGCCGCTTTCAAGTGCCTTGGTAATGGACTCCTTGTCTACCCCACCAGCCTGTCGAGCAGCTTCAGCCCAAAGCAAGATACCATGATATTGTGAAACCGCAATCTCGTGGATGGCTTCAGTATCGCCATACTCCGCAATCCAACTATCCAGAAACTTCTTGTTCTCTGGAACAGAAGGGTTATCGGGAGCCCAGTTGTTTGCGATCAGCATGCCGTCACTCTGGTTGGCCGGCAATACTTTGTGTTCATTACCCACTCCAAATGTTGTTGAAACCAAGTGGACATCGGGATTCTGATTCATGCCGGTTTCCGCCCAATGTCCGTAGAAACTCAGATGGGCGGCACCAACAAGAACGGATACAACCAAGTCACTGTCAGCTTCTTGGATTTTTGCGATTACAGCAGGTCCGAATTCGCCATCCGACAGGTCAAAAAATTCGACTTCAACATCGGTAGCGCCATTTGCTTTTGCATACTCATTGACCCATGCGGAGGTAATCTGTCCGTAGTTGTAGTTTGCTGCCAGAACGTATAGTTTCCTTGCGCCAAATTTATTTATTGCATATGGAATTAACGCATCTACCTGTTGTGCGGGTGTCGTTCCTGTGGCAAAAGTGTTTCGATCACATACGCCCCCTTCATACAATACGTTGTAAAAGTAGGGTACTCCCCTTTGGCGCAATATTTGCCGGATTGCCTCTCTGGATGCAGAGAGAATGCCTCCGTGGAATACGTCCAGCCCCTCACGTACCAACTGATTTGCAAAAGTCGAGTAATTATTCATGTCTGATTGAGTGTCTCGAAACACGATTTCGACTTCCCTTCCTTGCAATCCCCCGCCGTCATTGATTTGCTTTACAGCAAGGCGAGTCGCCATTTCCATTGGTGTTCCATAAGCGCTGAACGGGCCTGAGGTGTCAAGCAACACTCCCATTTTGACTGGTCCAGAAGCGGAAAATGCAAGTTGAGGTACAAATAGCGAGGCGCTGGCTGCCCCGGCACCCTTGATGAATTGACGTCGTTTTATGTTCATATTGGATAACTCCTCTCTAATGTGTATGTAAGGATAGCGTAGACAAATGTCCATGGAATTGGCATCTGAATACGGTTCCGTGTTTCATTTCTTCTTGTTCTTGATTGTATCGTTTTTATTTTCAGGGGTGATGATTTCCGCACCGACAGCCTCGCCGAGTTTTTTAACGGCTGGCATCCGAAAGGCAAGATCAAGGACTTCATCAACAATCGAACCAGAGGATTGTTTTTCGCCCTTGGGGGCAGAACCAAGTCCGGCCACATGATTGATGTGAATCTTGCCGATTTTTTCCAGGGGGCGTGACATTTTGTCTGCCATGTCCGGAAGAACGTTTAATCTCCTCTCTTCGAGCTTCATTGCAATCAGCTCTGAATCCATGGCATTTTCAGCATTGATCATTTCGAGTGCTCCCTGGGCTTTCACCGACATTTCATTTTTCAGCTGTTCCTGGACAAGGTCTGAGGAAGCTTTTTCGCTTTCGGATTCAATTTGTGCAATTTGCGCTGCTTTTTCGGCCTTGTAGATGGCGGTTGTCGATTCCAGCTCTGCATTTATTCTGGCTATTTCGCCTGCCCTTTGTGCGGTCAGTCGGTCTTGAACCAGGCTTACGTCTTCTTCCGCTTCAATGATTGCCTTGCGGCTTGATTCGGCATCTGCCATTGCCTGAGACTCCTGTATCCTGCGTTCAGACAGTTCGATTTGACTTTGAATCCGGGCATCTTCGACAGCTTTTAATGCGTTAACTTCGGCTGTTCGAACTTGCTGATCGCGTTCAATTTCAGAGCGCTTGATCTCGAGTTCTCGATTCAGTTTGGCCTGGCCTGATGCAATTTCTGCCTGCTCGCGTTCATGGGATGAACGGCGGGTCATTTCCGCCTTGAGTTGTTCCGTTTCGATAGTTTTTTCAGATTCCGCTTTCTCCTTTTCCAGATCGATGAGTATTCGGCTTTTGATGTTTTCCAGTTCTGTTCGACGGATCGCCAAATCCGCACTTGATTCGACTTCCTTGCGTTTTCGGCGGTTTGCGGTAACGATTTCTGCCAGCTTCCTCATCCCGACAGCATTGAATGCATTGTTTTCATTCAGTGCAGAAAACTCTGTTTGATCCAGTCTCACCAAAGACACAGATTCAAGTTTTAGCCCGCTTTCTTCGAGGCTTGGCCTTAATAACTCAGTTGTTCTTGCTACGAATTGCGATCGATTTTCATGCAAATTGTCCATGGTATGCGTAGCGATAACGCTTTGCAGTGCGTCTATGAATCTGCCTTTCAGAAATTCAATTAGTCTTTCAGGGTTGAGGGACCTGACTCCGACCGTCTGAGCAGCAGTAGCGATACCTTCAGCGGTGGGAATGACTCGGACATGAAACGCAACACCAAGATCGACACGCATCCGGTCTTCCGTGAGTATGGAATTGTTTTTTTCCAGCACAACTTCCATGTATGCTGTTCTCATGTCAACCAATTCGACTTGATGCAGGAAGGGCAACACGAGACAGCCCCCATCCATGACGATTTTTTGTCCGCCAGCACCTGTCCTGATCAAGGCTTTCTCGCGCGAACCCTTGTGGTAAAAACGATTGAACACGGCAATAACCACTACAAGGAGAATGATTGTGATGAAGAAAACAGCTAACCAGGACATAGTGGCTTTCGATATTTTTGTTTTGCGAACATGGATTATCAAGGATGTATTGTATATTATGTATATTTCGATTTCCTATTGCAATTAAAAACTTTGTTAATGTTGCGAGCACATAAACTGTCCGCTTTTTGGAGAGATCATGAAGCGGGCAAAATGGCTAGAGGAGACCAGACTGATGAGATTTGAAGAGGCCCATGAAGACTGGACGGACAGGCGTCTGACCCGGAAGAGGCGGCATTCCCTGCTCACGCAGATCGTTTCCCCGCACCTGCGAAATGCACAGGGACCCTGACCTCCCCAACTGCTACTCCGGCACGGAGCAGCCCCACAACACCCGTTTTTTAAAACCCGGAATACCACCCAATGTAAAATTAAAATCCTCATAATTAGTAATTGCTGTTGGACAACACTGGAAGTGGAATTCAAGGACGGAATCAAAGTATAATCCGATAGCACAACGATAGCCACTTGATGAATCTCATCCTCCACGCACTACCTTTTATCCATAACTCATACTTATTTGACCATGAAGACACTATTTAATGTCCCCCTTCAACAAGTTGTTAACACTGCTGATGAATGGCTTCCTGCATATCCCAGCCCTCCTGATTTCCGATTCAATTATTATCACTTGCTTACACTCGCAAAAAACAACAAGAATTCAATCGGTAACGCGCCCAATGCTGATAATCCGCCAACTATCGGCATAGTCGGTGGCGGTATTGCAGGGATTACAGCAGCTAGGGAACTGTATCGTTGCGGCTACAAAATCATTCTTATTGAAGCGACAAGTAGAATTTGTGGCAGGCACTATACAACTCATACAGATGGAGTTACTGACATGGAAATGGGGGCCATGCGGTTCCCATTTTTTTCGAAACCCGACAGTAAAAACTCTGTATCTGAGTACTATATTTTGGATGAAGGCAACTGTACTTTACAGGATTTCCCCAATCCTGGCGCCGCACCGGGCAACACTGGGATTTATATCAACAAAGGCTATGGACCTGATAACGAATACTCGAAACCGACATTAATTGATTGGCCGTATACTCCGTCAAATCCTTCTCCTCCGGACAACGATAAGTTGAAAGAGGTTTATCAGAAGGTTTCTGCCTTTGTATCCTTGTTTACACAGGAGGCAGGCAAGTTATATAGCGGGGCCGAATGGGGTAAATTTTGGAAAAATGTTTCAAATAACTATGAACAGATGAATGTAAATGACCTGGTATATACACCTGCAATTACCAAATATCAAAATGATGGTTGGTTTGGAGGTTTTGGCATGGATGATGATCAGGCACAAATATTTGCGCTCATTGGGTCCGGGGATGGAAGCTGGGGAGCTTTCTATGAAGTGAGCTCAATGTGGTTTATCAGATGCGTAATGTTCGGGTTTAACTCAAACTTGCAAACTGTGGTTGGTATCACCGATAAATCCAACTTGCCGCATTACAACTCGGATGTTACAGATAGCAAGGGAAACAAGCTTGAACCACCGCTTTACAAAGGCATTCAAGCTCTTGACGAATGGTTGTTTTACGCTCCTCCGCCCGGAAGTGACTCGTCACTATATGAGGCATCGAAAAAATCCAATCCTTATGTACGAATTCTGACTAATTCTCCGGTTCAAGAATTGCAGAAAGATCCATCAACTGGCAAGATAAACATCGTATGTGAAGATTCAACCAAAGAAACCTATGAAGTTGATCATGTGGTTGTTACGCCAACCTTGTGGGCTTCGGAGTTAAATATCAAACTAACGGGGTTTGATCAATCAGAAATGCCCCCATTGGTCTTGTCAGCACGGAACTCTCAGCATAATATCACCAGTTGCAAAGTGTTTTATAAACTGAAAGAGACATATTGGGAAAATGGCGTGTCTAAAATCCCTCAAGTTATTGTGACTGATGAATATGTGCAAGATGCCTATGGTGTGAAATGGTCAGACAAAAGTGGAGAACAAGGTGTCTTGTTGGCGAGTTATACCTGGGAAGATGATGCTACTAAACTTTTGCCTTTCGACAATTCTTATATCGGACAGTTTCTGCTAGACAAGCTTGAGGAAATATGTCAATCAACACTCAACGAGTCGATTATTCAGTATGTTGATATAGACAGTGGCCCAATTGTAATACATTGGTCACAGCAGACATATTTTCACGGCTGTGCTAAACTGTATCGCCAAAGAAACTGGGCCTTGAATTACGCATTATTGGCATATAATCAGGAACATAGTAGCAATTCAAAAATCTATTTCGCAGGAGAAAACTACAGTGTTGAGGGGGGCTGGACCGAACCAGCCTTGCGAATGGCACTTGATGCCACCATCAACATACTGAAGAACTCCAAGGGTACTTTCAATAATGGATTTGATCCCAAAGAGAATTACCCACAATACGATACTTCGTTTGCCCCAGTGAATACATATCCTTCACCTCATTTTCAAAAATCAAATTCGTAATACATGGGTGATTCGTTAAACTACTATGATTGCGATCGGGAGGGGGTCGCTACACCCACTTGACTTTTTGGTAGAAGTTCAGAACATGCTCCGGCTGCAGACAAGTTGCAACTGGGAATGAACATGCTCACGTCTTGATGGGTTGCGGACATCCTTACTGCGCGGGCACACGAATAGAGATTACAGATGTATGACTTGCTGAAGGGCGCAAGAGTTCTGGATTTGACAACGATTGTACTTGGTCCGCTTGCTACCCGCTATCTCGGTGATTTCGGGGCAGACGTCATCAAGGTCGAATCACCCTCGGGTGATCTTTTCCGTTATGTCCGTCCTGCTCGTTCAGAAGGCATGGGAGCGGGGTATCTCAACAATAATCGCAACAAGCGATCGATTACACTGGACTTGAAATCACCCGAAGGAAAAAATCATTTGCTGTCTTTGCTGGATGGGGCCGATGTACTGGTTCATAACATGCGGCCGGTGACTGCCAAGCAGTTGGGTGTTGATCCTGAAGGCATACGTAGCGCATTTCCTCAAATCGTTTATTGCTGTGCGGCGGGCTATGCCAGTGGCGGGCGAAATGCCGAACTACCTGCCTATGACGACATCATTCAGGCAGCATGTGGAGTTGCCGACCTCAACCGCAACGACAAGGATGAACCCCGATTCCTGCCCACGATCATTTGCGACAAGGTAGGAGGGCTTCATCTGGCCCTGGCAGTTCTATCAGGACTCATACATCATGCAAATACCGGACAGGGATGCTGTATTGAAGTTCCAATGTATGAAGGCATTGCATCGTTTTTGCTATCCGAGCATCTTGATGGCGAGACTTTTGTACCAGCAATCGGAACAACAGGTTATGAACGTATCGTGTCACCCTATCGCAAACCTTATGCGACCAAGGATGGGTATTTGGCAGTGTTGCCGTATAGTACCAGGAACTGGGTAGAGTTTTTTACGGCTATTGGGCGTGCCGATCTGGCAGAAGCGGATTGGGTGCGGGACCCCGCACAGCGCAGTGACCACATTGCCGATCTTTATGAAGTCCTGTCCCAGGCAATGTCGGAACGATCAAATTCAGATTGGTTGAAACTATTGCGCGATCTTGATATTCCCTGTTCTGCCGTGCAGTCTCTGGTAGATTTGTTTGAAGATGGACACCTGAACGATGTTGATTTTTTCGGCGAAGTGGACCACCCGACGGAAGGACGGCTTAGGTCTGTACGTTCACCATTTTGGGTAGACGGGGTCGATGAGAAACCGGATCATCCTGCCCCACTTCGCACCGAAGAAAATAATCTTGTCGAGTGGCATAAGCGGAGCGATTGCTAATCCAGTTCCATTTGGATTTCCCGCCCGGGTTGATTCAATTATTTTCGGCAAGGGGGGTTTTTCGGTTTACAATCCATTTGAAGGTCGTTTCCTTTAGCCACATTTCAATTCGTATGAAATTATTGGGAATTATATCGAAAGGTAACACTTTAGATTGTGTTACAATCAGGTCATGATTCGCACCATCACACAGACAGCAAAAGTTGGCAAACCTGTTCATATCAGGCTTGATGCATTTCTACGTCAACAGACTGAATTGTGGAATGTAGCATTGCAAGAAAGGCAAGACTGCTACAAGAAGACAGGGCGGTCAATATCCTATTACGAACAGCAGAAGTCCCTTACCAAAATCCGCAAGGATCCGGAGTTTTCGCAGTATCACGCACAGACCCAGCGTAGCGCATTGAGGCGAATTGATGAGGCGTTCCAGGCGTTTTTCAGGCGGGTAAAAGCGGGCGAGAAGCCGGGCTATCCAAGGTTAAAGAGCAGGCACAGGGGCGTTCATTCCTTCGATGTTCCTGATCCCAGGTTCAATGGTAACAGCATCAGGATAAAGGGTATCGGCACTATCCGGTTCAAGGAACTGCCGGAAGGGAAGACAACGATGGTTAGGATCATAAAGTCTGCCCTCCGGGTTTCGATACAGTTCGTAGTGAAGAAGGAGAACACCTGCACCAGAAAGCCCCATGAGCCCATCGGGGTTGACCTGGGACTGAAGGACAGGGCTATCCTGTCCAGTGGCATGACGCTGGATGCCGGGCGCATTGACCGCAGGACGCTCAAGCGACTGCAACGGAAGTTGTCAAGAGCTGAAAAGGGTAGCAATAGCCGAAGGAAGAAAGTCATGGCCCTGCGGAGGGAGTGGGAAAGAGTGCGAATCATAGAACACGATGAACTCCACAGGGCCACCAGCGAAATCATGAAGAGCCATAACTGCATTGCGGTAGAGAACTTGCAGATTGATAACATGGTCAAGAACCACAATCTTGCAAGGGCCATCATGGAGCAGCAATGGGGCAAATTCGTAGACATGCTTGCCTACAAGGCTGAAAGTGCCGGTGGGGAAGTAGTACGGGTTGCCCCGCATAACACCAGTACCGATTGCTCGGTCTGTGGCCATCGTCAGAAGATGCCTCTGCACAAGAGGCGGTTTGATTGCGGTGGTTGCGGTGTATCACTGGACAGGGATGTGAATGCATCCCGGAACATTCTCAAGCAGGGTTACCTGCTTGCCGGGTGGGAAATGGGGCAGGAATCTGCTCTTCCCGGTGCGCCCGAGAATGTCAGAAAAGATGTCATGGTCAATGCCGGAGGCAATTCCGGGAAAACCGGGCAGGACGCAGAACAGTATGTTACTTAAAGATATAATTCCCAAATTATTATTGTATTGTCAACAAAAAAAGAAATTTAATTTACATCTTTTCAAATATTTATCGGACTAACTTATAAGCGGATATTTCAAGTCTTCCTTGAATCCAAAATCATAAAATCAAGAGTAATAAGTAATGCAAAAATATAGTGGGACGGCCCTGCAGGACCCATTTTTAAACACGTTAAGAAAAGAACGCATACCGGTTTCGATATTCCTGATTAACGGCATCAAGTTACAGGGCCAAATCGATTCCTATGACCAGTATGTCATTCTCTTGAAGAACTCGGTTAACCAGATTATCTATAAACACGCCATTTCAACCATAGTCCCGACTCGACCCGTCAAGCTAATACCTGTTGAAGAAGACTCCAAATGAAGTCTGCTGTAATGAATTGACCTTGAGCCGGCACCATTCTTTGTTCGATGTTGAAGATTGATGGGTAGCCAGCACCCTGACTATCCAGACAAATACAGGATTGGGAACCCCATCAAGCTTGGTGTTTCTTCGGGGGAGGTTACATCCTGCGATGGCCGGGAAAGAGCCATTATTGTCTGTCAGGTTGCCAATTCCGCACTTGCGGGTGACCATGTTCTTGGTGAGTTGAACGAATTGGCAGTTTCAGCAGGTGCCGAGGTCTGTGCCCGTATGGTTTCGGTCCGCTCACGCCCTGTTGCAGCAACTTTTATAGGAAAGGGCAAGGTTGAGGAACTGGCGGGAATGGTTGCATGCCATTCTGTGTCGGTAGTAATTTTCGATCATCCCATTAGCCCGGTACAGGAACGCAACGTCGAAAGGCTAGTCAAGTGTCGGGTTCTCGATCGATCAGGATTAATCCTTTCAATCTTCGCACAACGCGCGACATCAATGGAGGGTAAGCTCCAGGTTGAACTTGCTCAATTGAGGCATCTCTCAACCCGACTGGTTAGGGGATGGTCACATCTGGAGCGTCAGAAAGGGGGTATTGGCTTGCGGGGGCCGGGTGAGTCACAACTAGAGACGGACCGTCGATTGATTGGGCAACGCATTCGAACTCTGGCATCGCGACTTGAGAGGGTCGAGTCACAAAGGAATTTGAGAAGAAGGTCGAGGCAGCGAGCCCCGGTTGCGACCATTTCACTGGTTGGATATACCAATGCGGGCAAGTCTACCTTGTTTAATGCGCTCACGGGTGCTGATACGCTTAGCGACAATCGCTTGTTTGCTACGCTTGATCCAACGATGCGTCGACTGGATTTGCCGAAAGCCGGTACTGTGGTGCTTTCGGATACCGTAGGGTTTGTCAGGGATTTACCGCATAGCTTGATTGCATCATTCAAATCTACGCTAGAGGAAGTGCTGAACTCGACATTTCTATTGCTTGTTAGCGATATATCAGCATCCGACAGTCAGGAAACACGGTTACATGTTCGCGACGTGCTAGAAGAAATTGGTGCTGAAAACATCCCCGTGGTCAATGTTCTTAACAAAATAGACAAGATCAGTCAGGTTCCGAAAGTGATTTTCAATAGAAACGGAATCCCCGAATCGGTGATGTTGTCTGCGGAGACTGGAGAAGGGCTAGATATGCTGATTGATGCGCTCGCTACGCTGATGAGCAAGGAATATAACCAGTATCGAATTGAACTAAGACCTGATGCCGGCGAACTTCGCTCAAGACTCTTTCAAAAATGCGAAGTCCTTAAAGAAACCTATCTGGGTGATGGCAGTATGGTGCTTGACTTGAAGATGAGTGATGCCACCATGGGATGGCTGGTCTCCCAAAAAAATTACTCGGATAAATGGTCACAAGTTCAATGAAGGTACTGGACCAAGATGGTTTCAGTCGAGATTGAATGTCCATCACCCCTGATCGGTTCCACAACCGAAAATTCCATCGACACCTTGTTGTTTCCTGTAGAAGACAGACTCGGTATTTAGCGGGGATTGCCGCGAAATACTGGGCACGCTTCCGTTCGAAAGCGTGAACTGACCCGGCGAGTCCTCCGGATGGAGACGAGGCTATTGGGGATCCTGTGCGAGGAGTCCACCCGAGAATCGCGGTTGGGGGGCATGGAGGTGGATGGGGCCTCGCCGAAGCCGCGTCCGAATGCCGGAAAATGGGCCAGAAGAAGTCGGAGAAGGCGGAAATGGGACTGGTAGTTGACTTCAGGGAGAAGGTTCTGGGCCACACCTCTCGGACCCCACAACGCCCCATGGTTAACTCGGTCGGTTTTGATCATACTCATTGTTTTCAGTCCGGTATGTTGAAGTGCCTGACCGAGCAGGGCATGCCCCTTCCAGACCATGGTGATGCTCGCAGTGGTTGCTGTTGCGCGGATGGAATCTGGCGAGCCTAGCGATGTCGGGAACCAGCATGCGGAGGCATCGAAGGCGAGGTATTTCTTGAGGTGCCAGCGCGTCGAACCGGCGGTCTTCGACACGGGCGCCAGATTTCAGTGCCCGGCAGTATTCCTCGATGGTCCACCGGCGCTCGTACCAGCCGACCACGGTCCGGGCAATCCCGGCATCCATGGCGCCCTCGGTGCTCAGCAGCACCCAGTCAGGGCTCGCTACCCCGGGACGGGATCCTTTCGGTTGCGGTGATGGCCAAAACCTCGATCGTTGCCTTGCACCTAGACCGTCTCCGCCATCCCCCGCAGGCCCGAATATTGACCATTCGGGACCCGACCTTCGGTAGCGTGGTGACATGATTCCACAGATCCTGCCTGCCGACCGCCGCGTCAGAACCAGGGTCTGGGTACTGAAATATCCGGACGGGGCCTGTCGGCCTACATCACGGGCCATGGGAACTGGCATGCCATGACATCCAGGGACAACCGATGGTAAAGCATGCACATGCTACCGTGTATAGCTACTCCCCTCGAGGGGAGCGATGGTCGATAGTGGACAATCTATTTGCTGCCAAACCGGCAGTTTATTTGCTCTTCACATTTATGCACGAAACGATTGAATCAAATCATTACTGCCCGTATAATCTAGGCCTTCAAAGTAATACTCCTTTTCTCACTGCCTTGCTCGACTTGCAAATTGCAGGAGAATAACAACCGAGAGGAGACATCAATGAGACATTATGAAATAGTGTTTCTGGTTCATCCGGACCAGAGCGAACAGGTATCTGGAATGATTGAAAGATACCGGAATATGGTTACATCCAATGGTGGCCAGGTGCATCGTGAAGAAGACTGGGGTCGAAGGATTTTGGCCTACATGATCAATGACCTGCACAAGGCGCATTATGTATTATTAAACATCGAATGTGATTCATCAACCCTCAAGGAGATTGAGGGCCATTTCCGATTCAATGATTCCATCTTGCGGCATCTGGTCATTCGACGAAAGGAAGCAATTATCGAGCAGTCACCGATACTCAAGGCCAAGATCAAGGAAGACGAGGCCGAAAAACTGGCTCGAGAGAGGAAAATGCGGGAAGACCAGGAGAGTCGGAATGATCAAGAATCCGAAGGGGCTACTGATACAGAGGCGGGTACTCCGCCAGCTGAAGAAGTTTCCGCTGATGAAAGTATAGATGTTGAAGCCGAAGAACCAGTTGCAGATGAAAGTGCTGCTGTAGATATCGCAAAGCCATCAGTAGAAGAAAATGAAGTCAGGAACGGTCAAAACGAACCCATAACGGAAGAACAGGTAGAAGAAGAACTAGCATCCGAATCTGATGAAACTGAAGCGCAGGAGCAGAGCGAAGAAGAGGAGACAAAATGAACAGACATTACAAACGTCCAAAATTCTGTCGTTTTACCGCGGCAGGCGTTGAGTCGATTGACTACAAGGATCTCGATATTCTTAATCAGAACATCAGCGAAACCGGGAAAATCCTGCCGCGTCGCAGCACTGGCACCAAAACACGGTTTCAACGACAGCTGACCACGGCCATAAAGAGATCCCGATATCTCGCTTTGCTGCCTTACACTGATCAGCACAGAGGCTAGGACTTTCTCATGAAACTTGTACTGCTAGAAACTGTCCAGAAACTCGGTGAAGTCGGGGATGTGGTCGAAGTCAGGAACGGCTATGCCAGAAATTTCCTGATTCCTCGGCAAAAAGCCATACGTGCAAGTGAAGAAGCCCTGAAGAAGGCTGAAGAGCTACGTATGGAATATGCCAGGCAGCGAACCCAGATTATCGAAGACTGCAAGGCCCGATCCGAAAAGGTTGCAAGGGAAATCACCATAAAGCGCCTATGTACCGAGAGTGGTCATTTGTACGGGTCTGTTACTCCAGCCGATATCGCTGAAGGCTTGTCTGCTTTAGGTGCTGCTGTCGATAAATCTGAAATTCAGAAATCCATGGGCCATATCAAGGAAGTTGGTGAATATGACGTTGAAGTCAGTTTTCATCCGGAGGTTGTATTTTCAGTGAAGGTGGTTGTTGAGGAAGAGGTCGGAGAAGATTCTGGTCAGGCACGGGTTGAAGGCCGGGAAGAAGATTCTGATACGCAAGGGGAGGTGGCCCAAGAAGCCGAAACGGAAGTGTCTGAAGCAGAAAAATCGAAAGAGGAAGATTCTGCGAGCTAGTTTCCATCTGGCCGAACTTGAACTGCTGGACACTCATACGGCGGGGCTGGCATTCAATTCAGCTTGACCAGAAATGAAAATATCGGTTTCGGAATCGGAAAATTGACGATTCGATGCCAGGCTGCAATGTTTGGCTGTTTTTTGATATCGTGGTTCAGTGATGAAGTCACTCAATTTGAATCAAGAGGCTTGAGCCATGGGGTTTTCTGCATCTACTTACCCACACCTCTGCACATCGGTATTGCCGAAATCATTTGTACCTCTCTTCACTTGTACCGCCCATAATCCAAAATCGCGATTTGCCCTTCCTGCCGGTCAAGGAAAACAGACCCTGATATCTCCCTGATTTTGGCGAAGCTCCAAAATTTCTTGCAATTTCCCGAGCAAAAAAATCTTCAGGGAGATGACAGGTCGAACAGATTTCGGTATGCTTTGCCTATATCAAAATTGCGAATCAAGTCGTGAACGAAAAGGTTCATCTCGTCCCCCAGTCTGCATTACAGCGATCTGCAAAAGTTCCTCCGAATTCCCTTGAGGCGGAGGAGTCATTGCTGGGCAGTCTAATGCTGGACAATGAGAAATGGGATGATGTCAATACTGTGGTCAAGGCTGAAGACTTTTACCACAAGAACCATCAGGTCATTTTCAAGGCGATGACCGAACTGATGAATGCCAGCAATCCACTGGATGTTGTAACTGTCTCGGAAAAACTCTCTGATGAGGAAAATTTCCCGAAAGATATTGGCATCGCCTACCTCTCCAGACTGGTCGAGAATACTCCGGGAGTCGCGAATCTACTTACATACGCCAGAATCGTTCGGGATAACTCAGTCCTGCGTTCCCTTATCAATGGTTCAAACCATATATTGGAATCTGCGTATCATCCCGGTGGTCTGTCTACAGAGGAAGTGCTGAATGAAGCGGAAAAACTGATTCTGGAAATTTCGGAAGGCCATGATAGTCGCCGAAAGGAATTCACAACCATTGAGAATATGCTGCCGGACGTCATGGACCGGATCAATGAACTGCAAGAGTCCTCTAGCGGTATTACCGGAGTACCCACCGGGTTTAAGGAAATTGACAGACTAACCAGTGGCTTGCAAAGGGGGGACTTGATCGTTGTCGCTGGTCGTCCATCAATGGGCAAGACATCACTGGCCCTGAATATCGCCGAATATGTAGGGGTCAATGAAAAACAGCCCGTCGGGATATTCAGTCTCGAGATGTCAGGCCAGCAATTAACAATGCGGCTGCTGTCTTCGGTAAGCAGTGTTGACTCAAACCGGATTCGAACCGGAAGGTTGAAAGATTCGGACTGGCCACGCATCAACGGGGCAGTCGAGACACTTGAAAACGTACCGATAGTAGTGGACGAGTCAAGCGGTCTCAACGTCAACGAGTTACGATCAAGAAGTCGCAAGATGCAGTCAATGTATGGCAAGATGGGGATGATTGTGGTGGACTATCTGCAACTCATGCATGGCGTAGAAAATGTGGATAACCGGGCCACCGAAATCTCTGGCATCACCCGAAACATGAAGATACTGGCTCAGGAACTTGATGTTCCAATCATGGTTTTGTCGCAGCTCAACAGATCTATCGAAACCAGGACCGAGAAGCGGCCCAAGCTCTCTGACCTGCGAGAGTCGGGAGCGATTGAACAGGATGCCGATGTCATCCTGTTCATCCACAGGGACGAGGTAAGCGACCCAGGTTCAGAAGAGAAAGGCACGGCTGAAATCATCATCGGCAAGCAGAGAAATGGTCCCATTGATTCGGTTAAGCTCACCTATCAATCGAATCTCACCCGCTTCCGGGACCATGTTCCGGACAATGCCTTTGACTCATTTTGACTGACCCTAGACCGAATCAGTCACTGCATGTTTTATGGACATGGATATTGGCTGGAAAAACCGTGCTCTGATTAATCTATCTGCACTCAGAGACAACATAAGGACCATCCGCAGGTTGGCACCCAAGTCCGGGGTTATGGCCGTGATCAAGGCTAATGCATACGGACACGACATGCAAATCGTGGCTAGGGAGTTGAGTTGCCGGGTGGATGGGTTTGCAGTTGCCAGTATTGAAGAAGGACTTTCGCTACGAAAGGTTGACAATGAGTTGCCGGTGATCATCCTGTCTGGCTTGTGTGATCCTTCGCAACTCGTTTCATGTGCTGATGGTCAACTGGACCCGGTTATTCACTCACTCCATCAGGTGGACTGGATAAAATGTCATGCCGGTAGGCCGCTTGATGTGTGGCTGAAGTTCAATAGCGGAATGAATCGACTGGGAATGAACCATGACGACTTTATCCATGCTTATCGGGTACTTGAAGCGAGCCCATGCACTGCCAGTATTGGAATGATGTCCCACTTTGCAATTGCCGAGGACTTGAAGGACGATTTCACAAGGAGGCAGATCAGCGAGTTTAATCAGGTTGCGGCGGGTCTTGGGGGGAAAAGAAGTATCGCCAACTCCGCTGGAATCATGTGTTGGCCGGATTCACACCTCGAATGGGTCCGGCCGGGCTTGATGTTGTATGGGATATCCCCTCTGGAAGGCGAGACTGCAAATTACGGACTAAGACCCGTTATGGAACTCCAGGCAAAAATTATTTCACTTCAGAACCTGAAACAGGGTGATACCATCGGGTATGGGAGGACATATGTCACAGCCCGGCCAATGAGAATTGCAAACCTCGGGATTGGTTATGGCGATGGCTATTTCCGGACTGTTCCAGACTCGGCATACGTGATAATCCACAACCGGAAAGCTCCCATTGTGGGAAGGATATCCATGGACTCAATGACCGTGGATGTCAGCAATATCAAACAGGCCGGAATAGGAGATTCGGCGGTTTTATGGGGAGAGTCACCCTCGGTCGCTCAGGTTGCAGGCTGGGCTGGCACAAATGCCTATGAAGTCCTGTGCAAGCTGAGCGCCCGGGTACCCCGGGAAATCATGGATTCATGACAACTTCTCCACCGATATTTGGGTAGCAGGCCAGGCAGATAATTGCACAGCAGTATGTGCATTATCCATTCATGTGATCGGCTGTGACCGAGAAGTCCCCTCACAATCATTTCAGTTATACTTGCTTTTTTTATTCAAGCTTTCGTTCTGAGGTTCAACGCACATGCAATTCAGGAAAACATTAACGATAATCACCGTATTTTTTACATCGGTCCTGGCCAGTTCCATTGCGCAATCTCAGGATCAATCTAGTCTGGATAATGAAAACGGGAAATTTAGCTATGCCATCGGCTATCAGATCGGACAGAGTATCATGGCTCAGATTCAGGCAATTCCGGATCTTGACATGGCTGTTTTTTCCGATGCGGTCACGGCGTCATTGATGAATGCCGAACCCGATATGACTGAACAGGAAATGGCCGAAATAATTGTTGCAAGGCAACAGCGAATGCAGCAGGAAATGGCACGACAGGCACAGGATAATGCCGAAAAGAGCCTCGCATTTCTTGAGGGAAACAAGGCAAGGGAAGGGGTTGCTGTTACAGAATCCGGCGTTCAGTATCTGATCATTGAGTCAGGTGACCCATCAGGGCACTCACCGAGCCTTCAGGATACGGTAATAGTTCACTATGAAGGAAAATTGATCGATGGAACCGTATTTGACAGTAGTCGTACCCGGGACACTCCGGCGCGCTTTTCCCTAACCGGAATTGTCCCTGGATGGAGCGAAGTTCTGCAGTTAATGCGCCCTGGAGATATCTGGCAAGTTGTACTGCCTCCCGAGATGGCATACGGAGAAACGGGTGTCGAAAACGTGATTGGTCCCAATCAGGCACTCGTATTCGAAATTGAATTGATCGAGGTGATGAAATCATCAAACTCGTAAACCGTTCCCGGTTCCTGTGCCGGAACTTTTTTTATTCAGCCAATGTTCATGCTTGCCTATTATGATGGAGAATAAGAAAATTGCGTATTAGTACTTTCATCATGACGTTCATTCAACCCAATCTCCGGCAAATCGTGCATGTGGTCCTTGCGTCAGTCGTGTCGACATGCTGGTCTGTAGGTGTCATGGCGCAATCTTCATCAATGATCACTGAAGCACGTGTGACTGGATCCGAACCTGTCTATCAGACCGTTCAGGTCAATACTCCTACACAGGAGTGCTGGCAGGAGCCGGTTCGGGTCGAATCCGATGATTATTCAACTACCCCGGCCATCCTCGGGGCGATTATCGGGGGCAGTGTTGGCAATGAATTCGGTTCCGGGAAGGGCAGGGACGTCGCAACTCTCGCTGGTGCAGTACTTGGTGGTTCCATCGGTCATGATATCGAAAAGAAGAACCAGAGAGCCAGCGATGGAAGGACCGTTTATGAACAACGCTGTCGAACCGTCAGCAATATCTCGACCGAACGAAGTTTTCAGGGTTATGATGTGACCTACGAGTATGATGGTCAGTTGTTCAAGGCGCGAACCAGGAATCATCCCGGTCAGTCCATCAGGGTACGAGTCAGCGTACTGCCGGTGGAATAAGCCTGTCCGATCGATAAAATTCTGCCTATTGATATTCTGGTCTCGACCGATGTTCAAAAAGCCGCTCATTCTGCCTGGTGTCATAGCCCTGTTGTCTGGAGCTGCTTTCGATGTCAATGCCCAACAACCCCAGTCCAGTACCCAACATCAAGTCATTACTCATGCCAGTATCCATGACATAGTGCGTGATATCCAGCAATACAAGGCATGGACAATACTCCAGTATTTCGACAAGGAGGATAATACCGGGATTCGATATTACCGATTCAAACTGCAAAGATATGATGGAAAACTGGTCATCATTGATGTTGACCCAATGGAACCTGACCTGGGAGTATTGACTCAATGAGAATACTGCTCGTCGAAGATGAAAAGGACCTTGGTTTGCAGTTGACTGCAAAACTGAAGGAAAGCGGATATATGGTCGATGCTGCCACTGATGGGGAAGAAGGCCTTTTTCTTGGGCTTGAGTATCCGGTTGATTTTGCAATTATTGACATTGGACTCCCCAAATTGACCGGTATCGAATTAATCAGGAAATTGCGTGCCAGCGACAAGACCTATCCCATTCTTATTCTTACCGGACGGACACACTGGAGACAAAAGGTCGAGGGTCTCGAGTCGGGGGCCGATGATTATCTGACCAAGCCATTTTATTTCGAGGAACTCAAGGCCCGCATTGATGCTCATATACGACGCGCTTCCGGGCATAGCAGTTCTACCCTTGCCAATGGCGCGATTACGCTGAATACCATTACCCAGGATGTATTCGTTGAAGGCGAGAAAATGGATTTGACTGCGTATGAATTTATTCTTTTGCGCCACATGATGCTGAACATCGGCAAGGTCATGACCAAAATGGAATTCGCCGATCAGCTCTATCGCGACGATGAAGATCCGGACAGCAACGTTATCGAAGTATTGGTAGGCCGTCTTCGATCAAAGCTTGACCCCGAAAACCGTGAACGGTTTATCAGAACCTTGCGCGGTCGCGGCTACCAGTTCATTCAGAATCCGGGCTGAATGAAAACAGCCAACAAGGGCTGGTTCTGCCTTTTCTGACTTGAAACAGACTTCCCTCAGAGTCAGGCTACTGTGCGCTTTTGTGCTGATTCTGCTCCTGATTCTGGGGGTTACGACCTGGGTGCTTGATCGAAATTTTATTTCAAGTTCCTCCAATTCCGTAGCGGGAGAAATGCAGGCCAACCTTCATGCTCTGATGTTTGCATTGGAAAACCCAAGAGAACACGCCATGTATATCAGTCGATTTGCAGAGCCGCGCCTGTTTCGTGAAGATTCCGGGCTGTTCGCATTTATCCTGGATGGACGGAACCGCGAACTATGGCGTTCCATGTCTGCGGCCAAGATTAACCTTGCAGATTATCTTCCCAGAAATCTGGGAATGGAAGTGGACGTGTTTCGCTCTGGAAATCATCTTGACAGCCCATTTATTGCCAGCCTGACGGTTGGCTGGATCCGCTTCGGCATTAGTCGGGATATCACTTTGGTACTGGTGGATGATGCGAGCGTACATGTTGAGCGAATTCATGATTTTCGCTGGACGCTGTTCAAGACTCTGGGACTAACAGGCCTGGTGTTGCTGCTTGTCCAGATGGTCAGCCTGTTTTGGGGACTGAGTCCATTGCGCCAAGTCATTCGCGAACTCGATCATATTGAACACAAGCATCAGGAGAAGATCATGGGGCAATATCCGGAGGAGATTGCCCAGTTGAGCACGCGAATCAATCTGTTTATCGAAAATGAGCGAAAGAACCTGACTCGTTACCGCAATGCACTGGCAGATCTTGCGCACAGCCTGAAAACTCCTCTCGCAGAAATTACCATCATGATCGGAGGAAGGGATTCTCCAGACCGTAAACGGCTGGAAGAACTGGCCGGAGACATGAACAGCATTGTTGAATATCAGTTGAAGCGCGCATCTTCTTCCGAATTCTCGCTCATCCACAAGGCAGTAGAGGTTGAAAAAGTCCTGCTCCGGCTACATGAGTCGCTCCGGAAAATCCATGCAGACAGAGGGTTGAACGTCAAGTGGGAACTTGAATCCGGGGTTAATTTTTTTGGTGATGAAGGAGACTTGTTTGAACTGTTGGGCAATGTTCTGGAAAATGCCTTCAAGTGGGCAAATCAGGAGATTGTGTGTCGAACATCATCGATCCGGAAATCGAATGCCGTGCATGACGGGCTGGTAATTGAAATCCATGATGATGGTCCGGGCATCAACCCGGAAAATCGTGAGAATATTCTAAAGAGAGGCGTCAGACTGGATGAACGTGCATCCGGACAGGGAATTGGTTTGTCCCTGGTCAATGATATCGTGGAACGCTACTCCGGGATTCTGAATATCGCTTCGAGCCCGTTGGGCGGCACCTTGCTGAAAATCGAGTTTCCGGTCCAGTAGACCAGCCGCAAAATCAGGGCTGGATGTTTCGAATCAGGTCATTGATGCCGACTTTCTTCCGGGTTTTTTCATCGACCCTTTTGACAATGACTGCACAATACAGGCTGTGACTTCCATCTTTAGCGGGTAGTGAACCAGACACGACAACCGATCCAGGAGGTATATATCCATAAGTTGTTTTTCCACTTTCACGATCATATATGCGAGTACTCTGACCCAGATAGACTCCCATTGATATAACCGACCCCTTGCCCACGACTACCCCCTCAACGACTTCACTTCGAGCCCCGATAAAGCAATCGTCTTCAATGATGGTCGGAGATGCCTGCAAGGGTTCCAGTACTCCACCGATACCGACACCTCCCGAAAGGTGGACATTTGCGCCAATCTGGGCACAACTGCCAACGGTCGCCCAGGTATCGACCATGGTTTTCTCGCCCACATAAGCTCCGATGTTTACATAACTCGGCATCAATATGACATCGTTGGCAATATAGGCGCCTTTCCTGACGACTGCAGGCGGTACTACCCGGAATCTGCTACTGGCAAAGGCACTCTCATCGTAGTCATTGAACTTGGTTTCAACCTTGTCATAGTACCGGGTTGGGCTAGATCCCATGACCCTGTTCTCATCAATACGAAAGGAGAGCAGTACGGCCATTTTCAACCACTCATTTACTCTCCATCCCTGTGCACTGGGTTCAGCGACGCGCAACTGACCGGTATCAAGAAGATCAATGCTTGTACGTACGGCATTTTCAATGTCGGATGAAACAGTGTTCGGAGCGATATTCTCGCGCTCCTGCCATGCTTCAGTGATGGTATTTTCCAGATTGGATATGTTCATGATGAATTACGAGTTTGGAAAGAGGTTGGATTTCCGGGGCGCAAATGCAATATGCAGTATAGGCCCTGGGAGACTCCGATTATACGACAATCGGCACCTGACCTTTCATATCCGCTCAACCCCGAAAATTCCGGGTGCACATGTGGAAAAGGTTGTCTAGCCTGCATCAGGGGAGAGCTGTTTTTTCTACGCAGACTCATGGTAACGGCACAATCCTTCCGGAATAAGCGCATTGTTTCGTATATGATTATTACCCGGATAGGTTATTGGGGGCATCCGGTCTTGATCGCGAATTACATGTTGATCTCAAGGAACCCCCCCAACCTCTGTAAGATTCCATATGAATCTGATGATACAATTCAGGAGTTGAACGACCTGAGGCGGACTGTTCAGCATAGACCTCAATAACAAAAGAGAAAATATCCAATGTCGTTATTCAAGAAAACTGCAGACGATAACAGTGGCACTCCTATTATGGGGCCATTGGACATGATAGAAAAACCCAAGGCGAATCCGGTTCGTAAACTGGCAGGAGACTCTTCGGATGGACTTACGTCAATTGGTCATGGAATTGAGTTGACTGGTAGACTTGAAGTCAGAAATGATAAGCATGACCTGCATATTGACGGTAACTTCAAGGGTGAGATTCATTCCAATTCCACTGTAATCATCGGTCAGACCGGTTATGTTGAGGGGGATATTTTTGGGGTCAGGCTGGTTATTTCCGGTCGCTTCGTTGGAAATGCCGACTTCGACAGAATTGAGCTGATCGCTGGTGGTAATGTCGAAGGCACCCTGTCTGCGGATCAATTGACCATTGATGCAGTCAGTTCCTTCCACGGACAGAGCATTGCCAAGAAAAGGGTTGGTGAAAATGCTGGAAAAGTTCGTCAACCTCAAAAACCGCCTGCAGAAATACCGAAGGCAAGGCCTATTGATCCCATCAAGTTGAATACGACCCAGAAGCCATCTCAACAAAGCCTCCAAAGTGAAAAAAATGATGTTAGTGGTGCAAAACTCACTAGCCCAGGGCAGTCTCCGCCGCCGCTTGTTTCCGAAAAGCCAAAGTAATACTGCGCCCTGCCTGAATTAGATGGGATTCCGCTCTAACGGTTGTTATCCGTCAGTCATCATTCAATGCTGAATCGACTATTCAAGGATATCGTTGATAGTCAAAGATAGAGTATTTTCGGGTTTGCCTGAGATCAGGACTGGTTTGCTCACGATATCACCCGGACCTGAGCGGGCCGTTCCGCTTTTCGAAATCCGTGCCTGAATAATGATATCTTCAAAGTCATCCACCGTCATGGTTTCAATCATGGAATGGGCACTTGAAAGGCTCACGGTTATCGGCAAGTCCTCAACAACCAGTTTACGGACAGCAAGCGGTGCCGGAGGCCCGTTGGCAGCTCTGGCGATTACAAAAACAGTATCGGTTGATGAGATCATCCCGGACAGATGTTCATCCAGTACGACTTCAACGGTCAGGGTTTTACCTGCACCAGCCTGATCGGTTTCAGATTCGCTGTTTAACATTGCCCGCTGTTGTGCAATCATCGCCAATAGCGACTGACGCACTTCTTCCTCGTTCTGGACCATTGTCAGCAGGATTTCCAGTTGTCGGATAGAGTCTTCCATTTCACCTCGGCTACTTGCTCCCAGGGCTGATATCCACAATGCATTCTGATGTTGCGGGTCAATCGTCAGGGCCTGTCTGACGAATGATTCGGCTTCCGGGGTATAGGTGTCGTTGTTATTCAGGATGACTGCATTCGCAAGACCCGCGAGATAGTCAGGATTGCCTGGCGACAGGTCATTCAGCCTGCGATATACCGCCTCTGCCTTGATGGAATTACCTCTGGCTGAATATACTTGCCCGGCAATCTGCAGGGCCTCGATGTTATCGGGGTCTTCTTCAATCTTCTCTTCGAGTTGGCGAATCATCGTCTCGATGTTTTCCGGAGTATGAACGGCTTCCGCATGCTGGGCTAGCGAAGCATCAAACATCAAACCGGGATTGCCAATCTGAAAATACAGGCCTGTCGAGATTCCGATCAGGAAAACCGGAATCCAGAGCGAATGCCGAAACGGAATAGTTTTACAGGCTGCAGTTTCCGTGGTTCTTGTATCTTCCAGCAGGTTGTCCCTGATTTCATTTTCTGCCTCGATGCGGTCCTCATTGGCCATGTCCCTGATTTCCCATATTCGATCAAGAGCAATATCCGCATTGGATTGTTCTCGTTCATCCTGTGTAATACGGGAGCGATTCAGTAATGCGGGCAAAACCGCAACAATGGCGACCGCAAACAGCAGCAGAATGATCAGGGTCGGAATCACGAACGGGAATCTCTTTTACGTTTTTCCAGTAAATCGTCTGCGGCATGTCGTTCATTGTCACCGAGTTCCGGCAATTGAATTTGCAAGCGCTTGCGGATGCGGTAAATAGTCAGGGTCAGAACCAGCACAAACCCGAGAAAGGGTAGCCCCCAGAGGGCGTATGTCGAGATCTTGAGAGGAGGGCGATACATTACGAATGGTCCAAATCGATCGGTCATGTACTCTACGACTTCCTGATAGTCCTTGCCTTCAATGACCAGTTCGTGGGTCTTTTTTCTCAGGTCCGCAGCCAGCTCGGCATTCGAGTCTAGCAAGTTCTGGTTCTTGCATACCAGACAGCGCAGCTCTCGGATTAACCGATCATAGGTCCTTTGTTGTTCACTGGTCGGCAGTTCGGGCAGTGGCTCAGCCGCAAACCCGACAAAGGACAGGGTTGGTGCAAACAGTATCGAGACAAGCAGAATCCTGGACAATTTACTGATCGGAATTGCCCGAATCATGATGACCCCTGCTTTCGCAAGAGGTTGACCCGTGGAAGAATCTGCTGACTGATAACTTCCGGAGTCAACGGACCTACGTGCTTGTATTGAATATGCCCATTCCTGTCAATCAAGAAGGTTTCGGGAACCCCATACACTCCATAATCTATCCCTACATCACCGGTGGCGTCCACGGCAATAAAGCTATAGGGGTTGCCATGCCTTTCCAGCCACTCCATGGCATCGCCCCGTATATCCTTGTAATTCAATCCCACGATTTGTACAACACCATTGTTCGACAGGTCATTCAGAAGCGGATGCTCCTGAACACAGGCTACACACCACGATGCCCAGACATTGAGAAGCCAGACGCTGCCTTCCATGTCCTCTCTGGAGAGTAGATGCCGGTTCTGCAAATCTGGTAATGTGAATTCCGGTGCGGGTTTTCCGATTAGGGGAGAGGGGATGTGTTCCGGGTTTTTTCCCAGGGAAATGTAGAGAAGAACAGCCAATCCGCAGAAAACAACGAACGGCCATATTCCCTTGTATCGCTTGTGTGACCGGTTCATGCTGGAGTATGAACCGGTTTAAGATCCCTGGTTCTGACACGATTGCGGTAGCGTTTATCGGTTGCACCCATAAGTCCGCCGATAGCCATGAATATGGCACCCAGCCAGATCCAGCGAACAAAGGGTTTCCAGTAAATTCTGACTGCCCATATTTGCGAATTCTCCAGCGGCTCACCCAACGCAACATACAGGTCACGGGTAAAGCCCGGGTCAATGGCTGCTTCAGTCATCGGATTTTTCTGAATACGATAAACCCGCTTTTCCGGTTCAAGCAAGGCAACGTGATGGCCGGATTTGTAGACATTGAAAATTCCGGTCACAGAACTGTAGTTGGGACCTTCACGATTGACCACATCTTCAAATACGAAAGTATAGTCCTCGATTTCATACCGATCTCCGGTCTGCATGCGAACATCCTTTTCGATGCTGTAGACGGTAGTCATGACGACACCCATGATGAATACTCCGAGCCCCATGTGGGCGATGATCATTCCATAGATTGCCCGTGGTGTTGTTCGCAGGTTGTGCAAGCGGTTATTCCGGCCCATTCTGTCTCCAGCCACCGAAAGACTGAGCAGGATAACCAGAGTGCCTCCGGTAATACCGGCTACAACTCCGAACGAGTAAAACGGCATGGCCAGGGGGGTAAGAATACCGACAAGCGCGGATACAGTGACCGCCAGCAGGACTCGATTCTGCATTCGCGAGAAATCATCCTTTTTCCACCTGAGCAAGGCACCGGTACCCACTGCGACAAGAAGCGGAAAACCTAACCAGGTGAAGATGAAGTCGAAATAGGGCGGCCCAACGGAAATCTTGCCAAGGTTGAGGGCATCAAAGATCAGTGGATACAGCGTTCCAAGCAGAACCGAAAAACACAAGATCCCGAATAGGACGTTATTGACGAGAATCATCATCTCCCTTGAAACAGGATGAAATCGAACTCGACTTGTTATGGTCGAAGTTCTGTAGGCGTAGAGCAGTAGGGAACTGCCAGTGACAACGCCAAGAAAAATCAGAATGAAGAGACCTCTTGTTGGATCAGTTGCGAACGCATGCACGGAAATTAATACGCCGGATCTGACCAGGAATGTACCCAGCAGAGAAAGAGAAAAGGCGAGAACTGCCAGCAGGACAGACCAGGCCTTGAACACCCCGCGTTTTTCGGTTGCGGCAAGGGAGTGAATGAGAGCGGTCCCAACCAGCCAGGGCATGAAGGAGGCATTTTCCACGGGATCCCAGAACCACCAGCCGCCCCACCCGAGCTCGTAGTAGGCCCACCAGGATCCCAAAGCAATTCCAATGGTCAGAAATACCCATGCCATGTTCGCCCATGGGCGAGTCCAGCGTACCCATGCGGAATCAAAGCGACCACCTAGAAGTGCTGCAATTGAAAATGCAAACGGTACCGAGAAGCCCACATAACCCAAATAGAGCATGGGTGGGTGTATGGCAAGCCCAAAATCCTGAAGCAGGGGGTTTAGATCGCGTCCTTCCAGTGGTGCCGGAAATAAGCGGGTAAATGGATTGGAGGTGAGAAGGGTGAATAACAGAAAGCCTACACTTATCAGGCCCATGACGGCAATCACCCGGCTTGACAGCGACGAGGGCAGGGATTTTGAAAACAAGGCTACCGCCGTAGTCCAGCCTGAGAGGATAAGGATCCAGAGCAGTAAGGACCCCTCATGCCCGCCCCATACCCCAGAAATCCTGTAAATCAGTGGAAGCTCGGTGTTGGAGTGGTTTGCAGTGTATGCGACAGAGAAGTCATTGTTGAGAAAGGCCCAGGTTAGGCAGAAATACGAAAATAAAATCAGTATAAACTGGGCCAGTGCAGCGGGTTGGGCGAAGGCGATCCAGGTCGTGACTCCCCGATAGGCGCCGAGCAAGGGCAGGGTCGCCATGAGAAGGCCTAGAGCCAGAGCCAGAATCAGTGAGAAATGACCGAGTTCGGGAATCATTGTCAGTAATCCGACTCTTCCGGTTGTCGGTCATGAGCCGCTTTTATCGATTCACTGATTTCAGGTGCCATATAGGTTTCGTCATGCTTGGCTAGAACCTGATCGGCGACAAACCGGCTATTCTGCATTGTACCGCTTGCTACTATGCCCTGACCCTCCCGGAACAAGTCAGGCAGTATACCGTTATAGACGACAGTAACAACTTTAGCAGTATCGGTAAGATCAAAGCTCACCTCTAGATTATCCGGATTTCGATTTACTGATCCCTTGACAACCATTCCTCCGATTCGAATGGTTGCATCGGCTGGCACTTCCCCAGCATGTACCTGACTCGGACTATAGAACAAATTGATGTTTTCGTTGAGTGAGAGTAGCGCCAGTACTGCAGATATCGAAACCCCGGCCAATATCATGGCGACGATCAACAGCCTTGTTTTTCGTTGTGCCTGCATAATCTGGAACGATCTGGTGTCTATGTAGTGATCGGGTTACCTGGCCGATTTCTGATGTTCTGCTATTTCATCGACAAGTTGCCTGTGGCGGCGTACAGGGGCTGCAAAACCATATGCCAGCACTGCAAACACCACTGCATAACTGGTCCAGATATAGAAACCATGGCCACCCATGTCCAGGAGTTCAGCCATTAACGATTTTCCTGACCCATTGGGTTCTTCGTTCCAGGTCCAGCAATTCACATCGAACCCGATTAAACAAGACTGATACAAAATACAGATTCATGGCAACTGTGGTAATCAGTAGCGGCACCAGCATTCGCGCATCAATACTTGGACCGTCCATTCGAAACACGGTTGATCCTTGATGCAGGGTATTCCACCATTCAACTGAATAATGAATTATGGGGATGTTTACCAATCCGACAAGGGCAAGAACAGCGGTTGCCCGTGAAGCAGTATTTCGATCCGGTATTGCCTTGTCCAGAGCCATGTAGCCCACATACAAAAACAACAGTACCAGCTCAGAGGTTAATCGGGCATCCCAGATCCAGTAAGTGCCCCAGGTCGGCTTGCCCCATAATGAACCGGTTACCAAGGCACAAAATGTAAAGGCGGCACCGATTGGAGCGCATGCTCGCGATACGCAAAATGACACCTTCATCTTCCAGATTAGCCCGATAGCGGACGAAACAGCCATCAGTACATAGACTGAGAGCGACATCCAGGCAGAGGGTACATGAATGAAGATAATGCGATAACTGTCCCCCATCTGATAATCAGGCGGAGCGACAAAGAGCCCCATGTAGACGCCTGTCACCATCAAAATGAGCGCCAACCATCCTGCACGCGGTCCCCAGCGGGAAGCCATATGGTAGAAATAGGACGAAGAACCAAAACGATGAAACCAGATCCGGAAGCTACGGGTCTGTCCTGGTGTCGGTGTATGATTCTTCGATCCAGTATAGTGTGAGGTCATGCTTGGTCAGAATTCGCTACCCAATATCTGATTTTATCCGATTTGGGTTCGGTCAACTCATGTTGACTCGAAGAGCTGCCGCTGTTGCGAAGGGTGCCAGGGTTATGCTGAGCACCAGCATGGCCCCCATGAGATAGGCCTGTCCTGTCCATGGAAGGCCGACCAGATCAGCACTGATGCAACTGGCTCCAAAAATCAGTATCGGGATATAAAGGGGAAGAGTAATCAGGGTCAGCAGCACACCGCTGTAGCGAAGTCCTACGGTAAGTGCGGCACCTATTGAACCGACCATACTCAGGGTTGGCGTACCCAATAAAAGACTCACAATCAGGGCATCAATTGCATGTGCCGGAATATGCAGCATCATGGCGATAACAAGGCTCATTACGATAAGTGGCAATCCAGAGAATAGCCAATGCGAGATTATGCGTGCAAGGGCAATGACATACAGTGAACTGGCAGCGATAAACATCTGATCCATAGTCCCATCAATAAAGTCTTCCTTGAACAGGGTGTCAAGGGCAAGCAAGGTAGCCAGGAGTGCCGAAATCCAGATAATTCCTGGGGCAATGTCTTGCAGGGATTCCGGGTCTGGGGTGACCGCAAGCGGGAACAGTGATGTGATTATGAGAAAGAATCCAATGGGTTGAATCGTGCCGGAGAGATCGTGTGAGACACACCTGAGGTCTCGCTTGATGATTGCGATCAACATTGAGGGGGCTGCTCCTTGAAATTTCGGAGGTCAATTTCCCTATCGTGTTTCAACCCGTAATGAATTGACTGGTGAGAGCAATAGATGATTATGCCTCCCGCATTCAGGTGGTGTCCGGCAAGGTCAAGCAGGAGGTCGATGCCCTGGTCGTCGAGCGATGTAGCCGGTTCATCGAGCAGCCACAAGTCATATTGATTGAGAGAGAGTCTGGAAAGTGCGACTCGCTGTCTCTGTCCGGCTGAGAGACGGATACAGGGGAGTTTCGAGCAATGTGCCACGTTCATCTTTTCTAGACATTCAGTAGGAGATATGCCGGATAAGTTACCATTGATGCGTGCATGGAACTCTAGGTTCTCGATAGCGGTCAATTCACCGCGAATACCCGTTGTATGGCCTATATAGGCAATTTTTGGCTTGCTGGCAAACCCTCTGCTGCCTTGCTGGCCGATATTCCAGTGAACTTGTCCCATGGCAGGTTTATGAATACCTGCCATGGTGCGAATCAAGGTGGTTTTCCCTGAACCATTGGGCCCCAGAATTCTCAGACTTTGGCTTTTGCCAAGCGAAAAGGACAGGTTCGAAAACAATGGAATATCGGAGCGCACACAGGTCAGGCTTTCAACTGACAGAAGTGCCTGATTCGCGTGTGTGTCAACGGATGGGATGTCTTTTGTTTCAGTATTCAACTGGCTGTTCGTATGGAGATCTGGTTTCGCTGTGTCGATATAGCAGTATGAGAGAATAAAGCGGTTGAGGCGATGGCAGTGATTTACTAATCTATGTATGGTAATGAAATAAACGGAGTGTACAGTCAACCCCCAGACTTATACTTCCTGACCCTTGGTGATTTCTTTGAAGATATTGGTTTTCAGAAACGAATGAATGACCATCGCTTTCTATCTTCAACCTCCTGATAAGGGTTGTCATGTGCCGGATCAAGGCCAGCATGTTCAAGGGATTATATGAGAAAATGGAAGTGCCGGAGAACGCATGAGCTATGGCGAAAAGTAGTGCATGGGGATGAGGTTCATCAAGCGGCTACCGTTTTGCTGTCGGATTGTATCTCGATTCCGTCCTTGAATTTCACTCCCCGGATGCCTGGGCAAGCCTGTGGTACCCCGTAATCTTCGCCATCGTGGCTGACTGAACATCATGGAAAGCATGATGCTGTGGCTCAGGCAACCCTTGCTCAGCCGGATTCGTGGCAGATCGTGGCAAAGGTTGATTCAATCGGGCTGGTAGTATGGATGCTCTTTCATTGCTTGGCCAGAAAGTCGAAGAAGTTCATCAGCTCCTCACGATCCCCTATCAGCTTCCGTGCAGTCCTTTCATACTTGACCTGATAACACGCAAGGAAATTCACATACTTGTTTGCATTCCATTTATCGATTAGGAACTCGAATCGTGAAATTCCATCCGGTTCGTATGCGGTATGCTTGACTAGGAATTGAACACTAACCTGATGAGGCAATATCATGCCTATTCCTCCACCACTTGTTAGTAAAAAATAAATAAAAAGGAGTCTGGATTTTATGAAGAATTCAGTCAGAATATTGCATTATCGGTAAAAGTGCTTATTGCCTTGGATTGGTCATGATCATACATGTCGATATGGATGCATTTTATGCCTCGGTCGAAGAACGGGAAAATCCCGAAATCCGGGGCAAGCCGTTGATTGTGGGAGGGCATCCAGATAAAAGAGGGGTGGTCTCCGCCGCCAACTATCCAGCCAGACAGTTTGGAATACACAGTGCCATGCCTTCGGCCCTGGCTGTTCGGAAATGTCCTGACTTGCTGATCGTTCATCCAAGACATAGACTGTATCGGGAAGTTTCCCAACAGATTGCCGATATATTCTGGCGTTATACACCGATAATTGAACCATTGTCTCTTGACGAGGCATTCCTGGACTGTAGCGGCAGTGAAAAACTCTACGGTGATTCAATCAGGATTGGGGAAAAAATCAAAAGCGACATAGCAAATGAACTCGAATTGATTGCATCTGTCGGTATCGCTCCAAACAAGTTTCTTGCCAAGCTGGCAAGTGACCAAGGGAAACCCGATGGCTTTACCGTGGTCATGAAGGATCAGGTTCAGGACTTTCTGGATCCGCTGCCTGTAGATCGACTCTGGGGGATTGGCAAGGTTGGCAGTGCAAGATTCAAGTCTTCCGGCATTCGTACCGTCAAGGAATTAAGGCTCGCCGACTCAGGAGTTGTCAGAAACCTGTTGGGTCAAAACAGCACGAAAATCCATAATCTTGCTTGTGGAATCGATGATCGAAAAGTAACTCCAGACAGCGAGGTAAAATCAATTTCCCAGGAAACAACCTTTGCTCAAAATGTCAGTGACTACAGCGCAATTGAATCAACAGCAATATACCTGACCGAAAGCGTGTGCTATCGGCTTCGAAAAGCGGACCTGGAAGGCCGAGTGATCAAGGTCAAAATCCGTTTTGAAGATTTCCATACGATCAGCCGCTCACAAACCCTAGAAGGTCCCAGCAATCTTACCCAAACATTCTGGAAAATTGTCCGATCCCTGATTGCGGAAGAGTTGCGGGGGCAATCGTTCAAAATCAGGCTGATCGGTGTTGAAGTTTCCGGATTCGTTTCGGACCCGGATCAGCAGACTTCAATTTTTGACCATCTGCAACAAGACAACAAGAGTGCCAATCCGTCCCGTTCCGTTGATTCCTTGACCGATGAAATTCGAAATCGCTTTGGTCGCGATGTGATTCAACTGGGCCGGTCAGTAAGGCAAAGGAAAGACCCGTGATGTAATGATGCATGACATTGATCAGTGGATTAATGCGCCTCCATCAACATCAATGGTGGTACCTGTCACAAAGTCGTTTTCCAGCGCGAACAGGATGGCTTTGGCCACTTCTTCGGGTTTGCCGGCTCGGGGAATCAAGTGGCTTTTGGTGGACTCGGACAGAAAAACCTCCCGGTCAGTTCCTTCCTGTGAAAACATGGGAGTGTCGATCAATCCCGGTGCAACTGCATTGATTCGTATCGGCTTCAACTCATGCGCCATGCCGCGAATAAATCCTTCAACAGCATTGCCGACTGTTGAGATCGCAATATATCCTGGCTTGAAGCGTCTGGCCGGATATCCACTGACCAAAACAATTGCACCGTTTGGTTTCACATGCCTGGCACCGAGATGAATCGAGTTCGTATATCCCCATAATTTGTCAAAAGATGCCCGAAACCCTTCGATGTCCATCTCCAGGAAAGGACCAACTGCCCGTTTGCCACCTGTAGCAGAATTGACTAGATAATCGATTTTCCCATGATGCTCAAAAAAATTCTGCAGGGTTTCCCTGTCGAGCACATCAACACTCTCAGCTTGAACTCCCGGTATTTGCTCATCAAGCACGCCGCGCCGGCTACCCACAACAACCTCGACTCCACGTTTTGCCAATAATCGGGAGGTTTCCAGCCCAATACCGGAACTGCCACCGAGTACGATCGCTTTCTTGCCGTTTGAATGATTCATATGTCCTGCTCCGTTTAAAGATGAGTAATGATTGCCTGATTAGCCGGATGATTCAGGATTCATCAGGCTGATCCAGACGCAGATTGTCAATAAGACGTACATCGCCAATACGGGCTGCTACAAGTGCAGTGGCAGAATCCATCTCTTTCTCTGTTGAATTCCAATCATCAGGATTGCGTATTTCAGCATAGTCGATACTGATTAGCGGATGCTCAAGTGCCGTGTTCAGAATCCGGGTAAGCGTGGCTCGATCGCGAACCGAAGATCGCCAGGCAAGTTGTGTTCGATTCAATGCCTGATAAATCCTGCTTGCAATATCAATGTCGACAACCCCTAGCTGTTGATTACGAGAGGACAGCGCAAGGCCGGTTTTGCTGCGAACAGTAGGACATACAACAATCTCAATGTCAATTCCCGCACCCTTCAATTGGTTTGACAAGTGCTTGACTACCAGGGTTTGCTGGAAATCCTTCTCTCCAAAATATGCCCTGCAATTACCAACAGTTCGAAACAGACGATCAACGATTGTTGCAACGCCATCAAAAAAACCCGGGCGATAAGTGCCTTCCAGACTGGATGCATAGGGCCCCGGGTCAATTCGCCTGATCATGGCCGGATTGCCTACTTCGGGAAAGAAGGTCTCCATAGTTCCTGAAAATGCCATATCGCATCCATGTTGTTTGAGTATTTCCAGATCTTCTTCCATATTGACCGGGTAGGTGTTCAGGTCTTCAGGGTCATCAAACTGTAGTGGATTGACGAAAATACTGGCACAGGTTCGGTTGTTTTCGGCAATCGCTCGTTTAAGCAGGGACAAGTGTCCGTCATGAAGAGCTCCCATAGTTGCTACAAAGCCAATGCGCAAACCGTCCCTGCGCCATGACTGACATGCTTGCTGGGCAGTTTGAGGGTTATCCAGAACTTTCATCAAACCTTTAATCGGACAAGATATCCATCAGTTCGACCGGATTGTCGATAATGCAATCTGCGCCCCAAAGTTCCGGAGGATTATCAGGCATATAATATCCATATCTGGCTGCGACCGTTGCCATACCCGCCCTTTTTCCTGCGCTGACATCTCGTGGATCATCCCCGACATATATCGTTTTTTTCGGATCGGCGCCAAGTAGCTGGCAGGCATGAAGCAAAGGATCTGGGTCCGGCTTCCTGGTTGGCAGTGTATCTCCACCTACAATGCATCCTTTCGGGGGAGTCACGTCAAGGGCGGTGAGAAGTTGACGTGATAGGTTCTCTGGCTTGTTCGTTACAATTCCCCATCCAATCGCATTGGATCGCAAGTAGTCAAGAACCTTGGGCATTCCGTCAAAGAGCATTGATAGCGAGGAAATATCTTCCTTGTAGAAACGAAGCATTTGTTTCCAGAGAGACTGTAGCCGGGGATTTTCCTTGTTGAATTCGAGGTCAAGCGCAACGCAGATCATTTTCATTGCTCCTTGCGAGACATGGGGGCGTAGCACGTCATGAGGGGTAGGGTCGTTGCCGCATTCTTCCTCGAGCCGGTTCAGGGCATTGCAAAGGTCGCCGTGTGAGTCAACCAGAGTGCCATCAAGATCGAACAATACGGTCTGAATTGGAGTCGGTAGTCGGAGCTTCATGAATCAGGTTCTGAAAGAATGGCGTGGGTTATGTAATTTACCTCCACAGACCTCACAAGAGAATATTGATCCAGAACAGGGTTATAGGATATTCCCTTTATTTCAACAAGATGAATGTTAAATTTTTCACACCACTTTAGAAGTTCATAAGGACGTATGAATTTGCTGTAGTCGTGAGTGCCTTTCGGCAACAAGCCGAGAGCATATTCGGCTCCAACAATAGCCTGGGCAAAGGATTTGAGATTCCGGTTAATTGTCGAAAAGTAAACGGAGCCTCCCGGCCTGACCAGTTTTGCACAGCTTTCTACCAGACTACATGGGTCCGGAACGTGTTCAAGCGCCTCCAGACAGGTGACAATATCCCACTGTGCTCGAGTAGCTTCGGCAAGTTCGTTGGCGGCTATGCATTGATAATCGATTTTGACATTGTGTTGCCGGGCATGTGTTCTTGCAACATCAAGGATTTCATCCGAGACATCGATACCGGTAACCCTGGCACCCAGATTAGCCATGCCTTCGCTCAGGATACCGCCCCCACAACCGACATCACAGATCTTCTTGCCGGATAGAGGTGTGCGTTCATCAATAAATTCCAGTCGTAATGGATTAATGCGGTGCAGTGCTCCGAAATCACCCTTGAGGTCCCACCATTGATCCATGGATACCTCGAACTTTGCGCGTTCGCTACTGTCCACATTATCATCAATGTGGTCACCCTGATCTGGATTCCTGGTCATGACAGGAAGATTTTGTCGCGCCATTCCCGGGCGACAGCCATGGACTGTTGGCCATCAATGGTAGTGAGATTCCCTTCATGCAGCAACCGTTTGCCGGCTATCCATACATCAGTAACCTGATCCCGGGATGCACTGTATACGATTTGGCTAACCGGGTTATAGCAGGGTTGAGTTGCGGGGTGCGACAGATCAAGTGCTACTAGATCTGCTGATTTGCCAACTTCTATGGAACCGATTTCATCGTCAAGATTCAGGGCTTTTGCACCATTCAGGGTTGCAATGCGAAGCGTAGTATAGGCATCCAGGGATTTGGCAGACTTGCTGACTATTTTTGCAAACAGGGAAGCCGTGCGCATTTCTCCCAGCATATCCAGGTCATTGTTACTGGAAGCGCCGTCGGTACCGAGAGCAAGATTGATTCCATGGTTAACCAACTCCCCGGAGGGACAACTCCCGGAAGACAGTTTAAGATTCGATTCGGGACAGTGGACAACGTGAACCCTGTGCTCGGCCAGACCTTGAATCTCATCCATTTTCAGTTGGGTCATGTGTACGGCTATCAAGCGTTGATTGACCAGTCCCAGGCGATGTAAACGTTCGAGTGGGCGAAACCCGGTCTCGCAGACCGCTCGTTCCACCTCTTCAGCGGTTTCATGCACGTGGATATGAACCCGACAGTCGAGCTCAGACGATAGTTCGGCGATTTGTGTGAGTGTACTATCCGATACTGTATAGGGGGCGTGAGGAGAAAAGCAGGTGGTAATGAGGGACGATTTTTCGAGTGAAGATCGAAGATCAAGGCCCTTTTGAATGTATTCATCAGGATTTTTTGCCCAGACAGTCGGAAATTCGATCACGATCATGCCGATGCAGGCCCTGATTCCGCAGGCTTCGGATTGCTCTGCCACTATATCCGGGAAGAAATACATGTCATTGAAGCAGGTTGTGCCGCCCCGAATCATTTCTGCACATGCCAAGTTTGTTCCAGCCCTGACGAATTCTCGATCAACCCATTTGGCTTCAGCCGGCCAAATATGCTCATTTAGCCACACTTGCATGGGCAAGTCATCGGCCAGGCCTCGAAAAAGGGTCATGGGGGCATGCGTATGTGCATTGACCAGTCCTGGAATAACGGCATGTTCGTTTAGTTCAACAACGTTATCGGACAGATATCGGGCTTTCAATTCTGACTTGCTGGCTACGGAAACAATACGTCCAGCATCAATGGCTATACCATAGTCCTCATGAATTGAGTTCGCAGCATTGATGGGGATGGTCCACTTGGGGAATATAATTTGTTCAATGTTGTCCATAAGCCATGAATCTTTCGAGAAAGAAGTTTATAGTGAAGAGGGTGATATGGGTGCGTGTCTAGCGACGAATAAATCTATTCAGGCTATCAAGGACGCCGTCGGGTGATTCGAACATGAGATTGTGTCCACATCCATCGATGAGTTCGATTTTCGCGTTCTTGTTTTTTTTCGCCTCCTGTACGGCTAGTTTTGCAGGTGCCATCTTGTCGAGTTTTCCGCTGACGAACAGAATAGGGCACTGTACCCGTCCGAAGGCCTGTTCGCCGCCCGTATAATTATTGCACGCCTGCAAATTGCAGTAGATGGCATCCTTATCGTTATTTTCCATCATGCTCATTTGCATGCCCGCAGACCAGAACCCCGGCACAGGCTCACCTCCCGTTCTTGACGCATGACTCCACTGCGTCATCATGGAGTATGCCTTGCTTGGATTTTCCCTGGCTGCATTCATGAGTGCCGGAGCAACCTGCATTGGATAGCAAAATCCGACCAGGGAGAGTGATTTGAGGTTATGTGCCTCGGAATCAAGTTGTGATGCTGCCTCAAGCACCATCAGTGCTCCCATGCTGTGGCCAACTAGATGGATTGACCGACAGTCGGCACTGCCCAAAATGTTGACAAGCCACCTTGCCATGTCTTCGATACTGGATAGAAGATCGCCCTGGCTGAGCTTGTGCCCCGGAAGATCCACCGCCAATACATTGTACCCGTGATAGGCAAAATATCGGCTTTGATGGGACCAGACAGAATGATCCATGGAGGCACCATGTACGAATACAACGGTTTCCAGAATGGGATTGAATTTATGAGTACCGGTATAAGCGTAGTATCGTGTATCGTTCAGAGAGATATACATGTGTTCAATATCGTCTATTTTCTGGCAACTTTTTTTGCGAGATGCAAACCTTTTGACAGATCTTCAGTCAGGTCGTCAATATCTTCAAGTCCGACCGACAATCGAATAGTACCCTCGGTAATTCCAGATTTTTCCAGATCTTCCTTGCTCATGCGGTGGTGAGTCGTACTGGCCGGATGAATGATCAGGGACTTTGCATCTCCAACATTCGCCAAATGCGAAAAAACCTCGAGTCCTTCGGTAAATGCCTGTCCGGCCTTGCGCCCCCCCTTTAATGAGAAGCTGAAGATGGATCCTGCCCCACGCGGAAGCAGAGTCTTTGCCAACTCATAGTCTGGGTGTTCAGGCAGTTCGGGATAACTGACTTCTTCAACTTGATCCGATGACTGCAGGAATTCGACAATTTTTCGAGCGTTTTCGATATGCCGCTGCATTCTGAGCGAGAGAGTCTCAATGCCCTGCAGGATATAGAAAGCCACGGTTGGAGCCATGCATGCTCCAAAGTCCCGCATCCCCTCGCGACGAGCCCTTAGCAGAAATCCCCCCTGACTCATTTCTTCATCAAAAGTCATTTCGTGAAATCCAGAGTAAGGTTCTGAAAGTGTTTCAAATTTACCGCTTGTCTCCCAGTCAAAACGGCCATGATCAACCAGAACGCCGCCAATGACCGTGCCATGTCCACATAGGAATTTGGTGGCCGAATGCATGATCAGATTCGCCCCATGCTCAAAGGGCTTCATCAGGTATGGAGTGGTAAATGTCGAGTCGATCATTAGGGGGATTTTGTGCTCATGGGCAATTTCAGCAATAACCGGAATGTTCATGATGTCATTACCGGGGTTGCCGATGGTTTCACCAAAGATCAGCCGGGTATTCGGGCGGATAGCCTGGCGAATGCCGTCTATGTCACGTGGCGAGACGAAGGTCGTTTCAATACCGAATCGGGGCAGGGTATATTCGAATAGATTATGGGACCCACCGTAGATGGCGCTTGAAGAGACAATGTGTGAGCCGGATCCCATGATGGTGGCAATTGCAAGGTGGAGCGCTGCCTGACCGCTTGAAGTTGCAATGCCTCCAATTCCATCTTCAAGTGCTGCAATTCGTTCTTCGAGTACGGCTGTTGTCGGGTTGGAAAGACGAGAGTAGGCATGTCCGGGCCTTTCCATGTTGAACAGTGATGCTGCGTGATCGCTGTCTCTGAATACGTAACTTGTGGTTTGATAGATAGGAACTGCCCGTGCACCATGAACAGGGTCAGGCCGCTGACCGGCATGCAGGGAGAGGGTGTCGAATCGTGTTCGGATTGGCCGTGGCATGAGGGATAAGAATCAGGAATTAGGGGGGTTGTGAAATTATACTTGAATAGAAAATTATCGGAATCATAATCCGACAGTCGCAATTCAAATCAATATCAACAGACAATCTGATTTGGTCTTATAATTTCCTGTCGGCTAAATTGACCTATAAAAGGAACAATATATTGATCCGCCTTGTTCTGATTATAAATTGTGAGGATTGGTATGCATAAGCTTCCTGATTTGTTGCGACCGGGGCTGGATTTGGTAATTTGTGGGACGGCGGCCGGACCGAAATCGGCATCCACAAAAACCTACTACGCAGGTCCAGGAAACAAATTCTGGCGTACCCTCTATAAAACCGGACTGACTCCTAGGCAGATTGCTCCATCAGAGTTCGCGGATTTGACTGATTTCGGGATCGGACTAACTGATCTCGCCAAGCACGTCAGTGGGGTAGATGCCAAGCTTGATCAAAGTGATTTCAATGCAGCGGAATTTTGGGAGAAGATGAATACTTACAATCCCCGCATAATCGCTTTCAATAGCAAAAAGGCAGCGCAAGTAGCACTTGGTAGAAACCAGATAGACTATGGCAAGGCGTGTGAGACGGAAACGCTTGTCGAGTCGATAGTTTTCGTTCTTCCAAGCACTTCCGGGAAAGCAGAGAAATCTTGGAATATCAAATACTGGCATGAGTGCGCGGAGCTGGTTCGAGATGAACAGCGACTTCGACATCTCTATTCTTAAGTGCTGTTTTCTTCTATTTTCTGACACTCATGTCCGGAAGCAGTTATACAGCAATCAGCACCGCTGCATCGTCTTTAGGCACCGCATGATTCAATTTCCATATTACATGAAACTCAATAATCTTGAACAGGAATACCAATTATGTCATTACATTTTGAAACATCCGAATTAATTCGGCGTAGAACCAGGGTTATTGCAGAACTTACGAATCAGGGACTGGATGGACTGCTCATTTTCAAGCAAGAGAGCATGTACTATCTAACCGGCTACGACACTTTTGGGTTCTGCTTTTTCCAATGTTTATATCTAGGAGTTGATGGCCGATACTTTCTTCTGACCCGTGCCCCGGATCTCCGTCAAGCCCAACATACTTCGGATATTCAGGATATCCGGGTTTGGATGGATGGAGAATATGCTGATCCATACATGGATTTGCAAAATGCATTATCCGACTATGGGATTTCCGGGAAAACACTGGGATGTGAATACAACGCATATGGGCTGTCTGCGGCACATGGCAAGGGTCTGGAACAGGCATTACATGGATTCTGTGAACTCAGGGATGCATCATCCCTGGTTGGAGCGATTCGTGCGGTCAAGAGCGATTCAGAAATTGTTTTCGTGAAGCGGGCCGCAGAACTTGCTGATGATGCCATGACAGCGGCTATCGAGACGACCGGCCCTGGGGTCTTTGAAGGAGATATTCTCGCTGCGATGCAATCTTCCGTATTTCGTGGAGGCGGAGATTATCCCGGAAATGAATTCATTATTGGTTCCGGCGCAGGTGGTCTGTTATGCCGATATTTTTCAGGTCGAAGAACGCTGGACCAGAGGGATCAACTGACCCTTGAGTATGCGGGAGCGTATCGACGCTACCATGCATGCCTCATGCAAACATTCCTGATTGGCGATGTGTCTGAAGAGCACAAACACATGCATATGGCCTGCTCTGAAGCAATGGAGGCATGTCTGGACTCAATTCGTCCGGGCGAAACGATGGGTACGGTATTTGCAGAGCATGCAAGGGTTCTGGATGAACATGGCTATAGGGAACATAGAATGAATGCATGTGGATATAGCCTTGGGGCCATGTTCAGTCCGATCTGGATGGACTATCCGATGTTCTATGCTGACAACTCCTATGTCATGCAAGCCAATAACGTGTTTTTTGTGCACATCATCCTGATGAATAGTCAGTCAGGCAATTCAATGACTCTTGGCCAGACAGTGCGGGTCACTGATGGTGGAATTGAGAGGTTGAGTCGGTATTCTACCGATATGATAGTGATTTGAATTAAACCCGACAGGTCCATGGCGATTGAAGAAGCTGCCGGAGTGTCTGGAACTCGGTCGATACATTCTGAAATTCTCTCGACAATGAAACGGATGGTTACCGAAAGTGAAAATTCGCATGTCCGAAAATTTGAAGATGGTTTCAGAGGTATTCAGAAACGCTGGTGTGATGTTGGGTCCAGGGTGTTGCCGGTTACCGGATTGATCAGTGAGATCGAACCGGATATCTGGACGTTCTCGGGAAAGCTCTTGTCTCAATTCATCACATATCGTGAATCATTATTCTGGGAGCAGACCTATAGCAAGGCAGACCGTGTAGTAGGAGATGCACTTTTGGCCGGGTATGCCTTTTCTGAAATCACCGGACAACGAGGGCCCTTCATCAGTGATCAACTGCGAAGTGGAGTAGGGGTTTGGGGGCCAAATGTGGAATATCCCCTGCATTGGCATGATGCAGAGGAGATTTACTGGATACTCCATGGGTCTGCCAGATTTCAGGTTGGGCGCGGTCAGCCAAGGTCATTCAGAAAATCAGGAGAGATTGTTTTTGTCCCTTGTTCAGTTCCTCACTCTTTTGAAACTTGTGATGAACCTCTGGTCATGTTTTATCTTTGGCAGGGAGGAAACTTGAGGCAGATTTCTGAATTCGAGAAGAACATCTCTTAAACGGATTGTGAACCGGAAAATCTGTCTGCCAGAATCTGCCATTTACGAATCAGCTGTAGACTTGTATCTTCCGAAAGATTGTTTGCTACCGGAGTTGTACGTATCCTGAGTAACAGTTCATCTTCATCCAGCACTGCACGATCTTCAATGTGACCATTGTTCAGGAAATACTGTTCAAGTTTATCGATTTGGCTTACACGAAAGCCGCTGGTTCTCTCATCGCTTCTTTCCCGCAATATTTCGACTAGCCTTGAGGCATTCCCCTTGATTTCCCTGGAAACATCCGAAATACCCTGAATATATCGATCGCTTATTGCATCACTGTTCTCCAGATCATGTCGATATACAGGGTGGCCTCGACCTAATGACCACAGCTCGCAGAATACCTTGAGTAATTCGATTCGATTTCCCACCTCTTCCGGGGCGATGATTCCATTGCATAATTTATCAGCGAGTGGCTGTCCTGCAACAGTGTTCCATTGCCCGGCGGATTGAATGCCGTTCTTGTAGAACCTGTGTAACAGTTCGCTGTCCTCGGGCAAGACATAGCTAATCGACTGACTATGCCATCCTCGAGTCGGTATCAATTCAGGCACATCCAGATTGATGGAATATTGCGAGTATGATAGTCCGGATGGTACCGGAATGTCTGTTTCCGGATTGATTTCGAGTTTGGTAATGTCATCTACGCTAGCCGACATTTTTCGAATTGCTCCCAGGTCAATGGCAGAAGCAATCTTGCAGTCTGTAGGCTTCAGGGCATTTTCAATTCGAATCTGATCAACCGGGTCGCTCGTAAGATACACAATTTGCCTGTTTTGATCAGCCGAGATCTGTCCCAGGCAACTTACGATGGCTTCAAAACGTTGCGGGTCGCTTTGATCCAGTGCTTCATCAAGAAAGAACGGTAATGTCAGACCTCCTTCAATCTCTTCGGCAAATGCGATGCGGGCGGCAATCAGCAACTGGATCCGAGTTCCATCTGACAGGTGATCAAGTTCACGCGCCTTGCCAGTGTACAATTCCATTGCTTGCAAGGCCGGTTTGCCGTCATGGCGACTAAGCTGTAGTTCATAAGAGTTGCGGGTAAAGCGGGCAAAATGAGATTTTGCCCGCTCAAACACACGAGGTATGCGTTTTTGTTCATACTGATCCTTCACTTGACCAATCAGAAATTTCACGGCATGTGACTGCAATTGAGTTTCAAGACCGTCCTGTAAATCACTTCTGGCATTTTCCCGCTTTTCGATCAGATCCTGCATTGAATTTCCCTGTTTGGCCTGATCGGTAAGAGTCTGAATTTCCCTGATTTCCCCTGAGATACCTTCAACTTCCCGTTTGGCTTGTTCAGCCTTATTCTTGAATTGTTCCAGCCTTTCGGCAGACAAGTCTTCCAGTTCTGATTCATTTGCAGACTCTAGTTCCTGTACAACCAGTTCAATCTGACTTTCGAGTCTCGAGATTTCATCATGTAACCCGGTATACGTCTCCCGTTGACCCAGCATTTCCTTCAGTTTCGGCTTATCTCCATGATCAAGCGACAAGCGTTCAAAGATATCTCGAATGTCCTGTTCGGCCTGTTCTTTCTCGGAGTTGATTCTTTCGATTTGCCGTAAAGCCGAATTTTCCTCAGACCGGGCTTGTATCAGGCGATTGCTACGATCGTTCAGCGAATCGATTATTGCTTTTGCCTGAGATGCATCATGAGGTTCATTACCTCCATGCTGGGTGATATAGTCTGTCAATTGCTCAAGTTTCCGGGAGTGATTGTCTTGCGATTCAAGATATTTTTCCTGAAGTCCAGCAAGAACAATTTGTACCTCACGAACATGATCAAGAGATCGGGCATAGTCGACAAGTTCCATATCCGGTATATGCTGAAGGTCGAGTTCTTCAGCAAGTGCCTGCCGTTCAAGTTCGAGAGCTTCCTGCTTGGCTTGAATTGTTCCCAATCCAAGTTTCAGTTGTTCAAGTTCAGACTGCTGTATCTGTGCAATCTGCTGCTTAGCGGATAATGTGGATTTTTCGTTTTCGAACTGTGCCAGCAAGGTTTTAACAGATGGCACATCCCATTGATCAGGTTCAGCCCGCTCGGTTAATCGATAGATTGCCACCGCCTCTGCTCGAGATTCGTAAGTAGTCGGAGAACTGATGGTAGGTTGAAGCACGAATAGGACAGGAATCAGAAGACCCAACCCGGCACCCACTAGAAAAAGAAACGCTGAAGATACAGCATAAGTCAGAATTCCCCCTAGCAACCCCAAAACAATCCCGCCTGATACCCACCACTTGAGATTGGTTGTCATAGAAGGTGGATCCTGGAACCCTGATGCTCTGAGCCACATTTGAAGGGCAGAAATTGCCCTGTCTTGCTGATCGGAATTCGATTCTGTTACAGGCTTCACCGTATTCTGTTCAAGAAGCTTTATTCTTTCCGTAATAATTTCTTCCTGATTATGATTACTGATACATCGTCCCAGGAATTCATACAGTCCTGCATGCTCCTTGAGTTTGTACTGGCGATCTGAATTGACGGTACCGCCGATTGCCTCCATAGCTTTTGCGAGTTGACCTGTTTGGTCGGCAATATCGCTATTGATGGTGTCTAGGGATTTTTCCAGTTCTTTTAAATTGTCGGCCCGGGATTTTTGGGCAGTGAGGCTCTCCGAATCCAACGGTTCAGATAACCGGGAGTCTTGCTGGTCATCTCGGGCTTTTGAAATCTCCAGATTAAGCCGCTTGATGTCTTCAGAATAATTCTGCAGTTTTTCTTCATGCTTATTCAGTCTCTCAATCTCATCCCCACGTAATTTGCCGATTGCGGATGGCAGTCTGTCGAATTTATCGCGTAGCTCACTAAGTTCTTTGCGTTTCTCTAGCAACCCCAATGCCCGGTCTATGCTCGCTTTCTGATTGGCTCGTTCCCTGGCTGATACCAGATCTGTTTCAAGTTTTTCCAGAAGGCTTTCTCGGGACTGGAGGTTGGACTGCTCCCCCTGTTTTTTTTCCATGTCGAGGTTGGCATTGGAAAAGGCAGTGCCAAGTTTTCTTGTTCGATGTCTGGTCAGTTCAGGGAATGATTCAATGACTGCATCAAGGTCGAAGCCTCCGGCCATTTGTCTGTTTATCTGTGTTGCGATATCGGACAGGCTGTCTCGTGACGGATCAATCAAGTCCCGTAACTGAAGAAAGAAACACTTGGCTTGATGGGCTGGCGGTAATTCAGGATGGTTCGATTCCCGTCCATCAACTCGGGACCAATTGAGGTTTTTGCCGTCTCGTTCAATTGACCAGAGCACCCCGTCAATTTCAAATTGCCCAGTTACTGATATCGGTATACTGGTTTTTGGGTCACTCCAATACAATTGTTCGATTGCCTTGCAGATGCTGGACTTTCCCACCCCATTTGGGCCGTGAATGATGTGAAACCCAGACCGCTTGAATTCAACCTGAAAAGGTGAATCGATTCCAGGCAGCCGATTGACAATCAGTCGCTTTAGAATCATGTATCTGTTCCCGGCACCTGCCCCAGCATATTGTGGAGGGCGTTTCTGCCAGAACGAATGAGTAAATTCCTCAGGTATTCATCTGATAGAACATCAAGGGCATTTCGATGATCGTCAACGGGTAACCAGCAACTCTCTTTCGCTGTTCCTTCCAATTGAATACGTGCCTGTTCGATGAGATCTTTTGCTTCGGGCTGGTTACTTTCCAGGGCAAGAACCCGTTGAGCCAGTAAAGCGGCCGGGTCATCGCCCGAAGCAATGTCTTCTATATCAATCTGCGGGTCCGACAAATTGACCACCTTATTGTAGAAAATCCATGTGCTCCCAACCATTCGCTGTATTTTTTCAAATTCACGCTTATCGATCCATGCTTGAACTTCCTTGTGACAGCTACAACGGCCTGTGAGTGTTGCACGTATACCCAACACACGGGGTGCGGACCCATCATCCTTGATTTTTTGTACGGCTTGAACTGCATGTTCGAGCAGCAAGTCAGAAAGTTCTTCAGTATTGTCTGCCTGATCCGTCGGGATGTTCATCTGTTCCCAGCGAAGAGGTGCATTCGGAATCTGTCTGATTTCATCTATGCCGGTTGTAGACATTTTCAGAATCCACGGTCCATGGGGGCCGGTTTCTGTCGGATCAAGACCGACCAGGGATCCTAGGTATCCGATAGCGTTTCTGGCCGGTTTGCCAGAATTTTGTGGCAGGGATGGCTTGTGAATATGCCCCAGAAGCCAGGCATCAAAACCGCTGGAACGCAGCTCATCCGTCTTGACGGGCGCATAGCGCCCGCCTGATGCGTCAAGGTCTCCATGGAGCAAGCCGATCTTGCATAGGGTTTGAGATGCAAGGCCAAGTACTTGCTGATCCAGCGTAGCAACGGGATTATCGTGCACATGTCGTTCAGGAAAAGACCAGCCAACGATTGCTGCTATCGGCTTGCCGTCTTTTGACAAGACTTCTTTCTCCCATTTGCCGTGTTTCCCAAGAAGACAAAATCCCTTGATCAGCTTTGCGAGGCGGGGTAGGGCATCAGTATCATGATTTCCGGCTACTGCAATGACTCGGATATTATTCTCGACTAACTTCTGGACTCCTTGCTCAAGTGGAACCATGGCTTCGAAACGTGCGTTGGTGCTTTCCACTACGTCGCCGGCAAGCAATATTGCATCAACCTGATTGTTGACGGCGTAATCAACGGCACTCTTCCATGCTGCCGCTGGAGTCAAATCGTGTTTTGTGACACCACTGTCTGACAGGTTTTCAGGTAGTTGAGAGGGTATTGTACCCAGATGAATATCGCCAATTGCCAGTATGGTAAGCGTCGAGTTCATCCCTTGAGTATACCCGGGTTGATGTTGTGACTGGTCTTGAATGGCTGTCATTTCAATCGAAAGCAGTTTTTGCCTGTTAACCCAAAATCAGGGCATTGGGATCAAGATTGTCTGTTACCAATAATTTCCGTTAACTGTTCGGTCAGGTTTTTAACGGGCAGATCCTTGGCTTGATTGGTAGGTCGATGATAATACTCCACGGAATTCCTTTCGATACCTCGCTCGCCAATTACGATTCGATGGGGAATGCCAATTAGCTCCATATCTGCAAATCGGACGCCCGGTCTCTCGTCTCGATCATCCAGCAGTACTTCAATATTGGTTCTCAGGAGTGATTCATACAACTCCTCAGTCAATTTTTTGACGCTTTCCGATCTGTTTAATCCGATTGGTACAATCACTAGTGACCAGGGAGCGATTGAATCGGGCCAGATAATGCCCTTGTCGTCATGGTTCTGCTCGATTGCTGCCGCAACGATTCGGGTAACCCCAATACCGTAACAACCCATATGCATCGGAATCATCTTGCCTTCGGCATCAAGCACTGATGCATTCAAGGCGGTGCTATATTTCAGGCCAAGCTGAAAGATGTGGCCGACCTCTACACCTCGAGCAATCTTGATTTCTCCGCGTCCATCGGGAGAGGGGTCACCATCGACAACATTTCGAATGTCGGCAACCTTCGTAGGTTTGGCATCACGGCCCCAGTTAATTCCAAAGTAGTGTTTGTCGTCCTGATTGGCACCAGCAGAAAAATCAGACATGGCTGCAACACAGTGATCGACGATGCAGGGAATCGGCAGATTAACCGGCCCGAGTGATCCAGGACCTGCACCAATTTCTGCTCGAATAATATCGGCATCAGCCATGCGAAGAGGGGCGGCAACAATGTCAAGTTTTTCCGCCTTGACTGGGTTTAGTTCATGATCTCCACGAACCAGCATGGCAACGAGTTTGTGGCCGGATTCTTCCGAAGCTTCAACAATCAGTGTCTTGATGGTTTTTTCGATTGGCTGGTTGAACTGTTTAACCAGGTCACTGATGGTTCTGAGTCCGGGCGTGTCGACAAGTTCCAAATCCATACCGGGATCGTCTGCCGGCCTGGTGGGTGGCACGGCTGCTGCCAAGTCCAGATTGGCGGCATAATCACTTGAGGTCGAAAAGGCGATTGCATCCTCACCAGAATCGGCAAGAACATGGAATTCATGGGAGATTTCTCCTCCGATGCTGCCGGAATCAGCCGCTACTGGCCGGTAACGGAGCCCAAGACGGTCAAAGATCGCACAGTAGGTGTCGTGCATCAGGTCATAGGTTTCCTTAAGGGATTCCTGGCTGTCATGAAAGGAATAGGCATCTTTCATGATGAATTCACGACCGCGCATGATTCCAAAACGGGGACGAATTTCATCACGGAACTTGGTCTGGATCTGATAGAAGTTTCCGGGTAGTTGTCGGTAACTCCGCACTTCGTTTTTCAAGAGTGCGGTAATTACTTCTTCATGGGTTGGTCCCAGGCAGAAATCACGTTGATGGCGATCCTTGAGTCTGAGAAGTTCCGGGCCATAATCACTCCATCGGCCGGATTCTTGCCAAAGCTCAGCAGGTTGAACTCCGGGCAGGAGTACTTCCTGGGCTCCGGAGCGGTTCATTTCCTCGCGAACAACCTGTTTTACCTTGTTCAGTACGCGTATTCCTGTTGGCAACCAGTTATAGATTCCTGCCGCAACACGTCGTATCAGGCCTGCTCGCACCATTAACTGGTGCGAGATAACTTCTGCATCAGTGGGATTTTCCTTTAAGGTTGCAAGGAGTATTCGTGAGGTGCGCATAAACCGACGAGTTCCATTAAAGTGCGTGATTGTATCATCAGGACTTCAATACCTGAATTATTGGTAGCATATCGATCGAGGCTACAGTTCGGGTATTTCATGTTTGCATCAACCCTCTCTTCACAGTTCAGTAGCACATTTTATGTAGCGAAAGGAGGGGGCGAGCTTAAAAAGTATATTGAGTGATTTTACTCAATATACTATAATTATTGCGTGAATGCATACAAAAGAAGCCAATTGTCGACGTTGCTTCTTCGTTTGAGGGAGAAGCCCCGACTGCTAATTGTAGTGACTGGACCTCGCCAGACGGGGAAGACTACATTGGTTAAACAGGCATTGCGTGACCTGAAGTCCCCCTCGAAATATCTGTCAGCAGATACCCCTGATTCAACAATAGCTCCATCCTCGCCAGACTTATCCCAAAGTGCCACAAGATTTTCTGACAGATCGCAGATATATCATGAAAAGGCAAAAGATGCAGAATGGTTAATTCGTCAATGGGATGAAGCTCGCATAAAAGCCCGTAATTCTGATGCCGGTTTTGTTCTTGCAATTGATGAAATAAAGGAAATCCCGAATTGGTCAAAAGTCGTCAAGGGTCTTTGGGATCAGGACCGTCTGAATAATTTACCACTCCATGTAGTTTTATTGAGTTCATCTCCGCTTCTTTTTCAGCAAGGATTGACAGAGAGTCTTGCCGGACGTTTTGAAACAATCAAATTAACGCACTGGTCGTTGATGGAAATGGTCGATGCATTTGATTTTAATTTGGAGGAATATCTGTTTTTCGGCGGTTATCCTGGAAGTGCATCATTTATTAAGGATCAAGGCAGATGGCGCTCTTATATTGTCAATGCCTTGATAGAACCTAGTATTGAAAGGGATATCCTTGCATTTCAACGAGTGGACAAACCCGCGCTTCTCAAGCAACTATTCGAACTCGGCGCTGAATACTCCGGTCAGATTCTTTCCTACAACAAGATGCTTGGACAGCTTCAGGATGCCGGCAATACGACAACTTTGGCACGATATCTGGATTTGCTGGCAAAAACTGACCTAGTTACAGGTATTCAGAATTACAGTAGCAAACCCTTTCGAAGAAAATCCTCGAGTCCCAAACTCAATGTACTAAACACGGCACTTATGACGGTCGAAAGCGGATACAGCTTCGATGAGGCTATGGCGGACCGAACCTACCGGGGGAGACTTGTTGAAAGTGCAGTTGGTGCCCA